>JBMTDJ010000162.1:0-2051 GCA_049431945.1 Candidatus Nanopelagicales bacterium | reverse complement strand
CAGCCGCCGTGGTGGATCCGGATGCGTGGACCGCGCGCGATCACCTGGCAGTCGGTCGTGGGCGGCAATGTGCTCATCTCGGTCGCGATCATCGCGACGGGGGGCACGCTCGGCGGATACTCCGTGGGGCCGCACCCCCTTGATCCGAGTGTCCTGAGCAGGTCGCTGACCGCGGTCGTGGTCGCTGGCCTGGTCGCGGCGCTGTGGGCTGTCGTTGGGTTCCGAGTGCTCATGCCTGATCGGCGCTTAGAGCCGGTGGGTCTGGCCCCGTTCCTGATGTATTACGCCGTCAATGGTGCGATCTACTTCGGTGCCGTCCAGTGGCTGGATGCGACGGCCGCGACGCCCTCCGGCATCGGCTGGCCAGCTCGACTGCTCAGTTCGGGCGCTCTCGCCATCGCGTGGGGAATTGCGATCAGCCTCCTGCTCGATAGCTCCGATCGCTTCCACACGCGACGCCGCGAACTCCTCGATGAGATGGTGACGGCGGAGGTCGAGCGACTGCGCGAGTCCGAGGAGGCCCTGCGCCTTCGCGAGGCACTGGTCGCGTCGGTTGATGATGTCCTTGCCGCCACGCGCGAGCAGCTCGCCACAGTACGGATCAGTTCGGCGGCCGACGTCGTCCGCAGCGCGGCGACCGATCTCGTGCGTCCGCTCAGTCACGAATTGCATGAGCAGGCGGGCGAGGCGTACCCCTCGCCTCGGCTCGGCGGAATCCTGCGCCAGTGGTGGGAGCACCCGCGGATGCCTCCGCTCGCGACGGCACTCCTGGTCTCGACGCAGACGACCGCGGAGTCGGTGCGCAACTTCGGCGGTGTCGTGGGACCGCTGGCCAGCCTGGGATACGTCGTCGCGCTCTACCTCTTCCTCCTCGCCGTCGACCGCGTGGGTCGGCGCTGGCCGAGATGGGATCGCGCCGTGTACGCCGCCGGCGTCGTGGGTGCGTTGGCGATGAACGTGTGGTTTGCCGAAGGCCTGTCGCCCATGCCGATCAATGCCGGCGATGTGCTCGCCAACGTCGGCATCTCGCTCGTCTACATCGTCGTCACGTCCATCTTCGACGCGACCCGGCAGGCACGCGAGGGGCTCATTGAGGCAATGGAGCGCGATGTGGACTCCGAGGAGCTTCGCGCCAGGGCTCTGCAGAGAGAGATGGCCGATGCGGTGGATGATCTGGCTCGCGCCTTGCACGGGCGGGTGCAGACAAGACTGGTCGTCTGCGCCGCGGAGCTGGAACGCGCGGCACGCGCTGGCGATCATGACGCCGTAGCCCGTGCCCTCAGCGAAGCGACGTCGGCGCTCGAGCAAGCGGCACAACCGACTCGGGCGAGCCTGGATGACGTGCTGCGGGGATGGTCCTCGATCATCGACATCACCCTCGACGCCTCCGAGGTGCCGGCCAGCCAATTGCAGCGGACCGATGTCATTGCCGTGGTCGAGGAGGGGCTCGCGAATGCCTTCCGCCACGGAGGAGCGACGACAGTAACCGTCACCGTGGGAGTCGGCCCCGACTCGCTGCGCGTGCAGATCATGGATGACGGGAGCGGTCCGAGCGGGGATGCATCGGGGCTCGGAAGCGATGTGCTCCGTCAACTTAGTCACGGACGGGCCGCACTCGAGCGTCGCTCGCATCACACCTGGCTCACGGTGGACCTACCCGCGTGATGACCGGCGCATGCTGACCGATTGCCTTGTGGCGTGCGCATGTGACACGTAGACCTATCGCTGGGGATCCGCATGGGATCCGCAGTGACAAGGGGGCCCGTCCGTGCCATCGCGATACTCCACCGATGGGATCACCATCCAGGTCCTCGGCCCGCAGATCATCCGGGGCCCATCGTCACGAGTGGGCCGATGCGCAGTGTGCTAATCGCGACTGACCTCGTCGGCGACCTGCATGAGTACGTCGACGTCAGACATTGTTGTGCGCACGTTGGTGAAGCAGGGCCGCAGCCAGGTCTCACCGTCCACGACAGCGTGGGAGATGTAGACGCGTCCATCTGCCTGCAGCTGCTTCACCAGTTCGGCGTTGTCAATGCCGGGCTTGCGCA
>JBMTDJ010000161.1:0-2057 GCA_049431945.1 Candidatus Nanopelagicales bacterium | reverse complement strand
CGATTCTAGCGAGTGACTGGAGTTCAGACGTGTGCTCTTCCGATCTCTTTGCATGTGCACAGCGTTAGGCTCGCGGCGTGACCAACTCGGAGTTCACGCGTCCTCCTCGTACCAGCGCTAAGTGGGGCGCCTTCCCCGCCGATGTCCTCCCACTCTGGGTTGCCGAGATGGACTTCCCGCTGTCGCCTGCCATTTCCGTTGCGCTTCATGACGCGGTCGATCGATCTGACACCGGCTATCGCTGGACCGGGGAACTCCCCGATGCGCTGAGCCAGTTCTGGGAGCGTCGCTTCGGTTGGGCGCCTGCGCCCGACCGGGTGATGGTGCTCGGCGATGGGCTCGTCGCCATAGCGGAGACGATCCGACGCATGACGGAAGGGGCCGTGGTCATCACGCCTCCGGCGTACCCTCCGTTCTTCCGAGTTGTCACCGATGTGGTGGGACGCGACCTGGTGCAGGTACCGCTCACGGCCGAAGGCCTCGACATGGGCGGCCTTGAGGGCGCCTTCGCTCGCCCCGACGTGACAAGCTTCCTACTCGGCAATCCGCACAACCCCACCGGACACGTGTGGTCGCTCGCTCAACTTGAGCAGATTGCCGTGATGGCGCGGCGCCACGGTGTCACGGTGATCTCGGACGAGATCTGGGCCCCTCTCACCATGCCCGGCGTGCACATGACGCCCTACCTCAGCCTCGGAGAGGACCTCACGGGCCCCGACATCGCCCTGGTCTCGGCATCGAAGGCCTTCAACCTCGCGGGTCTGAAGTGCGCCCAGGTGATCGGTGGTTCAGCCGACACGGTCCAGAAGCTCGCGGAGAGCATCCCCATGGAGATCACCTACTCCGCCGGCCACCTCGGCGTCATCGCCACCATCGCTGCCTTCCGCGATGACGACGCGTGGCTCGACGGCACGCGCGAGACGCTGGCGTCGAACGCCAGCCTGCTGAAGTCGCTGCTCGCCGAGCAGCTCCCCGAGGTCGGTTTCGAGATCCCGGACGCGACCTACCTCGCCTGGCTCGACTGCCGGGGCCTCGGCCTCGGCGACAGCCCCTCAGAGACGTTCCTCGAGCAGGGGCGGGTCGCCCTCAGCCCGGGCCTGGACTTCGGGCGCGAGGGAGCTGGCTTCGTGCGGCTCAATCTCGCGACAGTGCCGGACAACATCTCGGTCGCGGTGGCGCGCATGCGCCAGGCCGTCAGGTGACACCCCTTCAGCACTCCCGAGCGGGAGCGACGGCGTTCTTCGCCGTCAACGGCATCGTCGGATTCACCTTCGTCCCGAGGCTGGCAGAGATCCAGGCATCCCTGGGGCTCGATGATGCGGGCCTCGGGGTGGTGCTGGCGGTGGGGACGATGGGCGGCCTCCTCGTGGGTCCGCTTGCCGCCCCCTTGATTCACCGTTGGGGCGCTGTGCCCGTCGCATCCGCGGCTGGACTCCTGTCCTTGCCACCACTCATCCTGCTCGGGTGGGCAGGGCTGCCGGTCGTCTTTGCGCTGGCCCTTGCCCTGCTGCTCGCGGCGGATGCGGTCATGGACTCGGCGATGAACACCCGGGCACTGGAGGTCGAGCGCGTCTACGGCCGCTCGATCATCAACGGCTTCCATGCCTGGTGGTCGCTGGGCAGCATCATCGGCAGTGGTCTGGGTGCGCTGGGCATCCTCCTCGGCATCGCGCTCGGGCCCTTCCTCACCGTCATCGCTGTCCTCGCGGCGGCGGCCCTCGTCGCGGTGTGGGCCGCGGGCACGGGCGCCGTCCCCGAGGGGGAGCAGGCGCGCAATGATCACGGCGACGATGTGACGCATCACCTCAGTCGAGGACGCGCCCTCAAGGTGATGCTCGCCAGCGGTGGAGCGCTTCTCGCCGCCTTCATCATGGCGGCGATCCTCGTGGAGGACGTGCCTGTGCGCTGGGGCTCGATCTATCTCACCTCCATCACCGAGTCTGAGGGACTGTGGATCGGTCTGGCGTACGTCGCCCTCACGACCGCGATGACGATCGGACGATTCACCGGAGACCGCATCGTCGACACGATCGGCGAGGTGCGTTGGATCCGCCTCG
>JBMTDJ010000160.1:0-2226 GCA_049431945.1 Candidatus Nanopelagicales bacterium | reverse complement strand
AGATCACCTGCCAGCTCAAGGAAGGCATCAACCAGGAGCAGGCCAAGAAGCTCGCCAAACTCATCCGCGACGAGGGCCCCAAGAAGGTCAAGACGCAGGTCCAGGGCGAGGAACTTCGCGTGTCGAGCTCCAGCCGTGACGACCTCCAGGAGGTCATCGCCCTGGTGAAGGACGCCGACCTGGACTTCCCGGTGCAGTTCGTCAACTACCGCTAGGGCCAAACTCCTCGAGGCGCCCGATGCCATGACACAGATCCGCCTGCCCTGCAGCGGGATAGGCGTACGTCGGCACCCAGTGGAGTGCGTCGAACGGGCATACTTCGACGCAGATCCCGCAGTACATGCACAGCGCCCAGTCGATGACAAAGGCATCGAGGACCGCCACGGAACGCGGGCGGCGCGCACCGGGCTCACTCACTTCCTCGGTGTGGCTCTCGATGTGAATGCACCAGTCCGGGCACTCCTTGACGCAGAGCATGCATGATGTGCATGCCGCAGCGTCGAGGGCGATGGCACCTCGCGCCTGCTGGGGGATCTCGCTCACGTCGCGTCCCTCCACTCGGGCGGTACGCCGGGGGTCTTGGCGCGCGCCCCCTCGGCCTGCCCGGGCCAAGGAGTCTCCACGCGAGCGACGAGCGGGGTGTCCTTGAGCAGGGGCGGCGGTCCGTCTGCGCCGTGCAGCAGCAGCGGCTGGAGGTCCGGGTGGCCGTCGACCTCGACGCCGAACATCTCGGCGATCTCGCGCTCGTGCCAGCCGGCGGATGGAAGCACGGCGACGACGGACGGCAGCACGGGCGCCTGCCGAGCAAGCAGCGTGCGCCCCCACGCATCCTCGAGGGCGCCCTCGGCTGTGCGTCGCTGCAGGTGGATCACGACCTCGATCTCGCCGGTCCTGACCCGGTCGACGGCGGTGAGAAGATCCAGGTGCGAGAAGCCGTCCGCGACATGACGGCCCACATCGGCTGCCCAGTCGTCCCACGCTTCCGGCTCGCTAGGCGAGCCGATCGTCCCGGTCATTGCCCCACCTCCAGCGACCGCAGGGCGTCGATGAGTGCCTCAGGTCGGGGCGGGCAACCGGGGACGTACGTCGTCACGGGGATGACCCGGTCGACGCCCTTGGTCACGGCGTAGGAGTCCCAGTAGGGGCCCCCGGAATTGCTGCAGGCACCGAACGACATGGCGGCCTTGGGCTCCGGCAGCTCCTCCCAGACCGCGAGCACCTGTGGGGCGAGAGCATCAGTCACGGTGCCCGAGACGATGAGCACACTCAAGGCGTCGGGATCGGGCTCCGCGGGGACGAGCATCCCCCGGCCGATGGCGGCGGCGAACTCAACGGCGCAGCAGGCAAGTCCTAGGTCGCGCACGTGGATCTGGATGCCGGGGCTCCCCGGCTCCTGGCCCGCCACGGCGTAGATCCGACCTTCCCCTGCCACCCCGGCAGCGTAATGGTGCCGGGGTGGAATCCGACCGTCCCGCGCGTCGGCACCGGGCCTCCTGCGTTCAGAGGCCTACGGGTGGACAATGGGGGCCGAACCCGCATATGAAGAGGTGAACGTGAGCGCCCAGACCAAGTCGGTCGTCCCCCTCGGTCGCGTGGTCATCAGGTTCGCTGGCGACTCCGGTGACGGCATGCAGCTCACCGGGGATCGCTTCACTTCGGAGACAGCCGGACTGGGCAACGACCTGTCGACCCTGCCCGACTTCCCCGCCGAGATTCGCGCCCCCGCCGGCACCCTGGCAGGTGTCTCGGCGTTCCAGCTCCACTTTGCCGACCACGACATCATGACACCGGGCGACCGCCCGGACGTACTCGTCGCCATGAACCCCGCCGCTCTCAAGGCCAACGTTGGCGACCTGCGCCCCGGCTGCGACCTGATCATCAACACCGACGAATTCACCAAGCGCAATCTCGAGAAGGTTGGCTATACCGCCAATCCGCTGGAGGACGGATCACTTGACGCGTTCGCGGTCCACGACATGGCCCTCACCTCGATGACGGTAGAGGCGCTATCGGGCTTCGAGATCTCCAAGAAGGATGCCGAGCGCGCCAAGAACATGTTCGCCCTGGGCCTGCTCTGCTGGCTTTACAGCCGGCCGACCGAGGGCACCATCGACTACCTCCGGGCGAAGTTCGAAAAGAAGCCCGAGATCCTGGCCGCCAACATCGCGGCCTTCGAAGCCGGCTGGTCCTTCGGCGAGACCACCGAGGCGTTCTCGTTCCGCTACG
>JBMTDJ010000159.1:0-2259 GCA_049431945.1 Candidatus Nanopelagicales bacterium | reverse complement strand
GACGAGCCGCACCTGCCCTACAACCGACCCCCGCTGTCCAAGGAATCCCTCAAGGGCGGCGTCGAGGTCGAGGGCCTGCACTTCCGCCGCAAGCACGATGACATCGACTGGCGCCTCGGCGCCGCTGCCACCGGCTGCTCCCTGCAGTCACGGGTGGTCTACGTGGACGACGCGGCGTACACCTTTGACGGCCTGGTGATCGCCAGCGGCATCCGGCCCCGTCACCTGCCCGTTCCTGGCCCCCAGCCTCAGGTGCTGCGCACCGCAGACGACGCCCTCGCCCTGCGCTCCAGACTCGCTCCCGGTGTGTCGCTGCTCGTCATCGGCGCCGGCTTCATCGGCTGTGAGGTCGCCGCCACCGCCCGTCAACTCGGCTGCGAGGTCACGGTGACGGCGTACGACGCCGAGCCGATGATGCGTCCGCTGGGCGCGCAGCTCGGTGCGGCCATGAAGGCCCATCACGAGGCGCATGGCGTGACCTTCCACCTAGGTCAGGGTGTGCAGGAATTCCACGCCGATGGCGTCACCCTCGCGGACGGCACACGGCTCTCCGCCGACGTCGTCATCGAGGCGGTCGGCAGTGTGCCCAACGTCGAGTGGTTGCACGGCAACGACCTCGACCTCGCCGATGGCGTGCTCACGGACAACCTCATGCAGGTGCTCGGCACCGATGTGCCGGTCGTCGCGGTGGGTGACATCGCACGCTTCCCCAATCCCCGATTCGACGACGTGCCGCGGCGTATCGAGCACTGGAACCTGCCCACCGAGACTGGCAAGCGAGCGGGCCAGACTCTCGGCGCGCTGCTCAACGCAGAGACGCCGACCGGTGACTTCCGGCCGATGCCGGCGTTCTGGAGCGACCAGTACGACATCGGCCTGCAGTCCTATGGCCTGCCCGGCATCGGCGAGGCGACGCTTGTCGACGGGGAGTGGAGCGGGGACTGCATCGTGGAATACCTGCGCGACGACGAGGTCGTGGGTGTCGTCGGGGTCAACCGCACCAAGGACCTCATGGACTACCGCAAGTCGATCGGCGCTTCATGATGGTGACGGCGTGAAGCTCGAGCGCGAGCGCGCCCTCGATCACACCCGCGATCTCGTCGCCGCGGCCTGGGAGGAGTTCGACACTGCCCGCGACATCGAGCCGCCGATCTCGCCGGAACTCCTCGCCACGCTCGATCTGCCGCTGCCCGAGTCGGGCGTCGATGTCGTCGAGGCGCTCGATGAGGCGGCCGAGGCACTCGATCAGTCCCTAGCTCAGGCACGGCCGCGATATCTCGCCTACATCGGCTCATCGGGGCTGGAGATCGGCGCACTCGCCGACCTGCTGGCGCACTCCTACGACCCCAACCTCGCCCTTCATGCCGGAGCGGCGACACTCATCGAGGCACAGGCCCTGCGCTGGACTGCCGAATTCGTCGGATTCCCTGCCGCGGGTGGCTCCTTCACCTCGGGCGGCACGGTCTCCAACGTCACGGCGCTTGCAGCGGCTCGTGAGCGTGCCTTCCCCGGATCGCGGCGAAGCGGCGAGACCCCCGGCGCAACCGTCTACTGCTCCTCCGATGCGCACTACTCGATCACTCGCGCAATCGAGCTCCTCGGCATCGGCTCCGACAATCTCCGCGCCGTGCCTATCGACGAGCACCGCCGCATGCGCCCCGATGCACTCGCGGAGATGATCGAGGCCGACATCGCCGCCGGGCGGACGCCGATGGCCGTCGTGGGTACGGCAGGGACGACGCTTACCGGGGCGATTGATCCGCTCGACACGATCGCCGACATCTGCGCTGAGCACGGTGTCTGGATGCATGTCGATGGGGCGTACGGCCTGCCCGCCGCCTCGGTCATCCCCGAGCGCTTCCGGGGGCTCGAGCGTGCGGACTCCGTCACCGTCGACGCGCACAAGTGGATGTTCGTGCCGAAGGCGTGCGGTGTGGTCATGGTGCGCGATGAGTCGGGTCTCGCCGCAGCTTTCGGCCACGAGACGTCGTACATCCCCGGCACCCGCAATGCCGTTGACGTGACCCTCGAGTACTCCCGGCCCCTGCGCGCACTCAAACTCTGGCTCGCCTTCCGGGTGCACGGCGCGGAGAAGTTCCGGGAGACCATCGCGCGCAATATTGAGTTTGCCCAGCGCCTGCACGACATGGCCGCAGAGCGCGGCTGGGAGGTGGGCCCCGATCCGGATCTATCGATCACGCTCATGCGCAAGCCCGGCATTGACAACGCCGAACTGGTGAAGCAGCTGCAGGCAGATGG
>JBMTDJ010000158.1:0-2260 GCA_049431945.1 Candidatus Nanopelagicales bacterium | reverse complement strand
GCCAACAGTCGTGCGGTCGCGAAGCCAATCCCCGTCTCGCTGCCTGCGCCCGTCACGAGCGCGACGCGACCCGACAGATCGAAGGGCGGGAGCATTAGGCGACCAGTCGGCGGACGGCTTCGGCGAAGAGGGTGGTGTGCAGGTCCACGTCCACGGCAGTGGTCGTCGGGCACATGAGGGCCATGTTGTGGAAGGGCGTCATGAGCACTCCCCGGTTGGCCATGAAGAGGTGGAGGTACTCATCGAGGTGATCGTCCTCGGCATGTGCTGACTCCGTACCGGTGCGCGGGGCGGGACGGGCGAAGCGGTACTCCGCACGTGCCCCGAGTTGGCTGATCGACCACGGCACGTCGTACTGCTCGAGAGCGGCGACCACACCTTCGGTGAAGCGTGTCGCGAGCGTGATCATGTGCTCGAAGGCGGCGTCGGTGAGCACGTCTCCCAGGGTGGCGCGCATGGCGGCGGTCGACAGGACGTTGCCGGCGAGCGTGCCGCCGACGCCACCGACGTCGATGAGGTCAGCATCGGGATGCTCGGTGACCATCTCTGCGATGCGCTCGGTGATGCCATAGGCACCCGAAGGGATACCTCCACCGATGCTCTTGCCGATGACGAGGATGTCGGGCTCGAGTCCCCACGCTCGCGTGCATCCCCCGGGACCCGCGGAAATGGTGTGGGTTTCGTCGATGAGCAGCAGGGTGCCGTACTTCTTGCACAGGGCGGCGACCCCCTCGAGGAATCCAGGCTCCGGCAGGACGATGCCGATGTTGGTGAGTGCAGGCTCAGTGATGAGGACAGCCACGTCGCCATGAGCCAGCGCGCGTTCGACGGAGTCGAGGTCGTTGAATTCCACGGCTCGGGTGGTGTCGGCGATCGGCGACGGCGCACCCACGTTGCCGCGGCGCAACTCGGTCGCGCCATCCGCGCCCATCTGCACGAACGTCTCGTCGACGGAGCCGTGGTAGCAGTAGGAGAATGCGGCGACCTTGGGACGCCCCGTCACCATGCGAGCCAGCCGCAACGCCCAGCGATTGGCGTCCGTCGCGGTAAGCGAGAACGACCACAGGGGCAGGCCGAATCTGCGGGTGAGATCTGCTGCCACCCACTCGGCATCCGCGCTCGGCATCATCGTGGTGATTCCGCCCTCCACCCCGATGCGCTCCTGGACGGCCTTGACCGTGGCCTCGGGTGAGTGCCCGGCCATCGCGCCGGTATCACCGAGCGCAAAGTCGATGTACTCATTGCCGTCCACGTCCGTGATGCGATTGCCGTGGGCGGTCGCCAGATAGAGCGGGTAGCCACCCGCCCATTTGTTCATCCAGGTCATCGGCACCCGGCCGAAGAGATGGTCAGCCTGCTCGTAGAGCTCCCGAGACCGGGGGGATCGCGTGGCGTAGGTGGCCCGCTCCTCCTCGAGCTGCGCCTGCAGCCGGGTGCGATCGATCTGCGTCATCTCATCCCTCACTCAGGACCTCGTCGGGCGGGGTTCCACGATAGAGCGCGGGGCGGTGCCCCGCGATCAGGAGGCCCAGAACCACCGCGAGGATCTCGATGACGGCACTGCCGGCGAGCAGGACGCGCCAACCCCATTCAACGAGAGCCGCCGCGATCACGGAGCCGAGCGCGAACGCCCCGGTCTTGAGTGATGTCGCGGCAACGAAGACGAGTGAGCGCACGTGCTGGGGAGCCTCGCGATCGCGCACCTGCAGGACTCCGGTGAGTTGCGGCGCCTCCAGGAAGCCGAGGATGGCCGCAACGACGAAGGCGATCGCCATGCTCGGCACGATGGCCAAGGCCGCGAAGGCAACTCCCAACCCCACGGTCGTCACCACGACGACGGTGCCCGGACCGATGCGGCGGATCGGACTACGCGCATAGACAACCGACCCGATGAGCGCGCCTCCGGCCACCACCGCGAGAAGCAGAGCCCCGATTCCCGCGTCGCCGGCAAGGTCCTGGCCCATGAGCGGGGCGCCGATGACAAGCCCCGCGATGCCGATGAAGGCGAGGGTGCTGATGATCGTGGATCGCCGCAGAGCGACGGAGCGCCAGAAAATGCCGAGATCCCGCACCGAGCTGCGCAGTGTCGGCCTCGGTCCGGCGAGCTCATCGGCACTTCGCGACGGGATCGGCACCAGGGGGAGCACCAGCGCCGCAAGGACGTACAGCACGGCGACGACTTCCAGCGATGCAGCACCCGGCGTTGACGCGTCATAGACGTACGCGATGCCGACGATCGCGGGCCCGACGATGTCTCCCA
>JBMTDJ010000157.1:0-2277 GCA_049431945.1 Candidatus Nanopelagicales bacterium | reverse complement strand
AGCACGCATCTGCTGTACGTCGTACCCCGGTAGGAGCAGCGCACAACGGCGAAAGTCTCGAGATATTGCGAGCGCGAGGGATCGAGAAGTTCACGGCCTTCGGCGCTGCACGACTGCCAGTCCGCCCAGATGAAGGCGACCGCCCCGGGGTCCTCCGGAGCGAGGTCGATGTCGTCCGGGAGCAGTGCTCGGACACGGTCCACGTCTGTGCGGTACTCGACAGTGAGCAGCGTGCCGGAGTAGTGCCAGGGCATCTCGGGCACCAGGGCCGTGCCGCCATCTGGGGTGTAGGGAGGGAGGAAGCCGGCCACGGAAAGAGGCTATCGGGAGATCGTTCGGGCCCGCACGAATTGCCGAAATGTGCTTGACCTACCCACGGGTATGCGCCACCCTCACGTTCATTCGGGGCCGTATGACCCGGCCCCCTGACCGGAGGGTTCAACTCATGGCGGATCTGCAGCCGGCTCCCCCCGAGACTCCCGATACGTCCCTGCGCAAGGGCCGAATCGGCGTCATCGGGATCGTCTTCTTCGTCGTCGCGGCGGCCGCGCCCCTTGTGGGTATGACCGGCGCGGTGCCCGTCGCCACCGTGCTCGGCAACGGCGCCGGCGTGCCCGGTGCTTACCTCGCCGTGGCGATCATCCTGCTGCTCTTCAGTGTCGGCTACTCGGCGATGAGCCAGCACGTGACGAACGCCGGCGCGTTCTTCGCCTACGTCGGCCGCGGGCTCGGCATCAACACCGGCGTCGGCTCGGCTTTCGTCTCACTCGTCGCCTACCTCGCGATCCAGCTCGCGATCTTCGGCTTCTTCGGCGCGGTCATGGCCGGGCAGATGGCGGCGCAATTCGGCATCGAGTGGCCGTGGTGGGTGTGGGTCTTCATCGCCTGGGCGCTTGTCCTTATCCTTTCTGTCCTCTCGGTCGACGTGGGCGCCAAGGTGCTCGGTGTGCTCCTCACCCTCGAGCTCCTCTCCCTGGTCATCACCGCGATCGCGGTCTTCGCGAAGGGTGGCCCGGAGGGAGTGAACTTCGCGGCGTCCTTCTCGCCCGGAGCGGTCCTCGCTGGCGGCATCGCGGGCACGGCGGGCATCGCTCTCGCCTTCGCCTTCGCGTCGTACATCGGCTTCGAGGCAACGGCGATCTACGGCGAGGAGTCGCGTGACCCGAAGAAGACCGTGCCGCGCGCGACCTACACCGCGATCATCCTCATCGGCATCATCTTCGCCTTCGTGACCTTCGCCGTCGTCACGGCACTCGGCTCGACCACGGTGGTCGACGAGACGCTCGCGCGCTCGACGGTCGACGACATCCCGCTGCTCGATCCCGCCGCGGTGCTCTTCTCGATCGCCGCGGAGTACGTCGGCGACTGGATGGCGACGCTCATGAGTTGGCTGGTGCTCACCTCGCTCTTTGCCGGCCTGCTCGCCTTCCAGAACTCCCTCGCTCGGTACTTCTTCGCGATGGGACGCGCTGACGTCTTCACGCAGCGCCTGGATCACACCAACCGCTTCGGTGCCCCGGGCAACGGCTCAATCGTTGCGTCCGTGATCACGGCGATCGTGGTCATCATCTTCATCGCCGCGGGCTGGGATCCGGTGCTCAACCTCTTCTACTGGTCGTCCGCTGTGGCCGTGCTCGCGATCGTCATCGTCGAGATCCTGGTGAGCATCGCGGTCATCGCGTACTTCCGCAGGACCAAGGAGGACACGCGCATCTGGCACACGATCATCGCGCCGGTCCTGGCGATCATCGGTCTCGCGCTCGGTGCCTACCTGCTCATGGCGCGCTTCAACCTCTTCTCCGGTGCCGCACCCGATCCTGCGGTGTGCCCCGGTGATGCGGGATCGGGCTGCGGGGCGTTCGAACTCACCGGGCTCGGCTGGGCGCTCATCCTGCTGCCCTTCGTCGCCTTCGTCCTCGGCATCGGCGTCGGTGCACTGCGTCGCAGGAAGGAGAACGTCGACGCGATCGCCGACCTCGTGAGCTGATGCTCGACCAACGAGTCGTCTCCGAACGGGAGGACGCGCAGCGCCGGCAGGCATTCCCTGCCGGCGCTGCCGTCACTCTGGCCGATCTCGAGGACGCTGGTCGCGAGCACGTGCTCGATGCTTTGCGCGAGCGCGAGCCCGTCACGTGGCTTCCCGCGCTCGGCGGTTGGCTCATCACCGCGCGCGAGCCCGCGCGACAGATCCTGCTGCCGAAGTCGGGCGCGACCGTCGAGGCCGAGCAGAACATGGTGCGGGCCTCGCTCGGCCGGATGATGCTCACCGTCGATGGC
>JBMTDJ010000156.1:0-2325 GCA_049431945.1 Candidatus Nanopelagicales bacterium | reverse complement strand
TCGGGTTGGGCATGAGGCCGCGGGGACCGAGCACCTTGCCGAGACGGCCGACCTTGCCCATGAGGTCTGGCGTCGACACGGCGGCATCGAAGTCCGTCCAGCCACCGGCCACGCGCTCGATCAATTCGTCGCTGCCGACCTCGTCCGCACCTGCTGCGCGTGCTTCTTCGGCCTTCTCGCCGGCGGCGAAGACGATGACGCGGGCGGTCTTGCCCGTGCCATGCGGGAGGTTCACGGTGCCGCGGACCATCTGATCCGCCTTGCGGGGGTCGACCCCTAGACGCATCGAGACCTCGATGGTCGGGTCGAACTTCGCCTTGGCCGTCTGCTTGGCGATGGCCATCGCGGCTGCCGGCGCGTAGAGGCGCTCGGGATCGATGAGCTCCATGGCCTGGCGGTACGCCTTGCTGCGCTTCATTGCTGCTCCTGTCGTGATGGAGGTTGTGGTCGGCGGACCGCGCTCGGCCCTCCCACACCCACCGCGGCGCGGTGGGAAACCTTGATTACTCGCTGACGGTGACGCCCATCTGGCGAGCCGTGCCCTCGACGATCTTCATGGCGGCGTCGACGTCGTTGGCATTGAGGTCCGGCATCTTGGTCTCGGCAATCTCGCGGACCTGTGCGCGGGTGATCGAGCCCACGGGCTTGAGCGGATTGCCGGCGCCCTTGTCGAGGCCCGCCGCCTTGAGGATGAGCTTGGAAGCCGGCGGGGTCTTCAGGGTGAAGTCGAAGGACCGGTCCTCGTACACGGTGATCTCGACGGGGATCACCTGGCCGCGCTGGTTCTCCGTGGCCGCGTTGTAGGCCTTGCAGAAGTCCATGATGTTGACGCCGTGCTGGCCGAGGGCAGGACCCACCGGGGGCGCAGGGTTCGCCTGGCCGGCCTGGATCTGCAACTTGATCATGCCGGCGATCTTCTTCTTGGGTGCCATGGTGGTGTCCTCGCTGATCAGTTCTTCTGGATCTGGCTGAAGGCCAGTTCGACGGGAGTCTCTCGGCCGAAGATCTCGACCAGGCCAGTGACTTTCTGTGCCTCGATGTTGATCTCGGAAACGGTGGCGTGCAGCGTCGCGAAGGGCCCGTCGACGACGGTGACCGAATCGCCGACCGAGAAGTCGACGACACGCACCTCGGCTGGGGACGCACCGGCCGGCGCTCCCGCGGCAGCGGGCGCTCCAGGCTTGCGCTCGGGGGTCGGAGCGAGGATCGCGACGACCTCGTCCAAGGACAGCGGCGACGGCTGGTGCCCGTGGCCGACGAAGCCTGTCACCCCGGGGGTGTGACGGACCGCTCCCCATGACTCGTCCGTGAGATCCATGCGGACCAGGACGTATCCGGGGAACTTGGTACGCCGGACGAGCTTGCGCTGGCCCTGCTTGATCTCGGTGACCTCCTCCATCGGCACCTCGACCTGGAAGATGTAGTCCTCCATGTTGAGCGATGTGATGCGGGTCTCGAGATTGGACTTCACGCGATTCTCATAGCCGGCGTACGAATGGATGACGAACCACTCGCCCGCGGCAATGCGCATCTGCTCGCGGAATGCCTCGACGGGGTCTTCCTCGTCCTCGACAACCTCCGCAACGACGGACTCGGCCTCGACAACCTCGGCCTCGCCCGACTCATCGACAGCGACCTCAGCGACCGGCTCGATCTCGACGTCACCCGCCTCGTCAACGGCGAATTCGGCGACAACCGGCTGCTCGTCGGCAACCTCCACGACGACCTCATCCGGAGCGGCCTCGTCGGCGACATCGGATGAGAAGACGAGCGCCGGCGCCGGGGCGTCAGCGGACTCGGTGGGGGGGAAGTCGGTCACGGGTGTCAGGGCTCCTGCTGGTCGGTGCTCATCCTCGGTGCTCATCCGAAGATGAAGAGCACCCCTCGGGTGAAGACGTAGTCGTACACGGCCACGATCGCTGCCATGGCGGCGACGAAGACGATGACCACGATGGTGTAGGTGACCAACTCCTTGCGGGTGGGCCAGATGACCTTGCGGAGCTCGGCGACCACCTGGCGCAGGAAGAGCGCCAGCCGCCCAAAAATGGACAGCCCGGCGTCGCTGCGCGCTTCGCTGCTCACGTGAGCCTGCCTTCGGTCGGGTACTTCGGTCGGTCGGTCATGCGTGGTCGGGACGTGCGGATGGTGCGTGCTGCTGTCGTGCGTCGAGCAGGGCCGGAGGGACTCGAACCCCCAACCACCGGTTTTGGAGACCGGGACTCTACCAATTGAGCTACGGCCCTCAGGCGACCGTCACTCCCGGCAAGCGCCTGCGGGCAGGCGTCAACAGGGTGGGAAAGCCACCGGCTACGGGAGTCTACGTGC
>JBMTDJ010000155.1:0-2351 GCA_049431945.1 Candidatus Nanopelagicales bacterium | reverse complement strand
GCGAGCTTCTTGGCCTGCTCCTGGTTGATGCCTTCCTTGAGCTGGCAGGTGATCTTGTGGAGTCGACCAGATGACCGTGGGTCTCCAGCGCCGAGCACCTTGAGGCTGATGCCACGCTTGACCAGCTTCTCCTTGAGGACCTCAAGGGCCGCGCGCACGCGATCCTCGGTCTCGGCCTCGAGTTCGATGGTCATCTCGCCCTTGAACTCGACCTTGGCTCCGGTCCCCTTGAAGTCGAAGCGCTGCGCGAGCTCCTTGGACGCCTGGTTGACGGCGTTGTCGATCTCTGCGCGATCGAGCTTGGAAACGATGTCGAAGCTGTTGTCTGCCATGGGCACATTGTGGACTATGGACCTATGTCCGCGCCGGGCCCCCGAGAAGTCAGTGCCGTCATCTTCGATCTCGATCGCACGCTCGTGGATCTGCAGTCCTACACGGACTACGCGGCCGCGCTGCGCGACCTCACGGCGCTCGTCGGGGAGCAGCCGGGCGCGGATGTACCCGAGGCCGACTGGGATACGCCGACGCTCTCGACGATGGCCATCCTCGTATCCCTGACAGGCGACCCGCGCTGGCACGACGCGTCGTCGGCTGTGGCGGCGCACGAGCGTGCGGCCATCGGACAGTCATTGGCGATGCCTGGACTCGAGTCACTCGAGGTGGCACTCAACGGGCTGCCGCGTGCAGTCGTCACCCTCCTGCCGGTGGACGTCGCGCGCGAGGTGCTCGGCCACCACGGTGTCGACATCGAGGTGATCGTCGGTCGCGACCCGGATATCCCGGCCAAGCCCTCCGGAGCCGGGCTTGTGGTCGCTGCCACACGTCTCGGAGTGCCTGTCTCGACGACGGTGATGATCGGCGACTCATCATGGGACCACGCCGCGGCCGTCGATATCGGAGCGGCGTTCATCGGGGTCCCGGTGTCCACGTCCGCGTTCGGACCGGACGTGCCCGTGGCCGACAGTCTCCTTGCCGCCGTCGCCGCAGTGCGGCGTTAGCGGTCGCGTCACCGTGCCCTCCCTCCACCAGGCGGGGGGCGTCGGCCGACGGCGCCCCGGGCGTCTACGATGGTGCGCCTTGGCAGGTTGCCCGAGCGGCCAATGGGAGCGGACTGTAAATCCGTCGCGAAAGCTACAGAGGTTCGAATCCTCTACCTGCCACGTGAGGAGGCCCCCGGCGTTGTCCGGGGGCCTCTCGCGTGCACGGGCCGAGAATCGTGAGCATTGATGGGTGCTGGAGCCCTAGGCTCGCGGGGTGCGCCGTAGTTTCGCGATGGTCATCGCCCTCGTCATTGCCGTCTCGCTAGGCGCGATCGTCGGCGTGATTGCGCCCGCCTCAGCCGCTCCCAAGCCGGGCGCGTCCTGCGCGAAGGTGGGCAAGAAGGTGATGACCGCCAAGTGGATCTTCGTATGCACCAAGAAGAAGGGCAAGGGCCCCGTCTGGGTGCGGAAGGCTAGGCCGACTCCCTCTCCCACGCCCAGCCCGACGCCATCGCCAAGTCCGAGCAATGACGAGGAGATCGCGTCACTCGCTTTCGCGGCGACGCGCGGCACGGAGCGGCCCGCCCCGCCAGACGCCGGTGGGATGGGGCCGTGGGCGACCGGCATGGCTGTCAGCCCGTCCGCAGACGGCTCGTCGTTTGCTGCGTCGAGTTCCATCACCGACCAGGCCGGGGTGCCGAATCTGTTGGCTCTCCCCGATGGGCGCCTGTTTGCCTATTTCGTGAGTTGGGCTCAGGACAACGCCATGGCGGTGGGAGTCCGCGACGGCGAGACCTGGTCCTTTTACCGCCTCGCGATCGAAGGCTTCGACACCAACCCCGGGGGAGCGAATGGTGTTGACCCGAGTGCCGTACTTCTCGAGGACGGAAGCATCCGACTGTTCTGGATGCAGCAGGTGGGCTCGCCGGGTCGATCCCAGATCTACTCCGCTACCTCTCGCCCCGGCTCTGCTCTCGGCATCCGCTTCCTTGTCGATCCCGGAACGCGCCTCAATCGAGGCACGATGGTGTACGACCCGACCGTCGCGCACTGCGGCGACGATTGGCTGATGTGGGCTAACGCCACCGATACCGTCGTCTACGCGGTCTCAACGGATGGCCTCACCTTCGCGGAGCAGCCAATGCCGACGGGTCTGGGGACGGCGTTCCCATGGAGTGCTGCCTGCCTCGCTGATGGCCGCATCCGCCTCCTGGCGTCGCGCGGGCCCTCAGCAGGACTGCCGTTCGTCGGCGATTCCTCGGGCTTCACTGAGGACGGCGGCTCGGTACTTCCTCCGGACGCCCTCCCGGACGCGGGCTTTGCCCGCCTAGGCAACGGCTCGTGGGCGCTCGCCTACCTGCAGGAGATGCG
>JBMTDJ010000154.1:0-2408 GCA_049431945.1 Candidatus Nanopelagicales bacterium | reverse complement strand
GGCCCCGGCGAAGACCCGCAGGGCCAGGGTCACCCAGAAGGCCCCGCAGAGCTCGTTCTTCTGAGGCATCTCACGCTGGTGCTCCTCGAGGATCGCGCGTGCCCCGGGGAGGAGGGTGCCCGTGAACGACAGGTCTGGCATGCGGGCAGCCTTGATGTTGGACTTGTTCCTGTCAAGGGCTTTTCGGGGATTTCTTGTAACGAATCCGTCATGGGTGGCATGCTGATCGCGTGGTGGCGTCTGGGCTCAGCGGGGCTCGTCGAGCGGGAAGGATGGGCCCATGAGCGTGGAGCACGCAACTATTCACGAAACCCAGCCCCTGTCCGCGCAGCTCCTCGAGCGCATGGACGCGCTCACCGCCAGCGAGCGCAATGTCGCGCGCGTGATCCTCACGGACTATCCGATGTCTGGCCTGGATTCCATCGCGTCACTGGCGTCGAAGGCATCCGTGAGTCCGCCGACCGTACTGCGACTGGTCGCCAAGCTCGGCTTCGCGGGTTGGCCGCAGTTCCAGGCGGCACTGCGTGAGGAGGTCGCGCAGCGACTGGCCTCGCCCTTGGAGATGTACGACCAGCGTCGCGGCACAACCCCGCTTCACGATGAGGTGCACGCGGAGGGGATCTTCATCCGCGCTCTGGAGACCTCCTTCGCGCGTTTGAAGGTCGACGTCGTCGACGAGGCGGTGCGCGCGCTCACCGATCCCAAATCGCGTATCCACGTCATCGGAGGCCGTTTCTCCACCGCACTGGGGGTGTACTTCGCGACGCACCTTCAGATGCTGCGTCCGCATGTGTCGGCCGTGTCGGAGATCCCGATCCACCGAAGCAATGCCCTGCTGGATATGGGCCGCAATGATGTCGTCGTCGCGCTTGACTTCCGTCGCTATCAGCGCGACACCATCGACTTCGGTGTTGCCGCGGCTCAGATGGGGGCGCGCATCATCTTGCTCACCGACCCCTGGCTCTCGCCGCTGGTCAACAGCGCCAAGACCGTCATCACCGTCGAGACGACCTCTCCGTCGCCGTTCGACTCTTTCGTGTCTGCCATGGGGGTGCTCGAACTCCTCATCCACCGCATCAGCGAATCCGTGGGCGACGATTCGCTCGGGCGCATGAAGGCGCTGGACGAACTCAATCAGGACCTCATGGTCGGAGGGCGCGAGGAGTGACGATGGACTCACTCATCCTCGCCGGCGTGGACGAGCACTTCGCCGATTTTGTCGGTTCCGACGCCCGCACCGATTCCCTCCCCGGCGAGCGCGATCTCAACATCAAGATCACCTCGGGCGGGGCGACCATGGTGCTCAAGGTCTACGCCGATGACGATCGGGAGTGGCTCGAACTGCAGGACCGGGCCCTGCGTCACCTGAGCGGCACGGGCCTACGCACGCCCGAACCCCTTCACCGCGAGATCGTGGCGCTCTCCGACGGCCGCGTGATGCGCCTGGTGTCGTGGCTCGACGGTGCCCCGTGGTCCGCCATCGACCCGTCACCGGCGCAGACCGAGGCGCTGGGGGCGCTGGTGGCGCGCGTGGATCGGCTGCTCTGCGACTTCGATGTCACGGTCGACGAGGCAGCCGTCCTTCAGCGCCCCTTCCGCTGGAACATGATGCAGGCATTGGATCTGCGTCGGTCGCTCTCGGCCATCAGCGACGCAGACGTCAGAGAGGCATGCGAGCGCACGTTCGATGAGTTCGAGCAGCGTGCGCTGCCCATCCTCGCCACGCTCGCCACGCAGCCGATCCACAACGACGCCAACGAAAACAACATCATCGTTGACGATGATGGGCTCGGGCTCATTGACTTCGGCGACCTTGTGCTGGCGCCGCGGATCGTGGGTCTTGCCACCGCCGTGGCCTACGCGATCGCGACCTCAGACGACCCTGTGCGGGCGGCGGTGCCGATCGTGCGCGGCTATCACCTGCAGTGGCCGCTCACACCGATCGAGCTCGATGTGCTCTGGGTGCTCGTGCGGATGCGCCTGGTGATGAGCGTCGTCAATGCCGCCGAGCAGAGTGCGGCTGACCCCGACAATGCCTATCTGCTCATCAGCCAGGATGTCGTGCCCCGCCTGCTCGTCGAGCTCGACCGGGCCAGTGACTACCTCGCCCTCAGCCGCATCCGCGAGGCCTGCGGCTATGACCCGAGCCCCCGGGCCCGAGACGTGCGCCACCACCTGCGCACGGCCCCCGCCCACCCAGTGCTCGATCTCGCCGCGCGACGCAGCGCGTGGATCGACTGGTCGACCGGATCCAGTGATCCGCGCGACTCCGCCGGTGTCGCCGCGCTCATGGACGGGCTCGATGTGCTCGCCGGTCACTACGCCGAGGATCGCGATGTCTACCGCGGTGACACCTTCGAGGGCGAGCAGCGGACGGTGCACCTCGGCCTCGATCTCTTCCAACCCGC
>JBMTDJ010000153.1:0-2436 GCA_049431945.1 Candidatus Nanopelagicales bacterium | reverse complement strand
ACCCGGTCGGTTGGGGGTTCGAGTCCCTCCGGGCGCGCTTGCGATTATCCGGATTGGATCGGGCGATCACCGCGATCGCCATGGCGTCACCGACAACGACGGCACCTGCGATGAGGCTCATCACCACCACCTGACCGGTGAAGCCGATAAGCCCGGCGCCGATCGTGCCGAGCAGCACAAGCGCTGCAACGATGTGAACCCGCAAGAACGGTCGACCCGCAGTCCCGGCCAGTGTTGCGAGCAACGCGAAGGCGACCACGACATACAGGAGCGGTAGAGGGCGCTGAATTGCGGCGAGCCCGGCCAACCCCTCCGCCATCGACACCTCTGTCAGCGCAGAGAAGACGTCGGCCGTCCCGAGGGCGCCGAGGATCAGGACGTAGTGCGCCGCAATCCAGGCTCGAGTGCGTCCGATACCGAGGGGAAGTCCGGAGGGCTGCACGGTGCGGAAGTAGATGCTCCAGATGGCATAGATCACGACGAAGGCGAGGACGAGGAAGACAGGATTCGGAATGCTGTCGGCGGCGCCGAGAGTGATGACGAGCGCAGCGAAGCTCTCTCCTAGGGCGATCAGAACCAACTGGCCCATCCGCTCGGAGAGGTGATCGTGATCAAGTTGCCCGGTTGCGACGAGCTCTCGCAAGAGGACCGCCAGCAGCGGCACGACGACGAGCGTCAGCGCCAGACCCAATGTTGCTGTGACGAGGATGACCCCCCACGACCCAGCGACGTCACTTGCGATCGCACCCCCGACGCAGACGAGAGCGGCAGCTCCCATCGAGTAGGCCATGACGGTGGACGAGCGTTGTGTCCGGGGTTCGGCGCGCTTGACCCAATAGAGCACCGCAATGCTCGCAAGGGCTACCGCGAGGGCGATGAGCCCGGTGCGATCGCCCAGTCTGGAGTCCCGGGAGATTGAGAGTGAGGCGACCACGAGGGCGAGCATCTGGACCAGGGTGAGGATCCGGCGCAGGGTCCATTCCCGGTGGGTCGTGTTGAACGTGAGCGTCGTCGAGAACCAGAGGACCAGCAGGACAAGCAAGGTGGCGGCCAACCAGGCGCCTGTCCCGAATGACGGCGCTTCCTCAAACAGTCCGCTGCCGTTCAACACGAGCGCCACCACGACCAGGTCGTAGAAGAGCTCGAACCAACTTACGCGGGGTCCACTGTCGCGTCTGCCGTCCGCCACGGCCCCATCGTGCCAGGTACGCCAGCACCCCATGGATGCGTCTCCCGCGGATGCAGCCCACCTAGGGCGTCGGCCGCTACACCGGACGCCAGCAGCTAGGCAGGAGCCGGATGACATCGCCCATGCGATCGAGGGTCCTGGTCATCACGTTACGCGGTGTCAGTCGCTAGGCGGTCGGGAAGATCCAACCCCACAGCATCCAGTAGATCGGAATGGCAACGAGGCCAATCACCATTCCGATGACGCCCAGGATCACACCAAGGCGGGCGGCTGCCAGAGGAGGTTTGCCGCTCTCACGCGCGGCACGCTGATTACGCCGCCACGACAGATAGGCGAAGGGTCCACACAGAAAGACCGCCAGCCAACTCGCCAGCGGCAGGACGGAGCAGAGGATTCCCAGACCTCCCCACCACAGGGTCGCCCACGCGTAGCGCTGCTCGAATGCCGTGACATCCACCAGCGGGGTTGCGGTGCGATCGGTCCACATGGCGCCATCCCACGCCCTGACCCGGCTGGGGTCGACGGGGTCGGCGTACCAGCCAGCGGATCCGTCCCCCTCGGGCCGGGGCTCTCGCGCGCCGACCACGTCGTCATTCACGATCGTGCCTCGTAATCGTGGAATGCCCAGAGGTCATATGAGTCGAGGTCGATTCGGGGCCACTCCGCGACTTCGAGTGCACAGGCGATCTGTGCGCGATGCTCGGTCGCGTGCATGCTGGCCTGGGTCAGCACAGTAGAGCGAAGGGCCTGACGAGGGCCGTCCTCGTCCTCAAAGGTGATGCGCTCATCGGGCAATTCGGCCTGGGCGAGCAACAGAGCATCTAGGTGCGCCAATCGAACGGCGAGAGCACCGAGGTCGGCTGCACTGCGTGGCACCTGCAGATCCGTCCACTGCTCCCCCGTGAGCACGTAGGCATACCACTCGGCGCCACTCACGATGTGCACCGCGAGATCAGCCACCGTTGCGGCGTCAGGCGCGTAGCGCGCCTGAAGGGCCTCGGACGGCAGCGCCGCTAGTTCCTTGAAAAGGCGGGCATCCGCCCAAGCAAGGTGACGCAATGCGCGGTCAATCCCGATCACGGCTACATGCTGTCACCGAAGGCCACGACGTAGTCGGCGCCCCCCCTCATGCCTGGCGGAGGGCGCCGTCGCGCCAAACCAGGGTGCGATCCACCACATCCTGAGCGAGGCTGACCACGGACCTGCTACTCGCGCGTGCTTCCGCCTCCAAGATGCCAAAGGCCTGA
>JBMTDJ010000152.1:0-2502 GCA_049431945.1 Candidatus Nanopelagicales bacterium | reverse complement strand
AGACGCGCTTCATCGCCCGCTCGACGAGATCGGCCATCTGGCCGCCCATGTCGATGCCGGCGGCCACTAGCGCCTGGGGCACCAGCGAGGTCTCGGTCATGCCCGGAGCGACATTGGCCTCGAGGAACCATGGGGTGCCGTCGCCGTCGATGATGAGGTCGCTGCGAGACCAGTCGCGCAGCCCGAGAGTGGTGTGCGCGGTGACGGCGCCCGCGGCAGCAGCCTCGGCGACGCTCGCGTCGAGACGCGCAGGCACGTGGAACTCGGTCGTGCCCGCGGTGTAGCGCGCGGCGTAGTCGTAGAACCCGCCGTCCGGAGCGATCTCGACCGCGGGTAGCGCCACGGGACCGTCGGCCGTCTCCACCACGCCGATGGCGACCTCGGTGCCACCGATGAACCGCTCGAGCATCGCCACCTCACCGTAAGCGAAGGCCCCGACCATCGCAGCGGGCAACTCCTCGCGCGTGCGCACGATGCTCACGCCGAGGGCGGACCCACCGCGCGCAGGCTTGACCACGAGCGGGAAGCCGATGCCGCGCTCGAGCGCGGCCATGACACCGGGTGCGCCGAGCTCACGGAAGGTCGCGTGCGGCAGTGCGACCGCGTCGGGTGTCGCGATGCCAGCACGGCGCACCAATGTCTTGGCGACCGGCTTGTCGAAGGCCAGCCGGCTTGCGGCTGCGCGCGATCCGACGTACGGCAGGTCAAGGCACTCCAGCACATCGCGCACCGCACCGTCCTCACCCGCGCTGCCGTGGAGCAGGGGTACGACGCAGTCGGGCGCGTCGGCGGCGAGCTCATCGAGCAGGGCGGCATCGACATCGCGTTCGAGCACCTGCCAGTCCGGGCGCGCAGCCCGCAGCGCCTCGGCCACGCGCCGACCGGAGCGCAGGGAGACGTCGCGCTCGGCCGAGAGGCCGCCGGCGAGGACGAGCACCTGCATCGGGACTGCCTTCCGTTGACGGGAGATCGGATCGACTAGAGGAGGTCGGGCGCAGGGCTGTCCGGGCCCTCCGCATCGCGCAGCACGTGTCCGGTGCCGAAGGTCTGTGCGATCTCCAGCTCGGACTCGACCACACCGGCGAGACGGCGCACTCCCTCGCGGATGCGGTCGGGATCGGGATAGCAGTAGGACAGGCGCAGGCTCTCGCGCCCCTGTCCGTCGACGAAGAATCCCGTGCCTGGGACGTAGGCGACGAGTGCGGCGACCGCGCGGGGCAGCATCGCCTTGGAATCCAGGCCCTCGGGCAATGTCACCCACGAGTAGAAGCCGCCCTGCGGCACGGTCCACGTCGTACCCGCGGGCATGAGTTGCTCCATGGAGTCGAGCAGTGCATCGCGACGCTCACGGTAGAGCTCGCGGAAGACCTTGACCTGGTCGCGCCACGGCTGGGTAGCGAGGTATTCGCTCACCGTCAGTTGGGCGTAATTGGAGGGACAGAGCACGGCTGACTCCGCGGCGAGGACGAGCTTCTCGCGCACACCGTGTGGGGCAACGGCCCAGCCGACGCGCAGACCCGATGCGATCGTCTTGGAGAAGGAGCCGAGGTAGATGACCTGCTGGTCATCATCGGCACGGATCGCGCGGGGAGCTGGACCGTCAAAGCCGAGTAGGCCGTAGGGGTCGTCCTCCAGGATGAGGAGTCCCTCGCGCTTGGCGACCTCGAGGATCTGCAGGCGGCGGTCGGCACCCTGCGTGACGCCGGCGGGATTGTGGAAGCTCGGGATCGTGTAGATCATCTTGGGCTTCTTGCCCTGCGCACGCGCCTGTGCGATCGCCTCGGCGAGCGCATCGGGCAGCAGGCCTTCGGCATCCATCGGCACGTGGACGATGTCGCACTCGTACGCGCGGAAGACACCGAGCGCACCGACGTACGACGGCGCCTCGACGAAGACGACGTCACCGGGATCGCAGAACACACGCGTGACGAGGTCGAGTGCCATTTGCGATCCGGTGGTGACGATCACGTCATCAGGATGAGCGGTGATGCCGACGTCGCTCATGACCTCAAGGATCTGCGAGCGCAGCGTGACATCGCCCTGGCCCGAGCCGTACTGCAGCACTTCCGCGCCGCGCTCTCGGACGAGCTTGGCCGCCGTCTCGGCGAGAGTATCGAGCGGAAGGGCCGAGACATAGGGCATGCCACCCGCAAGGCTCACAACTTCCGGGCGTGAGGCGACGGCGAAGAGGGCACGGATCTCCGAGGCGGTCATGCCGCGCGCGCGGGCGGCGTACGAATCCACCCAGGGATCGAGACGGGAACCACCGCTCATCGCACACCTCCCTCGTGGATGCCCACCGACTCGTATCGATCGAGCCGTCAGGTCTCTATGCTGACGGATGCCGGGTCCGAGCATGAAGAGGGGTGAGCGGCGTGGCTGAATCCCATCGACGCCCCTCCGTCGTGGGCACCGTGATGCTCGGTCTGCTCATCTTCGGCCTCGGCGCTGCCGCGGGCTTCCTCGGCCGCCTGCTCTGGCCCCACGCCCGGTGAGTCAATC
>JBMTDJ010000151.1:0-2543 GCA_049431945.1 Candidatus Nanopelagicales bacterium | reverse complement strand
AGCTCGGGATCCTCATCACGGCAGGCAGCATCGTGGCGCCAGTCCATGGTCCCTCCTCGCCTCATTCCCCTGCTTGTGACGACGTTCACGCACCATCCCGAGAGGGCCATCCGTGAGGCGCGGATGCAGGTGCGGGGAACGCGTGCCGGATCTGTCCGACTCCTAAGGGTCGCAGACGAAGGGGTTGCCCACAAGGCTAAACGGGATATGCGCGTGGCCTTGAGCGTGTCTGTTTGGTCACATGATCGGTCAGACGTCGAGCGACGTCCGTTTATAGGACGGCGTACTACCGTGCTGGCAGGGACCCTCGGCCTTCGTGTCAGGCGATGACCGACAAGGCAGAGGGGGCGGACGCGAACTCCACCCTGCGGACTTCGCCGAGGCCTTCGCCGTCCACCTGGAGTGCGACCGGACGAGAGGCGTTCACGGCCACACGGGTGAGGTCGTGGGCGACCGTGAGGCTGCGTCCTGTCGAGCCAGCGCGACTCCCGGCGATCATCCGCCGCGCGAGTCGCAGGGCCGCGCCCACGCTCATCCTGCGCACGGCGAAGAGGTCGATCCCCGTGTCGAAGGAGGCGTCGGGGCAGGGCTGGATCGGCAGGGCTCCCAGGTACGTCCAGGGCGCGGTGTTCTGGACGATCGCAATGAAGACCCCATTGATCGTGTCGTGATCGAGCTGAATCGTGAGGGCGGGGTCGCGCCGGTCAGTCCCCCAGAAGAACTGGCGCAGTGTCGTCGCGAGGTAGCGCCCGGGTGTGGCCTCATGCCCTTCCTTGCGGGCTGTCTCCATGGCGGCGATGATCTCGGCGTCGAGGCCGAGCCCGGCATTGGCGATGAACCATCGGGGCGGTCGTGGCGCGCCGTCCCACGGGGTGACCGCGATGGTGCTGAGGCCGATGACCCGGCGACGCCCCTCGCGCAGCGCCTGGAGGATCTCGCCGGTCGCCTCGACCGGATCCACGGGAAGGCCGAGGGCGCGCGCGGCGACGTTGGCGCTGCCACCCGGGATGATCGCGAGCACCGGCCCGCCGGGGTCAGGTCCGCCGGCAAGGAGTCCGTTGATCGCTTCATTGACGGTGCCGTCACCGCCGAGGACGCACACGAGGTCGGCCCCGTCTGCGCGGGCAGCTCGCGCGATCTCCTCGGCGTGGCCGCGGTGCTCGGTGCGGATGGTGCGTAGGTCGATCTCGTCTGCGAGTGCGTGCGCGAGCACATCCATGACACGGGGTGAGGTCGTCGTCGCATGGGGGTTCATCACCAGGACTCCGCGCACGACCTGCACCCTAGTAGCCCTAACCTTGTGCCATGGACCGCGGCGCGGCTCGGCCGGCAGCCCTCGTTGTCGGCACCCTCGTCGCCGGCATTGAAGGCGTTGCCCTTCTGGCGTACTCCGTGTACATCGCCGTGCAGGTGATGAGGATCGGGATCACTGGTCCCGAGGAGGTGTCCAGTCCGATTGCCGTGACACTGGAGATCACCATCTTCGCCGTACTCGGTGCGGCCATGGTCCTCGCGGCCCGCGGGCTGTGGCGGGCCAAGCGCTGGGCGCGCAGCATGCTCATCGTCGGACAGTTCCTTGCGCTCGTCGTAGGCGTTCCCTTGGTGACGGCGCAGGGTGGAGTCGAGCGCTCCGCTGGTATCGCACTCGTCGCGCTCGCGGTGGTTGGCCTCGTGGTCGCCTTCCTGCCGAGTACGACGGCGGCGATCGCGGACAACTAGACGCTGGGAGCAAGGCGGGTCAAGGAACCCACGTTCGCTGCGGGACCAGGTTGATTCGTCGAGCCGATCCCCCGCACGTGGGGACTCGTCTAAAGTGATTGGGAGCAGGGCGAATGCCTGCCATGGCGCAACGACGACAACAAGCCGGAGCACGGGGATGGGTCCTAACATGACAGTGAAGAGAGCGAGACTGGGTGTCCTCGCGGCTGCCAGCGCGGTTGTCTTTGCCACGGCCGCGATGCCCGCGGCGGCGGGCCTGAGCGACCCGAACCCCATCGTCCCCCAAGTCCCGTGCTACCCGGACTGCCAGGGGGCTGACCTTCGCGGCAGGAATGCAGAATACGCGCAGATGCCCGATGGCAATTTCAACGAGGCGAACTTGCGCGCCGTCGACTGGCTCAGAGCTAACTTGTCCGGGTCCACTTTCGTGAACACGAACATGTACAAGGCAGGTCTGTACGGTGTGGATTTGACGAATGCTGACCTTTCGGGGGCGGATGCGTCCAAGGTCTCCTTCGCGAAGGCAAACCTGACGAGCGCTGACCTTTCGGGGGCGGATGCATCCAAGGCGAACCTGAGGAATTCAAACCTAACGGGCGCGAACCTCACCGGGGCGGATCTCTCGAAGGCGAACCTCAAGGGCGCGAACCTGACGAATGCTGACCTTTCCGGGGCGAACTTCTACAAGGCGAACTTCAAGGACGCGAATCTCACGGGTGCGGACATCACTGGAGCCGACTTCCGTCGCGCGAAGTTCAAGAACACCATCTGCCCGAACGGCACGAAGACGAACAAGGGCTGCTGAGTCAGTTCGAGCACGACCC
>JBMTDJ010000150.1:0-2619 GCA_049431945.1 Candidatus Nanopelagicales bacterium | reverse complement strand
GTCGTCGTCGACGTCATGCTCAAGCCGGAGATCCTCGACCCCCAGGGGCGCGCGGTGATGGGCGCCTTCGGGCGCCTCGGCGTCCACGGCGTTGCCGATGTGCGCCAGGGCAAGCGCTTCGAGATCACGCTCGAGGGCGAGCCGACAGACGAGGCTCTCGCGGACCTGCGTCGCATGGCCGAGGAGTTGCTGAGCAATCCCGTCATCGAGAGCTACACGCTCCGGGTCGAGTCGTGAAGATCGGCGTCGTCACCTTCCCTGGATCACTCGACGATCGTGATGCACAGCGCGCGGTGCGCCTTGCCGGCGGTGAGCCGGTCGCGCTCTGGCACGGCGACGATGATCTCAAGGGCGTCGACGCGGTCGTGCTGCCCGGCGGCTTCTCCTACGGCGACTACCTGCGCTGCGGTGCCATCGCAAAGTTCGCTCCCGTGATGACGCAGGTCATCGCGCGAGCCCAGCAGGGGCTGCCCGTCCTCGGCATCTGCAATGGCTTCCAGATCCTGTGCGAGTCGCACCTGCTCCCCGGAGCCCTCACGCGCAACGACCACCTGCACTTCGTCTGCCGCGACCAGCGCCTGCGGATGGAGCGGGTGGACACGGTGTGGACCAATGCGTACGCGGAGGACGAAGAGATCGTCATCCCGCTGAAGAACGGTGAGGGCGGGTACGTCGCGGACGACGCCACTCTCGACCTCCTCGAGGGCGAAGGCCTCGTCGTTGCCCGATACCTCGAGGTCAACCCCAACGGGAGCCTGCGTGACATCGCGGGCATCTCCAATCCATCCGGCACAATCGTCGGACTCATGCCGCATCCGGAGCACGCCGTGGAGTCGCTCACCGGACCATCGACCGACGGCCTCGGCTTCTTCATCTCCGCTGTGCAGGCCCTGGTGGGATCCCGATGACACTGGATACCGTCGCGCGCGCGGAATCCACGCCCGACGTCGAGCAGCCGTACGCCGAGCTCGGCCTGAAGCCGGACGAGTACGAGCGCATCCGCGAGATCCTCGGCCGCCGGCCCACGTCGAGCGAGCTCGCGATGTACTCGGTGATGTGGAGCGAGCACTGCTCCTACAAGTCGTCCAAGGTGCACCTGCGCCAGTTCGGCGACAAGCAGCCCGAGGGTGGCTGGCCCCAGCTCATGGTCGGCATCGGCGAGAACGCCGGGGTGGTCGACGTCGGCGACGGCTGGGCCGTGACCTTCAAGGTGGAGTCCCACAACCATCCGTCGTACGTCGAGCCGTACCAGGGTGCGGCCACAGGCATCGGCGGCATCGTGCGCGACATCCTGTCGATGGGCGCGCGGCCACTCGCGGTGATGGATCCGCTGCGCTTCGGCCCCGCTGATGCCGCTGACACCAAGCGCGTGCTGCCCGGGATCGTCGCCGGCATCGGCGGCTACGGCAACTGCCTGGGCCTGCCGAATATCGGCGGTGAAGTCGTCTTCGACGCGACGTACGCCGGCAACCCGCTCGTGAATGCCCTCTGCGTCGGTGCGATGAAGCACGAGGATGTGCACCTCGCCTCCGCCAAGGGCGTCGGCAACCTCGTCATCCTCTACGGAGCACGCACCGGCGGCGACGGCATCGGCGGTGTCTCCGTCCTCGCGAGCGAGACCTTCGATGCTGACGGCCCGGCGAAGCGGCCGAGCGTCCAGGTCGGCGATCCCTTCATGGAGAAGCTGCTCATCGAATGCACGCTCGAGGTGCTGCGCGCGGGCCTGGTCGAGGGCATTCAGGATCTCGGTGGCGCGGGCATCTCCTGCGCGACGAGCGAGCTCGCCTCCAACGGCGAGGGCGGCATGCACGTCCATCTCGACCGCGTGCCGCTGCGCGACCCCTCTCTCTCGCCGGAGGAGATCCTCATGAGCGAGTCGCAGGAGCGCATGTGCGCGATCGTCACTCCGGCCAACGTCGATGCCTTCATGGACATCTGCCGCAAGTGGGAGGTCGAGGCCGTCGTCATCGGCGAGGTCACCGACTCCGGACGCCTCACCATCGACTGGCACGGCGAGCACGTGGTCGACGTACCCCCGCGCACGGTGGCGCACGAGGGTCCGGTCTACAACCGGCCGATGCAGCGCCCTGCTGACCTCGACGCGCTGCAGGCCGACGACGCTCGCTCCCTGCCCCGGCCCACGAGTGCTGACGCGATCCGAGAGACCTGGCTGCGCATGACGGCCTCGCCCAATCTCGCATCCAAGAAGTGGGTGACGAGTCAGTACGACCGCTACGTGCTCGGCAACACCGTGCTCGCGCAGCCCGAGGACTCCGGGATGATCCGCATCGACGAGGAATCGGGACTCGGTGTCGCGGTATCCACCGACTGCAATGGCCGATTCGTGCGCCTGGATCCCTACGAGGGCGCCAAGCTCGCGCTCGCAGAGTCCTACCGCAATGTCGCGGTGACCGGCGCGAAGCCACTGGCGGTGACGAACTGCCTGAACTTCGGCTCACCCGAGGATCCCGAGGTGATGTGGACCTTCGCCGAGGCGGTGCGCGGACTGGCCGATGGCTGCCTCGAGCTCGGCATCCCCGTGACCGGTGGCAACGTCAGCTTCTACAACTCCACCGGTGAGACGGCCATCCTGCCGACACCGGTCGTCGGCGTGCTCGG
>JBMTDJ010000149.1:0-2669 GCA_049431945.1 Candidatus Nanopelagicales bacterium | reverse complement strand
AACGCCGGCATGACGAGCGTTGCCGAGCCTGGAACTGCGGAGGCCGGCGACGCATCACAACTCTCCGCCGACGCGTGGCGCGCATCCATAGCCCGCAATCTCGACTCGGCGTTCTATGTCACTCGATCCGCACTTCACTACATGCGCGCCGCGGGCTGGGGTCGCATTGTCATGGTGGCGAGCGTCACTGGCCCGGTCATGGCGATGCAGGGCGAGGCCGCCTACGCAGCGGCGAAGGCCGGCATGCTCGGCCTAGCGCGCTCACTCGCTGTGGACTTCGCTGGCGATGGGATCACCGTCAACACCGTCGCTCCGGGGTGGATTGCGACTGGCTCGCAGACCGATCACGAACGTGAGCAGGGACTGCGCACACCGATGGGGCGCAGTGCGACGGCTGACGAGGTTGCCTCGGCGATCGCGTGGCTGTGCACACCGGGTGCGTCGTACACCACCGGCCAGTGTCTTGTTGTCGACGGCGGCAACTCGATCGCGGAAGAAAGAACCTAGGAACTCGAAGCTCAGCCGGCGTTTGGCGAGCGTATCGCGGTGACGTGGGCTACCGTCGCTGCGTGAGCCGACTCCCACTCCTCATCGCTCCTGGCCTGGCGGCAGCCCTGGCTCTCGTGCTGCCTACTGCCCAGGCGGCTCCCTCGCCGATCGAGCCGGCCGCCAAGCCGAAGCCGCCTGTGGCGGACGTGTTCCCGTACTGCTCGTGGTGGCTGGAGACGACTCCCCAGACGATGAACGTCGCCTTCCCCGACACGAGCGCGACCTACTGGACGACGCCGTACCTGGCTCTGCCGGGCATGTCGATCGAGGTGGCCGGGACATTCCCGGAGACACGCTTCCTCGCTCTCACGGCGTACGACAACGCCGGCGGCGTCTACGAGAGCGCGACCGGCGCACCGTCGCAGATCACCGATTTCGACATCGTGCCGGCACCCGGCACTCCCGCACCCAATCCATGGGCGGTGACCTCGGCACCTGACACGCCAGCCGGCGGCACCTTCACCGTCACACTGCGCGGGAACGTCGACCCCAGTGACGAAAACGCCATTCCGATCCTGCCCCCGAATCCACAGCGGCAGGGCAAGGCGCCGGCCAATCTTGGATTCCTCGTCATGCGGGTCTACCTACCCGAGGGAGGCGCGCAGGACGTCACGCTGCCCACGTTGACGGTGGTCGACGCCAAGGGCACGCGCACCACGCTGCCTGCCTGCAGCCGCAAGGGTTTAGCCGCCGTTGGCAAGATCGGCAAGGCCGCGAAGTACCTCAAGATCATCAAGCAGATCAAGGCTGGCACATGGCCCGCTCCCCAGCCGGCACCCTGCACCACTGAGCCCGGTGGGTGCCCGCCTCCCAATAGCTTCTTCCGTGCTTCGGCAGCGACGACCAACAGCTTCTTCCCCAACGACGCCAACGCTTACGCCTCGATGCTCTTCACGCCGACGCCCGGCGAGGTTGTGGTCATCAAGATGCTCGCGCCGACGACGCCCTGGGACGTGGAGGGGGGCACAACACCGGTGCCCTGGCCCAACGACGATTACCAGCTGCGCTACTGGTCGGTGTGCAACAACGTCTACGCCGCACCGTACCCGGTCGTCGCGAACCCCAAGCCCAAGAAGGGCACCACCTACGGCTGCGTCGCAGACAACGCTGCGGTACGCGACTCCGACGGCTACGTCACGATTGCGATCTCCACTCCCAAGAGCCGGCCGCGTAATGCGACGACCGCCCAGGGGGTCAATTGGCTTCCGACGTCGGTGAGCAAGCCCAAGGACGTCGAGATGGTGGCGTTGCGCAACATGCTCGCAAGCGAGGGCTTCTCGAACGCTGTGCAGAACGTCCCGTCCGGCAGCAACGCCGCCGCTACCGCTGCTGTCATGGGCGACTACTACCCGGAGGTCGCTGTGTGTACGACCGCGGACTTCGAGCGGAGCGGAGCAGCGGCGTGCTTCGCGGCCAGTCGGTAGTCGGCCGGCCGACAGAATCCATGGCTTGGCGGACCGTGTGAGCGTCGTCCTCGTCACCGGCGCGGCGGGTGGGCTAGGCACGGCGGTGTGCGAGCGTTTCGCGGCCGGCGGATGGGACGTCGTCGCGAGCGACCGACCCGAGTCACGAGCACGGATCGGGGACTGGATCCCTGCGGACCTCTTGGATGTCGAGCAGATCCGCGAGATGGTCGCCCAGGCGGCGACTCTGCACGGCCGTCTCGACTGTGTGGTGAACGCTGCCGGATTGTGGACCGAGGGTCCGAGTGGCGAGACCACCGAGGAGGAGTGGGATCGCGTCGTCGGCGTCAACCTCAAGGCCGCGTACTTCGTGAGTTCCGCGGCCATCCCTCATCTGGTCACGACCGGTGGCAGCGTCGTGATGATCTCGAGCGACGCGGGTATCCAGGGCAATGCAGGGGCCGCGGTCTACAGCGCGAGCAAAGGCGGCGTGAGCAATCTGACGCGAGCGCTCGCGCTCGAGCTCGCGCCTCGGGGAGTGCGCGTCAATGCGGTGTGTCCGGGGGATATCGAGACGCCGATGCTCGAAGGCCAGGCGCGTGACTTCGGTGACGGCGATCCGCAGGCGTACTTCGACAGGTTGAGGGCGGCGTACCCGCAGGGTGATCGGTCCCGCTTCCTACAGCCTGCTGAGGTCGCGGAGGTGGTGTGGTTCCT
>JBMTDJ010000148.1:0-2689 GCA_049431945.1 Candidatus Nanopelagicales bacterium | reverse complement strand
GCGCTCCTCGCGCCTGCTGGCCCAGATGCCGCGTACGTGATCGAGATGGTGTGCCATGACGCGCTCGGCCGCGCGACGATCGCCTGACTCGAGCGCATCGATCAGTTGCACGTGCTCGTTGGCCGAATCGACCAGCACGCCCTCGGCCGCAAGTTGCTCCAGGCCGTAGAGCCGACTCTGGTCGCGTAGACGGCCGACGATCTCGACCAGGCGTGGATTGCCCGCGCCGGCCAGCAGCGCAAGGTGGAGCTCGCGATCGGCCTCGACGTAGGCGACGACATCACCGCGACGAGCAGCGTCGCTCACCGCGGAGGCCAGGGAGCGCAGGCGCTTGATGGACGAGCGATCGATGGCACCGGCCAGGGCACCGACGGTCGGAACCTCGAGTAGTCGGCGCAGTTCGGTGATCTGGTCGAGCTCGGCGTCGGTGAGCTCCACGACACGGAAGCCCTTATTGGGCACGGGTGCGACGATGCCCTCGTTGACCAGGTCGAGCATCGCCTCGCGCACGGGAGTCGCCGAGACGCCGAACTGCTCGGCGAGAGCCGGGATGCTGTACGTCGTACCCGGTGCCATGCGTCCGGAGACGAGGGCGGCGCGCAGCGACTCCGCGACGCGCTCGCGCAGGCTGGTCCGGCCACCGATCGCGGCGAGCCCCTCGGGTGCGGCTGTCACAGCAGGAAGCCCGCGGGGAAGGGGTCGTCGTCCGAGAGGAGCATCTGCGACATCGCGGTCAGCCACGCGCGACCGGTGATGAGCGGTACGACGGCGGGCAGTCCAGCGACCTCAGACGTCTCAGCGATCCGGCCGATGAAGTGCGTGCCGATGAACGACTCGTTGACAAGCTCATCGCCGGGCGCGAATTCGCCGCGAGCGTGGAGCTGGGCAAGGCGGGCCGATGTGCCCGTGCCGCATGGCGAGCGATCAAGCCAACCGGGGCTGATCACCATGGCGTGCTTGGAGTGCTGCGGAGTCGAGCCTGGTGCGAGCACCTGCACGTGGCGAAGGCCGCGTATCCCCTCATCGATTGGGTGGACGGGTGCGTCCGCATCATTGATCGCCGCCATGACCTTCATCGCGGCATTGATGATTCCGGTCGCGTTGGCCCGGTCGAACTCGACACCGAGGTCAGCGGACTCGACGATCGCGTAGAAGTTGCCGCCGAAAGCGATGTCATAGCCGACCGTGCCGATTCCGGGGACTTCCACGCTGCGATCCAGGCCCACGACGAAGGAGTCCACATTGCGCAGGGTGACCGACGTCGCTACGCCATCCTCGACCGCAACCTCGGCGACGACGAGGCCCGCCGGGGTATCGAGCCGGATCGTGGTGACCGGCTCGACGACCTCGACCATGCCCGTCTCGACCAGGACCGTCGCCACACCCATCGTTCCGTGGCCGCACATCGGCAAGCAGCCGGTGACCTCGATGTAGAGCACGCCCCAATCCGCGTCGGTGCGAGACGGGGGCTGCAGGATCGCGCCGCTCATGGCCGCATGCCCGCGCGGCTCGTACATCAGCAGTGTGCGCAGGTCGTCCATGTGCTCCATGAGATGGAGACGGCGATCGGCCATGGTCGCGCCGGGCACGACGCCGACTCCCCCGACGACCACGCGGGTGGGCATGCCCTCCGTGTGGGAGTCGACGACCTGCAGGACGCGCTTGGCCCGCATGTCAGGCCGTCGCGAGTCCCGCGTCGATCGCGACCTGCGTCGCCGCGCGCACGACCGTCTCCTGCTCGGGCGTGAGCGGCAGACGCGGCGGGCGGCATGGGCCGCCGTAGCGACCGACCATGTCCATCGACAACTTGATGGCCTGGACGAACTCGGTCTTGGAGTCCCAGCGCAGCAGCGGATGCAGCGTCCGGTAGAGCGGGATCGCTGTCGCCAGGTCGCCGGCCATCGCTGCGTCGTACAGAGCGCGGGAGGCGGACGGGAGCGCGTTGGTGTACCCCGCGATCCAGCCCTTGGCACCGGCGATCGCGAGCTCGACGACCACATCGTCCGAGCCGATGATCACGTCGAGGCCGGGAGCATGCTCGGCGATCTCGTAGGCACGGCGCGCATCCCCGCTGAACTCCTTGACGGCGACGATGAGCCCCTCCGCGTACAACGTGCCGAGCAGAGCGGGGGTCAGATCCACCTTGGTGTCGTAGGGGTTGTTGTACGCCACGATCGGCATGCCGGCCTTGGCCACCTCGCGATAGTGCTCGATGACGATGCGCTCGTCGGCGCGGTAGGCGTTGGGCGGCAGCAGCATGACGGCGACGGCGCCAGCCTCGGCGGCCTGCTCAGTCCAGCGGCGCGACTCCTGCGCGCCGTACGCCGCGACACCGGGAACGACGACGCCGCCGGCAGCCTTGGCAGCAGCGACCGCGACCTCGACCACCTTGGCGCGCTCCTCCTGCGTGAGCGTCTGGTACTCACCGAGCGATCCGTTGCACACGACGCCGTCGCTGCCATTGCGGATGAGCCACTGGACGTGATCGTCGTATCGGGCGTAGTCGACGTTGCCATCGGCATCGAAGGGCAGGGCGGTCGCGGTGAGGATGCCGCGCCAGGGCGTGGTGGTCATGGGGTCTCCCAGGTCAAGGCCCGCGGATGGGCTCAGTGGAATATTACATATCACTGAAGGAACGTCAAGCGGCGGTGCGCGAGCCCGAGCGCCGGTAGGCGCCGGGGGTGAGGCC
>JBMTDJ010000147.1:0-2783 GCA_049431945.1 Candidatus Nanopelagicales bacterium | reverse complement strand
TGAGGTCGAGTATCTGGTCGACGATGTGGGAGCCCCAGTCGAAGAGCGCCCCTCCGGAGACGGCCGCATCCGAATGCCAGAAGTTGCAAGGGTGGCCGTAGCCGCCCACGAAAGCCTCGAGGTGGAAGACCTCGCCGATGAGTCCGGAGTCGACGGCGGACTTGATGAGTCGGTAATCGGGATCGAATCTCCGATTCTGGTAGACCGACACGGTGAGTCCGGAGGCGGCGCCGACGGCGAGCAGGTCGTCGCATTCGCGTGCCGTGAGCGCCATCGGCTTCTCGACGACAACGTGCTTGCCGGCGGCAAGGGCGTCTGTGGCCCAGCGGGCATGACTGTCGGGTGGAGTGGAGACGATGACGACATCGACGTCGGGATCGTCGAGGAGGGCGCGTGCGTCGTCGTAGTCGCACGTGCCCGGCCATGCCGACGTCGCCGCTGTCCGGCGCGCGGGGTCGCTGTCGGCGACACCGACCAGCCGCAGTCCGGTGGTGGCGGTGACCGCCGCTGCGTGCTCGGCGCCGATGGCCCCGTAGCCGAGCAGTGCTACGCCGATCTCGGCCGGCTGTGACGATGTCGCCGTAAGGGCGATGAGTTCGAGAAGCCGCGGATCCTGCCAAGCGGGGGCGTCATCCTCGAGGGCTACCGCCACCCCGCCCTCCGGAAGGACCGCGATGAGGCCGTGCTCGTCGGAACCGAAGCCGAAGACGGCGGTTGCGTCGTCCGGCGCGAGCCCTGTGAAGCCGCCCGCCTCGATGAGGACGTCTCCCCGCGGCCACCCGGACAGGCGGGGCCACACCCGGATCTCGCGCCGGGGGAGGTTCGCGGTTGCCTCGAGGCGACCCTGGAGTTCCACACCCGAGACGATGCGGTCCGGCGGGATGGCGGTGACGAGTTCCCACGGAGCTTGATCTCGCATGTCCCGAGCCTAGGGGATGGTCGACGATGCGTCCGAGATGCTTGATAGTCAGCAGTCCAGGGCCTACCGTGGCGCCGTGATGCTGTCGATGTTCGTCCTGTGGATAGTGGTCTTCATTGGCATCTTCCGAGGGTGGCGCTGGACTCCGATCCTCGCTCTTGCCACGCTCGGGTGGACCCTGGTGCTCCTGCGGTTCCACATGACCAGCGACATTCCCTTGAGCTTCTGATGAGCATGTTCCCGATGTCATCCGAGCGCGCAGTCTTCTGGTCGCGCATCATCAACGTCGTCGCCCTCCTAGGACTGCTGGGCGTACTGGCCGGCTCGCTCCACCTCCAACTCGGCATCGGCGAGCAGCCGTGTCCTCTCTGCCTCGTTCAGCGTTCGGGGATGATCGGCCTCGCTGTCGGCCCGACGATGAACCTCCTGTGGGGCATCCGTGCCCGGCATTACGCGATCAGCATCCTTGCGGCCTTCGCTGGCGGCGCAGGGAGCGTGCGCCAGATCCTGCTCCATATCCAGCCCGACGACCCCGGCTACGGTCCGGAGTTCTGGGGACTGCACCTTTACACGTGGGCCCTGGTCACCTTCGCCCTGGGCGCCGCTGGGTGCGCGCTGCTGCTCATGTGGCAGACGCCGCTCGACGCCGGCGACACCGGGGTCATGGGCCAGCGCGGCTGGCTGAGGGCCCTGAGCTTCTTCGTCATCGCGTGGCTCGCGATCGACCTGCTCGTCATCGGCTTCACGGTGATCCCCGAGTGCGGATTGGGCATGTGCCCGGACGATCCGCCCAACATCACCGGGCTCGGCGACATCGGCGGCTGGATCGGCATCCTCGTGGTCGCGGTCATCTCAGCCGTGATTGCGTGGCTGCTCAACCGGCGGCTGCCCGAGCGTTCGGTGCGCTACTAGAGCGCTCCCCGCTGACTGTCACCGTGGTCGCGAAGCGGGTCGATGCCCGCGATGTGCTGACCGAGGCGCAGGAGCTGCTCGTCGGTGAGATCGTCGATGTCCGCGCGCACGTCGGCGATGATGCGCTCGGCGAGCGGGCGCCGATGCTTCTCGATGTACGCCGCGAGGTGGTGACTGGCGTTCGCCTTTCCCTTGCCGTGGCCGAGCAGGATGATCCCTGCGGACCCCTCCAGCGCTGAGGTCAGCGTCGACCAGTACACGTCGTTGTCATCGAGGTAGGTGCCGTCGACGTTCCCGTCATGGTGATACACGTTATGGAAGCGCTTGCGCGGGTCATCGGCAACGACGTGCTCCGGGGTGGAGTGGTCCGGGGAGTCGAGCGCGTAGATCCGTGTGCTGTGGAAATCCACCGCCGCGATCGCGACGCGTCCGCTCAGATCGATGGCGTCGGTGACGTCCTTCATCTCAGACCTCCTGGCCGGGCTGCTTGGGGTCGAAGCCGGCGTTGCGCAGCATTCGGCGCAGGTCGACGACCATCTGGGTGTCGATGTCCTTGTGGCGGGGCCGATCGAAGACCTCGGTTTCAGGACCCAGGGTGATCTTGAACTTCCCGTCGTGACGCTCCTCGACCTCGCCCACGTGCTCGAGAAGCGAGATCGTGTCCGCCCAGCGGATGTTGTGACTCGTGGGATGACTGAAGATCGCCGTGAGCGTGTTGAGGTGATGATTATTGAGGTGGACGGGCTCGTCCCCGGTCGCATGTGCCATGGCGCATACCCTGCCAGACACTGCCGCGTGTCTGAGCGGGGAGGGGCTCCCTAGGCTGCGGTCATGGATGATGTCATGGCGAACGACACGCGCACTGCGCTCGTCACCGGCGGCTCGCGGGGCATCGGGGCGGCCATCGCCCGTGCGCTGGCAGCCGAGGGTTACCGCGTCGTCGTGCACTACG
>JBMTDJ010000146.1:0-2810 GCA_049431945.1 Candidatus Nanopelagicales bacterium | reverse complement strand
GAACTCTGGGGCTATCTCACGAGCGCCGCATTCGCCATGATCAACGTCCCGTTCGCCTGAGCGAAGGCACACGGCGCTTTGACCCTTGGAGGGTGCCTTGGCGCTGCGGGCGCGGCACCTGATGTCGGGCTGCTCAGCGCCTTCCCTGAGCGCTACTCGGTCAACGCCGCGATGGACGTGGCTTACCGGTACTCCGCGACGTAGGCGTCAGCGCACGACGGTGAGGTCCGGCCGCTTCGTGGGACTGTGGGTGCGCACGAATACCTGACCGCGCACGGTCGTCAGGCGCTTCCACCCTGTCATCGTGCACGCCGTGACGCGGGAAGCGTCGTCGGTGAGGAAACCGAGCCGACGTGCCGCATGAAGGGCTCGCAGGGGAAGCCCCCCAAACGAATTGCGCTCCCAGATCTGCTCCGCGAGCGCTTGGGCGTCGACGACCATCGCCGCCCTCCGTCGGAACTCCGCGACGGCAGCATCGACCTCGGGGACGATGTCGCCGGACACCCCATGGATGGGCAGCTGCCAGCCCTCCATCGGCGGCAAGAGCGCCAGTCCCGGGGAGCCCACCGCCGGCTCGGGGAGCAGGAGCAACGGGTTCCCCTCGGTGATGAGCCCGACCCGGATCTCGACCGTACGGGCCGATACATCAACCTCCTCGCCCACCGGGTGCGTCAAAGGCAGTGCGACGAAGCTCATGACACGCATGGGCGGCGCAGCGAAGACGCCGATCGATCCACCCCGCGCCACGATCCGCACATGCCCCTGCGGCTCCCATGCGGCCAGTCGGTCGAGGTGGGCACCGAGCAGGCGAGCCTCATGCTCAGGGAGAGCAACTGCCACTGCAGCACTCGACGTCGCCATCTCGCACCTCCCGGGTTGTGGCCGGTCGCCCGGTTGGACCCCAGCCTCCCCTCCCGCGGGGCCGACGGCAACTCGGGAGCCTTCGACCGCTGCCGGTCAGTCGCGGGTCAACTTGCGGTACGTCGCCCGGTGGGGTCGCGCGGCCTCAGCCCCGAGACGCTCAATCTTGTTCTTCTCATAGGACTCGAAGTTGCCCTCGAACCAGAACCACTGCGAGTCACCCTCGTAGGCCAGGATGTGCGTGGCGATGCGATCGAGGAACCACCGGTCGTGCGAGGTGATGACCGCGCATCCAGGGAATTCGAGCAGGGCGTTTTCGAGCGAGCCGAGCGTCTCGACGTCGAGGTCGTTGGTCGGCTCGTCGAGCAGCAGCAGGTTGCCGCCCATCTTGAGGGTGAGCGCGAGGTTGAGCCGGTTGCGCTCGCCACCGGACAGCACTCCAGCAGGCTTCTGCTGATCCGGCCCCTTGAACCCGAAGGCCGAGACGTAGGCACGCGACGGCATCTCGACGTTGCCGACCTTGATCCAGTCCAGGCCGTCGGAGACGACCTCCCAGACGGTCTTCTTCGGGTCCAGGCCCGAACGGCTCTGGTCGACATACGACAAGGTCACGGTCTCGCCGACCTTGATGTCGCCGGAGGTCGGCAGCTCGTCCTTGTCGTCGGAGCCCCCCTCGGCTGCCGCGACGATCATCCGGAAGAGGGTGGTCTTGCCGACGCCGTTGGGTCCGATGACACCGACGATGCCGTTGCGCGGCAGCGTGAAGGACACGTCGTCGATGAGCACGCGATCGCCGAAGGCCTTGGTGAGGTGGTCGGCCTCGACCACGACGTTGCCCAGACGCGGGCCCGGCGGGATCTGGATCTCATCGAAGTCCAGCTTCCGCGTCTTCTCCGCCTCGGCCGCCATCTCCTCGTAGCGCTCCAGGCGTGAGCGGCTCTTGGTCTGGCGGGCTCGGGCACTCGAGCGCACCCACTCGAGTTCGTCGGTGAGGCGCTTCTTGAGCTTGGCATCGCGCTGACCCTCGACCTTGAGCCGTGCCGCCTTCTTCTCGAGGTACACGGAGTAGTTGCCCTCGTAGGGGTAGGCGTGACCGCGATCGAGCTCGAGGATCCACTGCGCGACATTGTCGAGGAAGTAGCGGTCGTGGGTAATGGCGATGACGGTGCCGGGATACTTCTCAAGGTGCTGCTCGAGCCACTGCACGCTCTCGGCATCAAGATGGTTGGTCGGCTCGTCGAGCAGGAGCAGGTCCGGCTGCTGGAGCAGCAGCTTGCACAGGGCCACGCGGCGCTTCTCGCCGCCGGAGAGCACGCTGACATCCGCATCGGGTGCGGGGCATCGCAGGGCGTCCATGGCTTGCTCGAGTTGGGAGTCGAGGTCCCACGCATTGCGATGGTCGATCTCCTCCTGGAGCTTGCCCATCTCCGCCATGAGCGCATCGAAGTCCGCGTCCGGATCCGCCATCTGGGCGGAGATCTCGTTGAAGCGATCGATCATCGCCTTGGTCTCGGCTACGCCGTCCTCGACGTTCTCCAGCACTGTCTTGGACTCATCGAGCATGGGCTCCTGCATGAGGATGCCGACGGTGAATCCCGGAGACAGGAGGGCATCGCCGTTGGAGACCTGATCGACGCCGGCCATGATCTTCAGCAGCGAGGACTTGCCCGCTCCGTTGGGGCCGACGACGCCGATCTTGGCGCCGGGCAGGAAGGACAGGGTGACGTCGTCGAGGACGACCTTCTCGCCGTGTGCCTTGCGTGCCTTGCGGAGGGTGTAGATGAACTCGGCCATGGGGCCAGAGCCTAGTCAGCGCCGCGGACCGGCCGAGCGGCAGTGCCCGGGTTCGACTCACGTGTGAACTTCGAGCAGAAGCGGCCAAAAACAACTCGATCCGCTCGAAGCTCGAAACCTGCGCGGAGCGATCCTCGGGGCTGCGGTGGGCGTGG
>JBMTDJ010000145.1:0-2852 GCA_049431945.1 Candidatus Nanopelagicales bacterium | reverse complement strand
GCCTGGAGGACTGGTGAGTCCCCAGGCGACCCGGGAGTCTGTGGGTCAGGCGCGCCGCATCGTCGTCAAGGTCGGCTCGTCGTCGCTCACGCGCCCGGATGGCGGTGTCGACGTCGAGAGAGTCAAGGACCTCGTCGGTGTCCTCGCCGATCGAGTCGCTGCCGGCAGCCAGGTCATCCTGGTCTCTAGCGGTGCGATCGCGACCGGCTTCCCGATCCTCGGCCTGACCAAGCGTCCCCGCGATCTGGCCACCCAGCAGGCGTCGGCGAGCGTGGGTCAGGGCGTGCTGCTCGCGCAGTACTCGATGTCCTTCGCCGCGCGTGACATCACCGTCGGCCAGGTGCTTCTCACGGCGGATGACATGACTCGGCGCGCGCACTACCGCAATGCCCAACGCACCCTCGAGAAGCTCATCGAGATGGGCGTCGTGCCGATCGTCAACGAGAACGACACGGTGGCTACCGATGAGATTCGGCTGGGCGACAATGATCGCCTCGCGGCCCTCGTCGCCCACCTCGTGCGCGCCGACGCTCTTGTCCTGCTGTCCGACGTCGATGGCCTGTACGACGGACCGCCTGGGAAGGGCGGTGCGAGCATGATCAGCGACGTGCGCGACATGGATGATCTCGTCGACGTGTCGATCGGGGGTGTGGGATCGGGCGTGGGCCTTGGCGGCATGACCACCAAGGTCGAGGCCGCCCGCATCGCCACCGCTGCGGGCATCCCCGTTGTCCTCGCGCACTCGCGGGCTGCCCGCGAGGCGCTAGCCGGGTCGAACACCGGGACGGTGTTCCTCCCGACGGGACGGCGTAGTCCCACCCGCCTCCTGTGGCTCGGGCATGCCAGCACGCCACAGGGGCGACTTCACCTCGACGCCGGAGCGGCGCGTGCGGTCACTGTCCAGCGGGCTTCTCTCCTGCCGGCGGGTGTCACCAAAGTGGAGGGTGAGTTCATCGCGGGCGACCCGGTGGACCTTCTTGACGAAAGCGGCCACACGATCGCCCGCGGACTGGTCAACTACGACTCAGGGGAACTTCCCGAGCTCCTCGGCCGATCCACCCGGGACTTGGCAAGGGAGCGCGGTCCTGAGTACGAACGAGAGATCGTTCATCGCGATGATCTCGTGATCCTCGGGGGCGCCCCGCGCGAGTGACGTTGGGAGGTGCGCATGTCCAACCCCGAGCAGGCCGTGTCACCGCACCTCTGGTTCGTCACCGTCACCGTCGCCGGCGACGTCGTGGATGCCCAGAGCATCCGCTCGGGCCTCGAACGCCTATCGCACGAACATCCCTTCCTGCTCTCCGGTCGCTACGCGTCCGATCGAGCGGAGGTGCGCTACTGGGAGGAAGGCCCCAATGCGCAGTCGGTACTCGATCTCGCGGTAGGGCTGTGGGCCGAGCATCGCGAGTCCGCGGGCCTGCCGGACTGGGAGGTGGTCGGCGTGGAGGTCATCGACCGCGAGACCTTCCACCGTCGGGGACGCCACCTCGGGCACGGGCCGGGGCTCATCGCCGCCGGCGGCGTCTCTCCGCTGTAGCCGTACCCTTATCCCGTGACCGACGATCGTGCCGAGATCCTCGCTTGCGCCCATCGGGGGCGTGAAGCGGCCACCGTCCTGCGAGGCGTTACCCGGGAGCGCAAGGACGCGGCCCTTGTCGCGTGCGCTGCAGCGCTGCGAGCGGCCACGCCGCGCATCGTCGAGATCAACGCCGTCGATCTCGATCGGGCGCGCGAGGTCGGCACGAGCGAGGCTCTCATCGATCGCCTGACGCTGGATGCCTCACGCATCGACGCGATCGCGTCGGCCCTCGAAGACGTCGCGGACCTGCCCGATCCGGTCGGTGATGTCGTGCGCGGCTACACCTTGCCCAACGGCCTGCAGGTGCGCCAGGTGCGTGTGCCGCTCGGCGTCGTCGGCATCATCTACGAGGCTCGCCCCAACGTGACCGTCGATGCCGCAGGGCTGTGCCTGAAGAGCGGCAACGCTGCGCTGCTGCGTGGATCGTCATCCGCTCAGGCCACCAATGAGGTGCTCGTCGACGTCCTCCGCGCATCCCTCGTCGAGTCGGGCCTGCCCGCGGACGCCGTGCAACTCGTGCCCGGCACATCGCACGAGTCGGTCAAGCACCTGATGACGGCGCGAGGCCTGGTCGACGTGCTCATTCCGCGCGGTGGCGAAGGGCTCATCCGCAGCGTCGTCGAGGGCTCGACGGTGCCGGTGATCGAGACGGGCGTCGGCAACTGCCACGTCTACGTCGATCGCGATGCCGATGTCGACATGGCCGTGCGCATCCTGCTCAACTCCAAGGCCCAGCGCGTGAGCGTGTGCAACGCGGCCGAGACGCTGCTTGTCCACCGCGAGATCGCTGATCGGTTCCTGCCGGCCGCCATGGCTGCCCTGCGCGAAGCAGGCGTGACGGTGCACGGTGACGACACGATGGGCTCCTACGCCGAGTCAGCTGGCACGGCGTACAGGCAGGTGACCGACGAGGACTGGGCCGCTGAGTACTACTCGCTGGACATCGCCGCGGGGATCGTCGACAGCCTCGATGATGCGCTTGCCCACATCCGCCGCTGGTCATCCGGCCACACCGAGGCGATCGTCACCGACTCCCAGTCGGCCGCTCAGGCGTTCATCTCGGGTGTCGACGCGGCCGCGGTGATAGTCAACGCCTCGACCCGCTTCACCGACGGCGGCGAGTTCGGCTTCGGAGCCGAGATCGGCATCTCGACGCAGAAGCTCCACGCGCGCGGGCCGATGGGCCTGCCCGAGCTCACCACCACGACCTACGTCGTCATCGGCGACGGCCACCTCCGCCAGTAGTTCGGCCCCGCGCCGCAGGTCACGCGCC
>JBMTDJ010000144.1:0-2915 GCA_049431945.1 Candidatus Nanopelagicales bacterium | reverse complement strand
CAGCGGTTCGGCAGGCCAGCCTCCTCCCGCTAGGCTGGGGTAGCAGCCAGGACGATCGGTCCGGCCAGGGAGGAGTGCCATGAGTCCGCTCACGACGGCCGTCTGGGCATCGGCAGAGGCTGGCGAAGGCGCAGTGATCTCCCCGTACGTCTTCGGAGGCGTCGCCCTCGGTGTGCTCGTGCTCCTGCTGCTTATCACGATGCTCATCAACGTCGACCGCTGATTGACGGCGAGCAACTCGAGCGACATGCGCATCGGGGTCATGGGTGGGACCTTCGATCCCATCCACATCGGCCACCTCGTCGCGGCATCCGAGGTCGCACATCGATTCGCACTCGACCGCGTGGTCTTCGTCCCGACCGGGCAACCCTGGCAGAAGACCCATCGTCGTGTGTCCGCTCCTGAGGACCGCTACCTCATGACGGTCATCGCCACGGCCGCCGACGATCGATTCAGCGTCTCGCGCGTCGATGTCGATCGCGACGGCCCGACGTACACCGTCGACACCCTCCGCGACATTCGCGCGGAGCACGGCGGCGACCACGACTACTACTTCATCACGGGTGCGGACGCCCTCGCGGAGATCCTGTCCTGGCGGGAGCCCGACGAGGTGCTTCGCCTCGCGCACCTCATCGGTGTGACGCGACCCGGCCACGTGCTCAGTGACCCGGGTCTCGCGCCTGGCCGCGTCGCCCTGCTGGAGATCCCCGCTCTGGCCATCTCCTCGAGCGATATCCGCGATCGCGTCGCGGCGGGTGAGCCCATTCGCTACCTGGTGACCCCCGGGGTGGAGTCCTACATCGCGAAGGTCGGGTTGTACGCCGCATGAGCGTGGCTTGGCGCGTCGTCGTCGTCGCGGTCGGCGCCCTCGTCATCGTCCTCGGACTCGGCCTGGTCTCGATCGTGAGGTCCGAGGGCGTGCCCGCACCGGAGCCGTCACCGACGTCAGCGCCCGCGGAAGAGACGTTGCTCCTCCAGGTGCTTGATGGCGACGGCTACGCCGTGGGCAATGTCGTCGTCGGCATCGAGCCGCCCCTCACAGAGTCCTTCACCGTGATGCTCGCCGTGCCCGCGAGCCTGCTCGTCACCCAGGGCGATGACAGCGTGACGCTGGGGAGCACACCCAGCGCAGCCGACACGCTCGCAGGGGTGCGCGCGATCGAGCAGGGACTCGGCATCCGCGTCGACGCTGGGCTCACTCTCGATCGCCTTGCCTTCGCCGGCCTCGTCGATGCCGTCGACGGGATCTGGGTCAAACTGGACCGACCGATCCTCCTGCCGGCTATCGGAGACGACGACCGTCGGCGGGTCTTCGGCCCCGGCTGGGTCAAGATGGATGGCATCGCGGCCGCCGATTACGCCGTCCTCCGCCTGCCGGGCGAGAGCGAGCAGGACCAAGTCGACCGCTTCATGGGCGTGCTCACTGAGGCGCTGGAGCGGTTGCCTCGAGGCGAGGACACGATGCGTCAATTGCTCACGAGTCTGGGCTCCCTTGCAGCATCGACGGTGCCGACGGAGGATCTCGTGCCCTTCCTCATCGCAGTGCGAGAGGACATCGCGTTCGCGCGCCTTGCCCAGGAGACCCTGCCGGTCGAGATTATTCGCGGCGGGTCGCGACCGGCTTCGGTAGCGGCGCCCGCGGCCGAGCCGCTTGTGCAGGAGTTCTTCTCCGATGCCCGGGTCGTGCCCGAGCCCGCGGGGATGACAGGCTGATGCCCTCCCACCGATTGAGGATGTGACGACAGTGCCGGCAACACCCGAGGCGATTGCCCTTGCTCAGGCCGCGGCCGAGGCTGCCGCTGACAAGCTCGCGACCGACATCGTCGCGATCGACGTGAGCCAGTACCTCGTCATCACCGACATCTTTCTGCTCTGCACCGCAGCGAATGATCGTCAGGTCAAGGCGGTCGTCGATGCCATCGAGGAGCGTCTCGCGAGCGAAGGTGCCAAGCCGATCCGTCGCGAGGGCGAGAAGGAGAGCCGCTGGGTGCTGCTCGACTACGGCGACATCGTCATCCATGTGCAGATCGCCGAGGAGCGCATTCACTACGCGCTTGAGCGACTGTGGAAGGACTGTCCCGAGGTCCCGCTCGCCGTCGATACCGCTCGCTGATGCGTCGTATCGCCATCTGGCGTCACGGTCGTACGTCGTGGAATGCCGAGCAGCGCTTCCAGGGCCAGACCGACATCGAGCTCGATGAGGTCGGCGTTGCCCAGGCCCAAAGGGCCGCGTCGATGCTGGCGTCGCTGCCACCCACGGCGATCATCGCTTCGGACCTCATGCGCACGCGCCAGACTGCCGCTCCTCTCGTGGCGATGACGGGCATCGAGCCGACGTACGACGAGGGCTTGCGCGAGACCTTCGCGGGGGAGTGGGAGGGCAAGAGGCGTCCGGCGCTGCTCGAGGAGTATGGCGATGCCCTGCATCGTTGGTCCGCTGATCCCCAGATGCGGGCCGGGGGGCATGGAGAGACGCGCGTCGAGGTCGCCGACCGCGTCGTCGCGGCGATCGACCGTGGACTTGCCGGACTGCCGGATGACGGCGTACTCATCGTGGTGACCCACGGTGGAGCTGCCCGCGCGGGCATCGGCCGCCTCCTGGGCCTGCCGCCCGAGCACTGGGGTGCGCTCGGCGTCCTCACCAACTGCTCGTGGAGCGTGCTCCTGGAGAACAACTCCCACGGACCGGCCTGGCGCCTGCAGGAGTACAACGCCGGTTCCCTGCCCGAGGCTCTGCCCGCGAGCGGGGTCTGGCCCGCGGACGATCGCTAGCCCCCGGTATGCTTGCGGGGCCCTCAGGGGCGGCGGGGCTGTAGCGCAGTTGGTAGCGCACCTCCATGGCATGGAGGGGGTCAGGGGTTCGAATCCCCTCAGCTCCACGCGCGGCGCATCCGACAGGGTGCGCCGTCTGCATG
>JBMTDJ010000143.1:0-3046 GCA_049431945.1 Candidatus Nanopelagicales bacterium | reverse complement strand
TTCAGGATTTCCGCTGAGTGGCCCCGAGAGGATTCGAACCTCCGACACAAGGTTTAGGAAACCTCTGCTCTATCCCCTGAGCTACGGGGCCAGGGCGCGTGTGTGCATCCGTTTTCGTGTGCGTGTGCATGACCCGCGCTGAGGCCGAGACGGAGTCTACTCGTGGGCGTGAGGGGCAGGCCTGGTGGTCGTCTGCTGCCCTACGCCCTCGACGCGGACGTCTTCACTGTGACGGCCTAGGCCCCATTCGTGCCCTCACGGCAAGGATCGCGACGGCCCCAATCGTGGCCATCGCTGCCAGGGCGATGGTGATGGTTGCACCCACGAAATCCAGTGACACGCCCCAGAGCAGCGTCCCTATCGGAGACGCAACGCTTGCGACGACAGCAAGCGCGGCAACTCCAATTAACTCGTCGCCACCTCCATCGGATCGGGCTCCGACCGAAATCAGCAGGGGACGAAAGGTAAAGCGACTAGCGCCTAGTCCAATGCCGATGACCGTCCAGATAACGAGATCGATTGGCGGCTCGAGGAATAGGGTCGACACAGCAAACGCGATCATGAAGGCGCTCACCGATACGAGCGCCCAGAGAGCGGCCGAGAATTCCGTGGTCCGGCGAAGCAGCCTCTTCATGATGCCGGGGACGAGGATCCTGCCGGCGGCGGTTCCTGCAAGCATCAGCCCTGCGCCGGATGGCAAGGGGTCGTGGTCCACATCGTTGAGGATCGGGACCAGTAGGTTGAAGATGGGCGTTACGAGGATCACTCCGACGATCGTCAGCAGTGCGACCTGCCGTAACTGGGGGTTCGTCCGAACAGCGCTCCACATGTCTCGCGCAGAATTGCGCTTGCGCTGCGCCGGCTCATGCGTCTCACGGGGGCTGCATCGACTCACGAAGACGGCGAGCGGGATCGTGAGTAGGCCATTGGCCAGAATCCCCACTCCGGGATCGGTCTCGCGGATGAGGAATCCTCCCAGGCTCGCACCGAGGATCGCGGCCACGCCCGACACCACACCTCGACGCGCCAAGGAGGTGGAAAGGGACGCGGAATCGAGGTACGAGCGAGCCACGAACGGTGTCAGGACCGCGGTAAGCCCCGAAAGCGCGCCGAAGATGGGAGCGGCCACGTACAAGACGACAAGGCTGGAATCCGTGAGCGTCTCGATCACCCCAACGACGGACCACGCAACGCAAATGCCGATCTGCGCCATCGCAAAAACTCGAGATCTCCCCCACCGGAACGTGAGTCGGCTGACGTTCAAGGAAGCGATTGCCGAAGTAGCCAGCATCAAGCTGAGAAAGATTCCCGTGGTGAGGCCACCGCTTCCGCTGGCGGCGTATGTCGCGGCCGAGGTTGCGCCCAGCAGGCCGGCCATGGTGCCAGCCACACCGAGTCCGCCGACGAAGAGGAATCCGTAGGCTGTTCGATCCCCACTCAGCGCAGGCATGCTTCACCTTATTGGCCCGGCTTCCACCTCGCCCCCTGACGTGTGGTCTGGCGTCAGTCGTGCGATTGCCATCGCACGACGGATTCGCGTGCTTGTCGCTCGTCACACACACTCACCCCGGCTATCGGCTATCGACCGTGCTACGGTCACGAACCGGTGGCGTCATCCGGCGGTGCTGTCGCTAGCAGGGAGACGCATGTCCATCCTATCCGCGCGATCTATCCGACCAGTCCTCGCGATCGTTGCGAGCGCCGCCCTTGTCATCGGCCCCGCTCCTGTTGCCTACTCGAGCGAGACGGCGGATGTCACTCAGTCGATTGTCGTGGACAGCCTTGCTGATTCTGGCCCCGGATCACTGCGGGCAGCACTCGAGACCGCGATCGCTCAGGAGGGCGCGCGCATCACCTTCGCCCAGCCAGGCACGATCACTCTGGCATCCGCCCTGCCGGAGGTGACCGTGCCGCTCATCGTCGACGGCACCCAGACGCCCGGCTACGTTGAAGGCGGGGCGCCGCGCACCGGCATCGACTTCGCCGGCTCGGCCGGATTCGTTCTGGGTGAGGGTGCCGACGGATCCCAGATCCTCTCGCTGGCGTTGGGCAATGCCAGTGGTGACGGCGTGGTGGTCCGGGCAGGCGGAGTGACGATCACCGGCTCCTACATAGGTCTGTCCACGGCTGGCTCCGCTGCGCCGAATGGCGGACATGGAGTGCGACTGGCTGCTGGATCCGATGGCTCGACCGTGGGCAGCAATCCCCAGACCACGTCGAGCTGGGTCTCCAACGTCATCTCGGGCAATGGCGGCAGCGGCATCGCCATCGTGGATTCCTCCAGCAATGTCATCGCAGCCAACCGCATCGGTACCGATCCGACGGGAGAGGTTGCGGTACCCAACGCCGAGCACGGAATCGTCATCAGCGGCGCGTCGTCGGACAACATGATCGGCGGCAAGGCCTCGGTCGACCTCGTCACCGGCGTGGAGAACAACCCGACGGGTGACAAGGGCAAGGCCGAGCCCACCTTCACTCGGCCACCATTGGGCAACGTCGTCAGCGGCAATGCTCGCTCCGGTATCGCAGTGCTCGCCGGAGCAGAGGACAACACCCTCGCGGGAAATTTCGTCGGGACTACCGCGTCGGGTGATCAGGACCTCGGCAACGGAGCCCAGGGCGTCCTCGTCTCCGGGGCCGACGGCACTCAGATCCTCGGGTGCTCGATCACGACCGAGCCCTTCGTCTACTACAACGTCGTCAGCGGCAACGGCTCACATGGCATCGAGGTCCGCGACTCCGATGACGTGACCATCCAGGGCAACTTCACCGGGGTCGCCGCGGACAACGCGACATCGCTCGGCAATGACGGTAATGGCCTCTTGGTCGCGGGCACATCGGCTAACACGCAGGCCGGTGGGGTCATTCCCCTCGGCAATGTCACATCGGGCAATGCGCGCAACGGCATCGCCGTCACGGGCGCGGTCACAGGCTTCGTCTCCTTCAACAACTTCGCCGGGCTGGTCGCCTTCGGGGGCGCCGCACCGAATGCGCTGAGCGGCATCTACGTCAGCGCGACGGGTGGAGACAACCTCATCCGCACGAG
>JBMTDJ010000142.1:0-3069 GCA_049431945.1 Candidatus Nanopelagicales bacterium | reverse complement strand
TCATGAACTTCAGGACCTCGTCTGCATTGCTGAACATGACACCTCCTGCGCGGTCTCCCGCGACATCGATCGCCTCGGGATCGGTGGTGGGCCGATCCCCGAACGGCTCTTGCCGTCGTAGGCGACGCTAGGCCGGGGGGATTTCCCGACCGTGTACCCCGTGTTTCGCTCGTGTTACGAGGCCCGGGGAGCGGGGCACCAGTGGGCCCCCTAGCGTGGTGTTGTGACCACACCAGCCACATCAGACCCACATGAGCCGGCGACCGGCGACCCGGCCGGACTCGGACGCCGAGCGGTGGCCATTGCCCTGGACTGGCTGGCGGCGCTCTTCCTCGCCCGGCTCATCCCGGGCATGGAGTACGCCAGCGGCGACTATGCCTTTGCGACGTTGGCGATCTTCGCGCTGGAGATCATCGTCTTCACGTGGCTCACCGGATCGAGCTTTGGCCAGCGCATCATGGGCATCGCCGTGGTCTCCCAGGCGGGAGGACGGCTGTCGCTGTGGCGCATCGTCGTGCGCACGGCCTTGATCTGCATCGTCATCCCGGCCCTGGTGTACGACTCGCAGCGGCGCGGGCTGCAGGATCTAGCCGTCGGATCCAAGGTCGTCATGCGGGCGAGCATGGGGATGTCGCGCTAACCCGTCCTTGTGATGCTGACGGACCTCATCGCAAGTGCGGGGAGCGTCAGCCCCGCATGGACTTGGGGATCTTGCCGCCCTTCGGCAGAGGCCCCTTGGGGATCGGCACAGGGGAGTCCTTCTTGCTGAACGCCTCGAGTCGCCGACGGACGTCGTTGACCTCGGCTGGTCGCAGCGCGCGAGGGAGCTTGGTGAGCTCGCGCTGCACCTTGGAAACGGAGACCTGATCGGCCTCAGTGCCCACCTGGATCTCGTAGATGGGAACCTCGGGAAGCCAGCGCGCGGTCTTCTTGCGCTCGTTGGCGAGCAGATGGGTGACCCGCTGCCGAGGGCCCTCGCCGACGAGGATCACACCGGGGCGACCCACCACTCGGGAGACGATGTCGGAGTTGCGCGTGACGGCGACGGCAGGCGTGATGCTCCAATTGCCCCGCATCTGCTGGATCACGGCCACGGCCGCGCCGGACTGTCCCTCGATCTGCGTGTACGCCGCATTCATCGCACGGCGGCTGAACCAGTACGTCATGGCCAGCAGGCCCACCGGCATGCCGATGAGGATCCCCGAGAGCCAGTTGAGGAACAACGACACAGGGATCGCCACGATGGCGGTGACGACGATGAAGATTCCGAGCATCTCCAGGCCGACCCAGCGGTGAACCTGTCGCGTGAGCTTGAAGTTCTCCCTCAGGGAGCTGAGATAGCCACGGATCTTCGACATGCCGCAAGACTATCCAGGCTGGTCGGGACTAGATGCCCGTGGGCGCGAGGACTCGCACCAGGTCGCCCGCGGCGATCGGGCCCGGGCGCTCCACCCAAGCCGTGACTCCCCGGAGGTCGAAGGCCGCCTTGGGGAACCTCTCTGCCGGGCTGCCGTAGCGCTCGTGGACCATGCGGCCAGCGATCGTGCAGGGGGCGTTGCGCCCTCCGGTCATGAGCACCGCCCCGCTGGAGAACACCAGGCGCGACATCGGCTCCAGGGAGGTCAGCCCCGCGATACCTGACGTGCAGATGTTGTCGGCGATCGTTCCGGGCGCCAGCTCGGCGATGCCGAGAGCGGCGGCGATCTCAGCGAGTTCGCCAGCATCCACGACCGACAGTTGACGGTGGTTGCGGATCTCGGTGCCGCGGTCGAAGACGTCCTTTTGCCTGGTGTCAGAAGACATCGTCATGCCGTGATGGCGGTCGCCGATGGCACCACCCCAGTCGAGGTCGAGCGCGGGCACGGCGATGGGAGTGTTGGCGGTGGTCGGCCAGATGTGCGTCGCCAGGACGACACCCTCGGCGAGGGGAGATGCCTTCACGACGAGGGGTTCGCCTCGCGAGCAAGGCCGACAGGGTCGGCTTGGCCGACCCGCCGGGCCGCCTCGGCCTCGGCGTACAGACGTCCGGCGCGATAGCTGGAGCGCACGAGAGGGCCGCTCATGACGCCGACGAAGCCGATCTCCCGGGCGCGGTCGCCCCATGCGACGAAGTCATCCGGGGGCACCCAGCGCTCCACCGGATGGTGCCGCGGGGTGGGGCGCAGGTACTGCGTGATGGTGACGAGGTCGCACCCTGCTGCATGCAGATCGATGAGCGCAGCGTCCACCTCGTCGTCCGACTCGCCGAGACCGAGGATGAGATTGCTCTTGGTGACCAGGCCGGCATCGCGTGCCAAGGTGAGGACTCCGAGGGAACGGTCGTAGTGGAAAGCAGGACGAATGCGCTTGAAGATCCGCGGAACCGTCTCGAGGTTATGCGCGAGCACGGCGGGTCGGGCTTCGAAGACCTCGCCCAACTGAGTGGCATCACCGTTGAAGTCGGGGATGAGTACCTCCGCGGGGCAGATCTCCTGCACGAGCCGCACGGTCTCGGCGTACAGCCAGGACCCGCCATCAGGCAGGTCATCGCGCGCGACACCGGTGATCGTCGCGTAGCGCAACCCCATCGTGCGCACAGACTCCGCAACCCTGCGCGGCTCGTCGCGATCCAGTGGCGCTGGTTTGCCGGTGTCGATCTGGCAGAAGTCGCACCGGCGCGTGCACTGCTCGCCGCCGATGAGGAACGTCGCCTCGCGGTCCTCCCAGCATTCGTAGATATTGGGGCATCCTGCCTCCTGGCACACCGTGTGCAGTCCCTCGCTCTCCACGAGGGATCGGACCGCGGTGTACTCCGGACCGGTGCGCAGACGCGTGCGAATCCACTCGGGCTTGCGCTCGATCGGGGTCGCGGAATTCTTGACCTCAAGTCGCAGCAGGCGGCGTTCGGTCATGCCGTTGACCCTACGTTGGCCTCGAGGACGCGCAGGACATGGCCCTCGACGATCGGGAGCATCTCGTCGACGCTCACATCCCGGCCCAGCTCGGCTGACAGGCTGGTCACTCCGGCATCGCGGATGCCACACGGCACGATGCGGTCGAAGTACGCCAGGTCGCAGTCGCAGTTGAGGG
>JBMTDJ010000141.1:0-3095 GCA_049431945.1 Candidatus Nanopelagicales bacterium | reverse complement strand
ATCGTGGCGCGCGGCACCGCTGAGGAGGCATCGTGAGCGATGTCGCCGTGGGCACCGTGCTGCCTGCTCAGACCTTCCGCGTGACGCGATTCGATCTCGTGCGTTACGCGGGCGCATCCGGGGACTTCAACCTCATCCACTGGAACGAGCGATTCGCGACATCCGTGGGCCTGCCCAACGTCATCGCTCATGGAATGTTCACCATGGCTGAGGCCGCTCGCGTGGTCACTGACTGGCTCGGAGACCCGGGCAGGCTCGAGGAGTACGCCGTGCGATTCACCCGACCGGTGCCGGTGGCGGACGATGACACCGGATCGACGATCGAGGTCTCCGGCGAGGTGACCGAACTCCTCGACGACGGGCGCGCGAAGGTCATGCTCACCGCCACCCACGAGGGCCAGAAGGTCCTCGGCAACGCCTGGGCCATCGTCCGGCTGCCGTGACCGCGAACGAGCCCGGGGCGTCGCCTCCCCTGTCGGGCTTCACCACACTTCGCGTCGGCGGTCCTGCCGACGCGATGGTGGTCGCCGAGACCGAGGCCGACCTGATCGAGGCAGTCGACGCAGCTGATGCCGCCGAGGAGCACATCACGATCCTGGGCGGTGGCAGCAACATCGTCGTTGCCGATGCCGGAGTGCCCGGCACTGTCGTCGTCGTACGCACGCGCGGTATCGACGTCTCCGTCGACGCGTGCTCTGGAGCCTGGGTCAAGGTCGCGTCCGGTGAGCCATGGGACGACCTCGTGGCCCGCGCGGTGGCGGAGGAGTGGTCGGGCATCGAGGCTCTCGCCGGAATCCCCGGGCTCACCGGAGGCACCCCGATCCAAAATGTCGGTGCCTACGGTCAGGAGGTGGCCCACACTCTCGCGCGGGTGACCGCCTATGACCGTGTCGCCCGGCGCGTCGAGGTGATCGCCGCCGGTGACTGCGGGTTCGGCTACCGGACCTCGCGGTTCAAGGCATCCCCGGGGAGATATGTCGTGCTCTCCGTGGAGTTCCAGTTGCCCCTGGGCTCCTTGTCGGCGCCGATCGGGTACGCCGAGCTGGCGGATCGCCTGGGCGTCGCCGTGGGGGACCGGGCACCGGCAGCAGACGTCCGCACGGCGGTGCTCGAATTGCGACGCGGCAAGGGCATGGTGCTGGACCCGGCCGATCACGACACCTGGAGCGTCGGTTCGTTCTTCACCAATCCGATCGTGACGAGCGGCCAGGTCCCAGAAGGTGCACCCGCATGGCCCGTGGCGGGTGGTGCGACCGATAGTCCGGGCGGCGCAGTTCAAGGGGCGAGTCAGGGCGGCGACCTGCTCAAGACCAGCGCGGCCTGGCTCGTCGAACGAGCCGGATTCGGACGTGGCTATCCCGAGGGCGGGGCTGCGCGGCTGTCGATGAAGCACACGCTGGCGATCACCAATCGAGGCGACGCGACCGCGGCTGACGTGGTCGCTCTGGCGCGCACCATCCGCGACGGCGTCCGCGATCGCTTCGGGATCGACCTCGTCCCGGAGCCAGTTCTGCTCGGCTGCTCCCTCGACTAGCGAATTCGCGGGCCGGGTGGTGAATTCGCGGGTGAGTGCGAGTCTTGCTCGCTCTGAGCCGCAAATTGCGCCGCTCGAGCGCGAACTTTGAGCAGATTGAGTCAAAAAACCGCCTGATCCGCTCGAAGTTCGGGAGTTTGGGCGAGGAAACCTCACTCGAACTCCCGAAGTACGACGCCCGTGGTCGCAGGCTCAGCGGGCCTCGCCGAGGAGTCCGGCCATGCGGCCCACACCCTCCTCGATGTCGGCATCGCCCGTCGCGTAGGACAGGCGTAGGTATCCGGGCGTGCCGAACGCCTCGCCCGGTACGACGGCCACCTCGGCCTCGTCGAGGATGAGTCCAGCAAGGTCGGCCGATGACGCCGGGCGCTGACCGCGGATCTCCTTGCCGAGCACGCCCTTGACCGAGGGGTAGACGTAGAACGCGCCCTCGGGCGTGGGGCAGTCGACGCCGGGGATCGCGGAGAGCAGGTCGACGATGAGGCGACGACGACGGTCGAAGGCCACCTTCATCGTCTCGACAGCCGCGAGGTCGCCCGAGACGGCCGCGAGCGCGGCGACCTGGGAGACATTCGCGACGTTGGACGTCGCGTGCGACTGCAGGTTGCCGGCTGCCTTGATGACGTCATCGGGGCCGATCATCCAGCCCACTCGCCAGCCGGTCATCGCGTAGGTCTTGGCGACACCGTTGACGACAACGCACGTGTCGGCGATCTCCGGCACCAGCACCGGCATGGACGCGAATTCCGCGTTGCCGTACACGAGGTGCTCGTAGATCTCATCGGTGACGACCCAGATGCCGTGCTCGGCGGCCCAACGGCCGATGGCCGCGACCTGCTCAGGTGTGTAGACCGCACCCGTCGGATTGGAGGGCGAGACGAAGACGAGCAACTTGGTGCGCGGCGTACGAGCAGCCTCGAGTTGTTCCACGGTGGCGCGGTAGCCGCTGGCCTCGTCAGTGTCGACGATCACCGGCGTGCCTCCCGCGAGTTTGATCGCCTCGGGGTAGGTCGTCCAGTACGGCGCGGGCAGGATGGCCTCGTCGCCGGGGTCCAGCAGCGCGGCGAACGTGTTGTAGAGCGCCTGCTTGCCGCCGTTGGTGATGAGGACCTGCCCGGCCCTGACGGCGTAGCCGCTGTCGCGCAGCGTCTTTGCCGCCACCGCCTCGCGGAGCTCAGGCAGGCCGGCAGCCGGGGTGTAGCGATGCCATTTGGGGTCCCGGCATGCCGCGACGGCCGCCTCGACGATGTAGTCGGGGGTCGGGAAGTCCGGCTCTCCGGCGCCGAAGCCGATCACGGGACGTCCGGCCGCCTTGAGCGCCTTGGCCTTGGCATCGACCGCGAGGGTCGCGGATTCGGTGATGGCGGCCAGGCGCCGCGAGACTCGGTTGCCCATAGGGGAATCCAACCAGCCGGGCGGCCCCGGAGGCACGGCGGAGCCGCCTCTGTCGGGCCGCGGCGGCTCGGCACCTCCCGGGGGAGGGTGATTGGACCGGTCGAGGTCGGTGCACGTAGACTCCCGTAGCCGGTGGCTTTCCCACCCTGTTGACGCCTGCCCGCAG
>JBMTDJ010000140.1:0-3190 GCA_049431945.1 Candidatus Nanopelagicales bacterium | reverse complement strand
CGCACCGGGAAGCGCTTGATCCCGTTGACGAAGTTGGACCGCAGCCGCTCGACCGGGCCCGTGCGCTCCATGAAGTCGATGCGCGACAGCAGATCCTCGAACATGATCGTGATCTCCATGCGCGCCAGCGAATTACCCAGGCACATGTGGGGACCACCGCGGCCGAAGGCCATGTGCTCATTGGGCTTGCGCGTGACGTCGAAGGCGTAGGGGTCCGGGAAGACAGCATCGTCGCGATTGCCCGAGGCGAACCACGTGACGACCTTGTCACCTTCCTTGATCTGTTGGCCATGCATCTCGACGTCGCGTGTCGCCGTGCGCCGGAAGTGATAGACCGGGCTGGCGTACCGCAGGAACTCCTCAACGGCCCAGGGGATGAGCGAGGGATCCTCCTGGAGCCGGCGCATTTGGTCGGGGTGGTCGATGAGGTTGTTCATCGTGTGGCTGATCGTGTGCCGGGTCGTCTCATTGCCGGCGACGACGAGCAGCAGGAAGTACGCGTGGAAGTCGTCCTCGCTGAGGGGTACGCCGTCCATCGGGGTGGCGTTGACCAGGGTCGACACGAGGTCCTTGCCGTCGCGGCCGAGACGCTGGCGCTTGAGCTCGTCGCCGTACGCCCAGACCTCGAGCGCCGCCGGTGAGCGGAAGGGCAGCATCCGGTACTTCTCGCTCTCCGGATCGCTCGCGAGGACATCCGCGTGCTCAGGATCGGTGTTGCCGACCATGCGGTTGCCCCACCAGATGAGCTTGGGGATGTCGATGTCCGGGACGTCGAGCATGCGGGCGAGCACGCGGATCGGGAAGTCAGCCGCAACCGCCTCGACGAAGTCGAACTCTCCCTGAGCGAATGCCTCGTCGAGTGTCGATGCGGTGAGGCCGCGCAGGAAGGTCTCGTACCCCGCGAGCGCGCGGGGAGTGAACTCCCCCTGCATGAGCTTGCGCAGGGCACGGTGACGTTCGCCGTCGGTCTCGAGCATCGACTTGCGCACGCGCAGTTGATCGTCGTCGAGTTCCTCGAGATTGACCGCACCGAGCTCGGACGAGAAGGTCTCCGTGTCACGAAGGACGTCGACAATGTCGTGGTAGCGCGTAATCGACCAGAAGCCGTGGTTGGGTTCCGGCTCGACATCCCAGTGCACCGGGTCCTCGCTGCGCAGCGCATCGAAGGTCGACCAGGGCGGCCCGGCCTCGAAGAGGTCGAGGTCGGCCAGGGTGACATCGGACTTGACGGACATGCGACCTCCCGGGGCGACGGGCCAGATCGTTCGGGCCCGAACCATTCCCGATACTGCCAGATGTTCGGGCCCGAACGGAAGGTTCTGCGACACTTCGAGAATGGCCGGCCCCCACACCCTCGCCGAGACCGAACGGCAGGTCACCGACCGCCTCGGCGACCTCACCCTCGACTACGAGGCGATGGCCGTGGTCTCCAACCTCTTCCGGGCGGCCAACGCCGTGCGCAACCACCTCGAGCGCACCGTGCTTGCTCCCGCCGACCTCACCTGGACGGCTTTCGTCGTCATGTGGGTCGTGTGGATCTGGGACCGCGTCGAGACGCGCACCATCGCGGCGGAGGGCGGCTTCTCCAAGGCCACGTTGTCCGGCGTGCTGACGACGTTGGAGGGCCGGGGCCTGGTCGAGCGCTCACGCAGCGAGACCGACGGGCGCCTCGTCGACGTCACGCTCACACCCAAGGGCACCAAGCTCATGCGTGCCCTCTTCCCGAAGTTCAACGCCGAGGAGCGCGCGGTCACGCGTCACGTCGACGACCTCGGCAGTGCCGCAGCCGTGCTACGCGCGCTCACCCTCGCCACGGAATAGCCGTGGCCTACGACGTCGCCGTCATCGGGGGAGGGATCGTCGGCCTTGCCCTCGCCGACGCGTGGTTGACGCGCTATCCGGGAGGCTCGGCACTCGTCCTGGACAAGGAGGATCACCTCGCCGCGCACGCCTCGGGGCGCAATTCCGGAGTGCTCCACGCAGGCTTCTACTACGCGCCGGACTCGCTCAAGGCCCATCTCACGCGACGCGGCAACCAGATGCTCAAGGTCTTCTGCGCTGAGCGCGACGTGCACGTCCGCGAGACCGGCAAGGTCGTCGTCACCACGTCACCCGACCAACTCGCCCAGCTCGATGAGCTCTACGCGCGAGGGCAGGCCAACGGCGTACCCCTGGAGATGATCGACGACGCGCAGCTCAGCGAGATCGAGCCGCTCGCGCGCACCCACGAGCGCGCGCTCTGGTCGCCATCGACCGCCGTTGCCGATCCTGCGGCTGTCGTCGAGGCACTCGGCGCCCGGGTGCGTGAGCGCGGTGGCGAGATCCGACTCGGCACACCCGTCACCGCAGCCGGACCGGGCTGGGTGCGCACGCCGACCGGCAGCATCGCCGTCGGCCACATCATCAACGCAGCGGGCCTCTACGCCGATCGCGTCGCCCACTGGTTCGGCGTCGGCGAGGACTACCGGATGCTGCCCTTCAAGGGCCTGTACTGGTACTCCGACTGGCCCGCGGGGCGGCTGCGGCGTCACGTGTACCCCGTGCCCGACCCGCGCAACCCCTTCCTCGGCGTGCACCTCACCGTCACCGTCGATGGCCGCGCCAAGGTCGGTCCCACCGCGATCCCGTCGCTGTGGCGCGAGGACTACGCCGGCCTGCGCGGCATCAAGCCCACCGAGCTTGCCGACATCGCGCGGCTGTATCCGCGCTTCCTGCGCTCACCGCACCACGATGTGCCCGGGCTCGTCCGCAGCGAGCTGCCGAAGTACTCCCGGCGCTACCTCGTCGCGCAAGCGAGCGCACTGGTGCCGAGCGTGCGAGCCGACGACTTCCGTGAGCGCGGCCGGGTCGGCGTACGCGCGCAGTTGCTGCATGTGCCGACGGGCAGGCTCGAGATGGACTTCGTCGTCGAGCCCGGTGAGCGCTCGACCCACGTGCTCAATGCCGTGTCGCCGGCATGGACGTCGAGCTTGGCGATGGCCGAGTGGATCGTCGACCGGATCGAGCCCTAGCACCGCCCACGGCAAAGTTCGGGAGTTTCTGCGAGGAATCCTGCGCCAATCTCCCAAACTTTGGGCACGTCAGCGCGCGGCGTCGACGAGAGCGCGCAGCACGCCGAGTTGACGAGGGTCCTCGCGCGCGGTGTCCTCCGGATGCCACTGGACGCCGAAGGCCCACCCGGCCGAGTCGA
>JBMTDJ010000139.1:0-3244 GCA_049431945.1 Candidatus Nanopelagicales bacterium | reverse complement strand
CCGCCCGGCTGCCGCCTCAACGGCGCGGGCCATGCTGCCGTTGCCCGGTGCCTGTCCGCCAGGGACGGGCAGAGTCAGATCCGGGTTCGTGAGCACCCAGATTGCTCCGCCGTGCACCGCGAGGGCAGCCGTCGCCAGATCCGACCAGGTGAGGTCCCGACCGAAGCCCTGAAGGACCGCCTCCACCGCCTCAGCTCCGGACTCCGAGGGCGTCACGGGACGCAAGCCCACTCGCTCAAGTGCCTGTGCCACTCCGGGGCCTCCGACGGCAAGGACAGCAGCACCGCGCGCCAGACGTTCCGCCAGGAGCATCGCGCCCGCCTGGGCCGAGGTCACGACGTCGTCGGCAGATGCCGGGATGCCCAGGGCCGCGAGATGATCGGCCACGGCCTCGGGAGGGCGTCCGGCGTTGTTGGTGACGAAGGCGAGGCGCATGCCGGCCGACCGCGCGGCGCTGAGACCCGCTACGGCGCCGGGCACCGCATCGTGTCCGACATACACGACGCCATCCAGGTCGAGAAGCGCAACATCGTGAATAGTGGCCAAGGCGCCGGTCATGAGCGCTCCACCGACCTGATCATTCATCGGAGGGGTCGACCGGACCGCTCACCGGGAGACCTGCTTGCCGGCGTGCCCTGATAGTCGCCTTGACCTGGGTGAGGGCCTGTGCGTACTCGGCGCGGTCCGGACGCATGACACTCGCCATGGCGAGATGGTCTCGTGCCTGGGGGAAGTCTTGCAGCCGCCACAGGCTCATACCCGCACCGTAGTGCGCGTAGTCGTCGGCTGGCGACGCTTCGAGGCACCGCGCGAAGGCCTCCGCGGCCTCGGCGAAGCGCCCTGCGTCGAAGAGTGCTCGCGCGCGAAGCTCCCGGGCGGATGCCGAGTCGGGATCCTCGTGAAGCACCCGATCGATGAGCACCAGGCTCGCGGAGGCATCGCCACTCGCCAGCAGCTCATCCGCGCGTCGGAACCAGTCGTACACGCTTCCGCTGGGTGCTCCCTGGGCCGTCACCGAACTATCGTGCCACGATCACCGAGGGGACGCTGAGGCTGACGGGCCTGGACGAGCGGTCGCACGAGCCACCTCACGAACCACGACTTCTGTGCGCGAGGCGGGCCCGCCCCCCGCCTGCCAGAACCTGCGTTGAAGCCAGCCGTGAACCTCGATCGTCTCTCCGTCACCGTATGCGAGGATCCGGCGCCGCAGCGACGACGTCCACGCGACGCAATCGATCGCGTCTACGGCCGTCCTGCCCGAAGGCCCACGGCGCCGTGCCGGCCGGTCGATCACCAACCGGAAGGTGACCGATTTGTCGCCGCTGGGAAGGTCGATCTGGCTGGCACCAGAGAGGCGACCGCACATGCGGACATCGCTGAAGGTGTCGGCGGGTCGAGATGTGCGTGCCGAGGGTGGCATGAGGCCTCCAAGGGTCGGGCCGCTCACGTTGAGCGACGGTTTTACTCACCATGCGGGCCATCGGTCCGGGGCGCGGGTAGCGTCAGCCGCGATGTGGACGACAGCGGGAGGAATTCCCTGTGAATGGTGTGACCGACCTCGGTGGTGAGGTCTTCGAAATCGACACCCTCATGGGTGGTCATGCGGGGATCACCGCGGGCTACCTCATTCGTTCGGACAGACCCTGCCTGGTCGAGACCGGCACGGCGCTGTCCGCACCGACGGTGGTCGAGGCCCTGAGCCGGCTGGGCATCGACTCTCAGGACCTGGCCACGGTCGTGGTCACGCATATTCACCTCGATCATGCGGGCGGCGTGGGAGACATCGCGCGGGCGTTCCCACGCGCACAGGTGGTCGTTCATGAGCGCGGAGCGCGACACCTGGTGGACCCGACGAAGCTCGTCGCGAGCGCACACCGGGTCTTTGGCCCGATGATGGACGAGCTCTTCGGCGACCTGAAGCCCACTGAGGCCGAGCGTGTCATCGCACTCGGCGATGTCGGCACTATCGATCTCGGCGGCGGTCGACGGCTTGAGGCGTTCCACGCCCCGGGCCATGCATCGCATCATGTCGGACTACTCGATCCCAGCACGGGCGACCTCTACACCGGTGACGCCGCGGGCGTCTACGTGCCGGAAGCCGATGAACTTCGACCCGCGACTCCACCGCCGGACTTCGACCTGGATCTCGCCCTAGCGTCGATGGACCGCATGCGGCAGGTGACCCCCGAGCGCCTGCTCTTCGCCCACTACGGCCCCGTCACCGAAGTGGACTCTGCCCTTGACCGGTCCGAGGCAGTGCTGCGTCAGTGGGTAGAGATGGTGCGCGAGGCCCGCACCCTGCAGATGGATCTGGACCATGCGGTCGCCATGGTTCGCGAGCGCACGCCGATCAGGTTCCCAGACGCAAACACGCGCGACGAACGCGATGCCACGTGGGAGTTCCTCTCATCGACCGCGGCCAATGTGGCCGGGATCAGTCGATGGCTGGATCAGACAGAGGGACCGGGGTCGACCTCGGGCGATGCCGCCTCGGTCAGCCGCTGATCATCGTCTCCGTCCTCGGACCAGGAATCCTCAAAGGTGATGCCGTCCAGCTCGGCCACGCGCTCCTCGGCGTCTGTCGCGCCTTCCGGATCCACTTGGGCTGCACGCTCAAACCAGGTGCGCGCGTCGTCGAGTCGACCTAGCTCGGCCAGGGTGTCGGCGTAGGCGTAACGCAGTCGGGCAAGCCAGTCCTCCGTGCGTCGGGCGTTGAGTTGCGGCACCTGCAGGAGCAGTAGCGCAGCCTCAGGCTGCCCGAGATCGCGCCGCGCACCCGCCTCAACGATCCTGGCTTCAATGCGAGCCGAGTCGGACAACTGCGACTCGGGAGCCTCGGCCAGCAATTCCAACGCCTTCCTCGGTCGACCGAGGCCGCGCTCGCAGTCGGCCATGATCGGCACAAAGTCCTGATCACCTGTCATCCTGCGTACGGCGCGCAGTTCCGCGAGGGCAGTCGCGTAATCCCCCACAGAGTAGGCCGCGATGCCGGCCGCCTCGCGCACCACCGACACGCGCCCCGCCAGCCGTTTCGCTTCGTTCGCATACGCCACAGCAAGGTCGAGGTCGCCCGCCTCCAACGCCCGTGATGCGGCCACGAGAAGTCGCGCCACAGTCGTTCCGAGTTCTTCAGGCAGCGTGCGGAGTTCCGCCGCCACGCGACGGTCGATCTCCTTGCCCGTGATGTCGTCAGGAATGCGCGGCCGATCGCTACGGGGCTTGTCACCGGGCTTACCGCCACGGG
>JBMTDJ010000138.1:0-3333 GCA_049431945.1 Candidatus Nanopelagicales bacterium | reverse complement strand
CGCGTCGGCACCGTCGTCGGCTGCGACACCTCCAACTGCGGCGCGTGCACCATCCTTGTCGACGGCAAGAGCGTCAAGTCCTGCAGCATGCTCGCCGTCCAGGCAGATGGCCGCACGGTGCTCACCGTGCAGGGCATCGCTGAGGGAGAGCACAAATGGCACCCTGTGCAGGAGGCCTTCAAGGAGTGTCACGGCCTGCAGTGCGGCTACTGCACACCGGGCATGGTGATGGCCACGGTCGACCTGCTGCAGGAGAACGCCAACCCGAGCGAGGACGAGATCCGCGAGGGACTCGAGGGCAACCTGTGCCGATGCACCGGCTATCACAACATCGTCAAGTCGGTGGAGTACGCCGCTGAACTGATGGGGGGCAAGAAGTGACCGAGACACTGACAGATGCCAACGCCAATCCAATGGGCCGGCCGCTCCGCCGCAAGGAGGACGCGCGCCTGCTCCACGGCCAGACCAACTGGACCGACAACATCCAGCTCCCGGGCACGCTCCACATGGCGATCCTGCGCAGCCCCATGGCCCACGCGAAGATCGCGAACCTCGACGTCACCCCGGCTCTGAGCCGCCCGCACGTCGTCGCGGCCTTCGGCGCCAAGGAGCTCGGTGAGCTCAACGGATCGATCCCCTGCGTCTGGCCCGTCACCGACGACATCCAGATGCCGGGGTTCCCCGCCCTAGCGGTCGACAAGGTGCGCCACGTCGGCGATTGCGTTGCGGTCGTGCTCGCCACGGACAAGTACGCCGCCGCCGACGCCCTCGATGCGATTGAGGTCGACTACGAACCGTTGCCCGCGGTCATCGACATGGAGGCCGCCCTCGCGCAGGGCTCGACCGCGGTGCACGATGCGGCGGACGGCAGTCACGGCACCAACGTCTGCTACGAGTTCCCGCTCAAGCCGCAGGGTGACGGCGCATTCGACGCGGCCGTCAAGGCTGCGGGAGACGATGCGGTCGTCGTGAAACGCCGCTTCATCAACCAGCGCGTCATCGCGGGCTTCATGGAGCCGCGCGCCGTCGTGGCATCCCCCATGGGCATGAGCAACGAGATGACCGTCTGGTCCGCGACGCAGATCCCCCACGTCCTGCGGGTGCTCATGGCGCTCGTGACGGGGCTCCCCGAGAACTCCCTCCGCATCATCGCTCCCGACGTGGGCGGCGGATTCGGCGGCAAGTTGCAGCTCTATCGCGAGGAGATCCTCGCGGTGCAGCTCGCCCGCCACCTCGGTCGGCCGGTCAAGTGGACCGAGACGCGCAGCGAGGACATGGTCGCCTCCCATCACGGTCGCGACCAGATCCAGGACATTCAGATCGCCGCGACCAAGGACGGCAAGATCATCGGCCTCAAGGTCGATCTCATCGCCAACATGGGTGCCTACCTGCAGATCATCACCCCGGGCATCCCGCTGCTGGGCATGTTCATGTACCCGGCGATCTACAAGATGCCGGTCTACGAGTTCAACTGCGTCGGGGTCTTCACCAACACGACGCCGACCGACGCCATCCGTGGTGCAGGGCGCCCCGAGGCGACCTTCGCCATCGAGCGCATCGTCGACGAACTCGCAGCTGAACTCAACATGGATCCGATGAAGCTTCGCGAGGAGAACTGGATCAAGCACGAGGAATTCCCCTACGCCACCGTGGCCGGGCTCACATATGACACGGGCAACTACGAAGCGGCAACCGCGAAGGCAATGGAACTCTTCGGCTACGACGCACTCCGCGCGGAGCAGGAGCAGCGGCGCGCATCGGGCGACCCGGTGCAACTCGGCATCGGCATCTCGACCTTCACCGAGATGTGCGGCCTGGCACCATCACGCACCCTCGGGGCCCTGAAGTACGTCGCGGGCGGCTGGGAGCACTGCACGATCCGGGCCCTGCCCACGGGCAAGATCGAGCTGATCACGGGCACCTCGCCCCACGGCCAGGGCCACGAGACGGCATGGAGTCAGATCGCGGCCAGCATCCTCGGCGTCCCCGTCGACGACATCGAGGTCGTGCACAGCGACACCGGTCGGGCCCCGTACGGCATGGACACCTACGGCTCGCGCTCGCTCGCTGTCGGTGGCCAGGCCATCAAGAAGGCAGCCGAGCGGCTCGTCGAGAAGGCCAAGGTCATCGCGGCCCACCAGTTGGAGTGCTCGGTCGACGACCTGGAGTTCATCCAGGGCGAGTTCCGCGTCAAGGGAGATCCGGCGAAGGCGCAGCCCCTCGCGGCCGTGGCATTCGAGGCGTTCTCCGCGCACAACCTGCCGGACGGTGTCGAGCCGACCCTGCAGGCCGAGGCGACCGTCGATCCGGACGACTTCTCCTACCCGCACGGCACGCACCTGTGCGCCATCGAGGTCGACACGGAGACCGGCAAGTCCAAGATCCGCAGCTACGTCGCGGTCGACGATGTCGGCATCCAGGTCAACCCCCTGATCGTCGAGGGCCAGGTCCACGGCGGTCTCGCATGCGGCATCGGCCAGGCGCTCTACGAAGGAGTGGAGTACGACTCGGACGGCAACCTGCTCACCGCGAGCTTCGCGGACTACCTCATCCCGAGCGCGGCAGATCTGCCGAGCTTCACGACCGATCGCACGGTGACCCCGTCGACGACCAACCCGCTCGGGACCAAGGGCGTCGGCGAGGCCGGAGCGATCGCATCACCGCCCGCGGTCATCAACGCCATCGTCGATGCGCTGCGACCCATGGGCGTGACCGACGTCAAGATGCCCGCCACGCCGGAGAACGTCTGGCGCGCTATCCAGGGAGGTGCCCAGTGATCCCCATGGCATTCGACTACGTCCGCCCCGGCACTGTGGACGAGGCCGTCTCGGCTCTCGCCGCCGCGGGTGAGGACGCCAAGGTGATCTCGGGCGGCCAGTCGCTCATGCCGGTGCTCCGGCTGCGCCTAGCCGCACCGACGACCCTCATCGACGTAGGTTCCATCGCAGAGATGAAGGGCGTCACAGATGGCGGTGACCACCTCGTCGTAGGGGCCAATGCCACCCACTACGAGGTGATGAACGACGCGCTCGTCAAGCAGCATGCTCCTCTCTTGGCGCAGGCTGCGGGCACCGTCGCTGACCCGGCGATCCGCCACCGGGGCACCTTCGGTGGCTCCCTCGCGCACGCTGATCCCGCGGGCGATCTGCCCACGGTTGCCCTCGCCCTCGACGCCACGATGGTGGTCAAGGGTCCCAAGGGCTCGCGCGAGATCGCGGCGAAGGACTTCTTCGTCGACTACTTCACCAGTGCGCTGGAGCCCGACGAGATCCTGGTCGCGGTCAAGGTGCCCAAGCTCGGCGACGGCTGGAGCACGCACTACGAGAAGTTCAA
>JBMTDJ010000137.1:0-3405 GCA_049431945.1 Candidatus Nanopelagicales bacterium | reverse complement strand
GCACCCTCGAGTCGGGCAATCGCATTGCTGACACCAGACGCGTAGGCATCCACATACAGGTTCAGTGCCGGGCGGCCTGCTTCCGTCCCGCTTAGCTGCCCTGGATCGCCTTCCAGGCAAGGAGCACCGCGATCGCGGCAAGGATGGCAGCGTTGATGACACGCTGGTGCTTGGTCGTGAAGATGTTGAGTCGATGGAGGAATCCAGCTGCCCGGGCACCGCTCATCGTCACCAACGCAGGAGGAAGGACGAGTGGAAGCACCGCACCGAGGAGCAGCAGGGCTGATGCGAGGATCTTGCTGTCCAACGGTGCGTTCGCCTGGGTGATGTGGTGACTGCCCGCCAGGACGATAAGCAAAGTTGAGGCGTTGAGGGCCATCGCCACCGCGCCCAGGCCGACGAAAACCACAGACCGGCGACTGCTCAAGAGGGCCTGGATCCGACTCGGTTTGGCGGGCGCCTTGGGTTTGCGCGAGACGATGAGGATCGCCCACACGCCCAGGACCACCGCAAGCGCGGCGTCGATGACCCGGTCGATGGTGTGCGGCCCGTCGCCGGAACCGCCCACCTGAGCCAGCAGCGTTCGACAGATGGCGATGAAGAGTGCGGTGAGGATGGTGCCGCCGAGCGCGAAGAGCCAGGCGCGCTTCAACGCGTGGCTTCCGCTCGCCAAGATGAGGACCACCACGGTGAGCACTGCCGGGCTCACGGCCGCCCCCAGGGCAAAGGGCAGGGTGCCCAAGACCACGCTGCTCACCGCTGACTGCCCGCCACACCATCAGTCTGTCACCTTCGGGATGATTGACCCGGTGCTGACACGGGCGCACACGCCACGCGGATAGTCGCCCCGCCGCGCCATCCCGGGGATCGCTAGGCCAAGATGACTAAATGGTCGCGGAGTCGAAGTCTCCCCGCCGACGCTTCCGATTGACCTTCAGCCAGCGCGTTCCCTTGACCATCGCGCTCGTTCTCTCCCTCTCCGGCCTCGTCTACACCACCGTGGCTGTGAACGCCGTGACGAGCTCGCTCACTGAACAGTCCGAGCAAGAAGTCAGCAATGTGAACGCCGCCATCAGCGCCCTCGTGCAAACCGAATACAACGACATCGTGTCCTACAGGACGCAGACCCTGGAGAGCCGCAAGCAGAGTTTGCGGGACATCGCCGCCCCCATCGTGGCCTCCCTCGATGAGTTCGCCGCAGCCGCCCAGAGCGGTGAACTCACCACCGCGCAGGCGCAGGCCCGCTCCTTGGACATGGTGAAGAGCATGCGATTTGGGAACGATGACTATTTCTTTGTCTACGATCTCGATCTCAACGCAATCGGCCACCCCGACGACCGCATTCAGGGACGCAACCTCACCGACATGCAGGATGCCGACGGGCGGTACCTGCTGCGCGAGGCACGTGAACTTGTGCTGACGCAAGGCAGCGGCTACCTGGACTATCGCTGGGAGAGGCTGCAGGGAGCGGTGCCCTCACCAAAGATCGGCTACTTATTCCTCTACGAACCATGGGATTGGCTCGTCGGGACCGGCGTCTACGTAGATGATGTGGACGCCGAAGTTCAGAAGCGCCTCACGGCCGTCGAATCTGAGTTGCAACGGACGTTTGCAGACCTCTCCTTTGCTGGGGATGGCTTCTTCCTCATTCTCGACCGTACCGGCGATGTTGTCGCGAGTGGATCACCTGCGGTGTCTGCCGCGGCGCAGACGGCCGCAGGACAGGAGGCGATCGCCTCGATCCTCGCCGCCGCACCGACCGAAGCAGGGGTCGAGCTCACGGCGACGATTCAGGCTCCCTGGAACCCTGATGGTGATGGCGCCTGGCGTATACAAACGTCAACAACCGGTGGCGACTTGGACTGGATACTCGTCTCCGCGGTGAACCAAGAGGAGTTGGCGGCGCCCGCCCGCGCGCTTGCTATTCAGATGGCCCTCATCGCGGTCCTCGTGGTTCTCGTCGGACTGTTCATCGGGGTGCTGCTGAGCCGCCGCATCACCAAACCGGTCGACGCGGTCGCGCGTGCGGCCACCTCACTGGCGGACGGCACCTTCGATCCGACGACCTTGGACAGCGCCGCTCGACGGACGGATGAACTCGGCGATCTCGCTCGCACCTTCCGGACGATGGGCATCGAAATCGCGGCGCGCGAACGTCGCCTGCGAGAGCAGGTCCAACAACTGTCCGTGCAGATCGATCGGACCAAGGTGGCTGCGGAAGTCCAGGAGATCACTGAGAGCGACTACTTCCAACGACTCAAGTCTCGGTCCCGTGAACTTCGGGATCGAGATGACTGACGCTCGTGAACGCCTGGAGCGTCCCATCTTCATTGTGGGGTCACCGCGTTCGGGCACGACCTTGCTTCAAAATGTGCTGTCTCGCGACCCCAGCGTCTTCACACTGGGGCGCGAAAGCAGGTTCCTCTGGCACCGCCTCGGTGGGCAGGAGGTGACCGGATCGTTTCCCGGTGCTGACGCCGTCGCGGCCGAGTACGTGGCAGAGGCGTATCGGGGGGAGCGAGCCTGGGGCGAGGACGAGCAGCGACGATGGGCGGATCGCTGTGCCAGCCAGGGTGTCCCTGCCCAATACCTCGACCTCCCGCATGAACTTGCTGAGGAACTTGGCACCAAGACGGCGGGCCCCTTCGCGGGCTCAGTGCAGAGCGAGACCGCGCCCTTCACGCTGCCACCCCTTGATCCCGAGTGGGCCGCGGACACAGACGGTCCGGTACGGCTGGTCGACAAGGACACCGGTCACTGCTGGCGGATACCGGAGCTGTCGGCGGCGTTCCCTGACGCGCAGTTCATCTTCGTCGTGCGTGATCCGGAGGACGCCATTCGCAGTCTCATGGCCGGCTGGCGACATCCCACCTGGTTCTTCACGTATCGCCTTGACACTCCACTGAACATCGCCGGTTACAGCGATCTTGCTCCCTGGGGAAAGCGATGGTGGAACTTCAACCTCTTCCCGGGTTGGGAGTCGCTCGTGAACGCGCCCATTGAAGAAGTGGCCGCTGCGCAATGGTCTGCGGCCCTCACCCCCATCATCGAGCACGGTGTGCCACTCATCGAGCAAGGGAGGGCCTTCGTGACGACCTACGAACGGCTGACGAGCGAGACGCGGGCGACACTGAGCGCCATAGCGGAGTTCGCCGACCTTGACGCAGAGGCACTCATGGCCGAGGACCTCGACCGGGCATACATGTCGATGAGCGCCGCGACCTTCGATCCGGGCACCAGTGACCTCCGGCAACGTGCCGATCGGGCACGCACACTCTTGGATCCCCTGTCGACATTCCTCCCGGCAGGCCGCGCCTGACCGGGTCTTAGCCCTCCCCGTTTCACAGAGCGTCGAGTATGCGAGCCATGGAGGCTCGTGATCGAGCCCGCGACTGAAGGGCGCCC
>JBMTDJ010000136.1:0-3410 GCA_049431945.1 Candidatus Nanopelagicales bacterium | reverse complement strand
CGGTCAAGGTGCCCAAGCTCGGCGACGGCTGGAGCACGCACTACGAGAAGTTCAATCGCACCGCGCAGGCCTGGGCGACCGTCGGTGTCGCGGCTGCGGTCAAGCGGCAGAACGGCACGATCTCCGAGGCTCGAGTCGCTCTCACCAACATGGGCCCCTCCCCCGTGCGCGCCAGCAGCGTCGAGGCCGCCCTGGCGGGGGCGTCGGCATCAGCCGAGGCGATCGCGGCGGCCGCGGCAAACGCCGCGGACGGCACTCGGCCGACGAGCGACCTGCACGCCTCGGCAGAGTTCCGTGAGCATCTGGCCAAGGTGCTCACCAAGCGCGCCGTGGCGACGGCCGCCGGCGTCTAACGCACGTCACGCAACTGTGGGCCGGTCCTTCGGGACGGGCCCACAGTTCGTTCCTGGGGCGTGCATGTCGCAACACTGTCGCATTCGACCCCACCAGTGGAACTCATGCCGGATGCCGGCGGATCCTTGGGGTTCGTGGGGATCTGGCAGGCTGAGGGCGCCCGGTGGGCAGCCACGCTTGTCGTGATCACCATCGTTGGATCCCTCATCACCGCGGGAACCGCCAGCGCCTCCGGCATGACACTGGACCCATCGCTTCCGCTGCCCGAGGTCACCGTGTCTGCTGAAGACGATGGCACAGCGACCATCACTCTCGTCTATCCCGTGGCCAAGGCCGTGTGCGTGTGGGGCGTGGAATGGGACACCGATAGCCCTGGAGAGCATGGCTATGCACCCGGTCTGAGGCCGGGCGGCAAGGGCCCGTCGCAAGGCGGGGCCGTCGCACCCGTGTGCGGGAACGGCGACCTGCCCACCACCTTGACCATAACCCCGGCCCAGGTGGGCTCGGCCGCGACCGAGGTACGGGTTCTGTGGACTCCCGCGTCCGATGTCTGGTCCCACTCCGGTTACACCACTGTGTCGTGGCCACCGACGCAAGACCCCCCGGCATCGGCACCTGAGATCGCGCTCGCTTGGTCACCGTCTGGCGACCTGCAAGCCACTGCGACCGCACCGAACCCCTGCCACTGGCGATTCGAGTCGCGTCTGGGCAATGGGTCTTGGACCGGTGACTGGGTGGGCGGCGCACCCGGTGAGCCCTGTGCCGCGTCGGCACCTTCGACCTGGATCGCACCGACCAGCCTCTGGCAATCAGCGGGGGAGGTCCGCGCCGCGTACACCACCTCGGCTTCCTCGAAAGCCCTCTCAACCTGGGCCACGGCGTCCTACTCCTATGCGCTGCTGTCCGGACCCAGCCTCGACGTGTCAGATGCCGCGATAAGCATCGCCGGAGTCCCACCACTCGCCTGCCGCGTCGCCGTGAGCTGGCTGATGGACGGCGCGTGGACCTCGGCTGCTCCAGCACCCCCCAGCGGGTGCGGGCTGCCCGGCGTGGGCGCCACACCGCCGATCTCCTTCAGTGACGCTCCCGAAGGAGCAAAGCAAGTGCGCGTGGCGTACCTCAGCACGCCCGCGGCAGAGTCCCTGGGTGCATGGAGTGCGCCGATCCCCCTGACAGGCCTGCTGCCGGCCAGCGATCCCGCCGCGGTCGAGCAAGCGGACGGATCCATCAAGATCACCTTTACCGACCCCAATCCACCGGGCACGGTGTGCGCGTGGCGATGGGAGCTGCGTCGCCAGGGCACCAAGAACATCTACGGCGCTGGCAGCCAGCCCACACCGCTGAAGAAGAAAACTGCCTGCCAGTCCACCGTCGTGATTCCCGCGGCCCTGGACGACCCCGCCAACCTCGATCTCGTTCTATGGCCCGACGCCGACGGTACGAACGACCCTGCGGACGAAGCACCGAAGGTCTACGTCTCACTCCCCGATGTGAACCTGTCCGCACCGGTCAAGACCGGAAAGGAGAAAGGGCCATCCCTGACCCTGGGCTGGCACACCAGCCAAGATATCGCCGAGTCCGTCCCGCGGGCGAAGGTCAGCGCCCCCGGCAAGGCCAAGGGCACCTGCTCATACCGGGTGGAGTGGACGGCCGACGGCGTCACCTCACGAGGAGCCTGGATCAGCGGGTCGTGCCAGGGGACCTCCATCGAGTTGCCCCAGTTGGCTGCAGGATGGAATCCGACCTGGCAGGTCAAGGCAGCGTGGGCCAAGGGCGACGTCGGGACCAAGGGCGCCGAGTACTCATCTTTCAGCGTGCGAACCTGGGACTCGTCGGCCCTGGACCAGAGCACTATCCACCTCATCGAGTCAGGTCAGGGCAATCTGATTTGGTACGTCGCTGACACACCCATAGCGGCCTGCAACGCGCAGATCCAGCTGCTGTCGACAACCGACCCGGCGACCTGGCAGGTCGTCGGGGACTCGTACGCCGTTCCCCTCGGACTCTGCGACGACCTGTGGGCCCAACACGCCATTGCATCGACCTCGGCCAAAGCCATTCGAGTTCGCCTGACAGGGTCCACAGCCGACAAGCCGGCCGGACGTTGGATGTACGCCGCCCTCACTCAGCCCTTACCCCCGGTTGAGCCGGCTATTCGATGGAATGACGCTGGTACGCCTGTGGTGACATTTGCTGATCCCAACCCACCCGGCAGCGTCTGCTACTGGCAGATCAAGATTGCCCACATCACTATTGACGACGTCGCTGTCGCCCCCGATGGATCCACGAGCTGCTCCAGCACCACGACCTTCGAACTGAAAGGCGACATCGACTGGACCAACGTGACCTCGGTCCTCATCCGTGGCTCTCAGTTGCCCGAGGAGACCGCAATCGAGGGGTGGGGGCCGCTCGCCGGAAGCTACGTGCCCTACTCGCCACGTCTATCACCAGGGACGGGTAATGTCCCCAAGGCCGATATTGCGATCGACCAGGGCGGATGGGCGACAGTGAACATCACGGGAACGTCATGCCGATACGTTGCACAGTGGAGAGTCCAGGGCGAGGCCCTCTGGCAGACCGAGCCGCCCAGCGCTACCACCGAGTGCGCGTCGAAGCTGACCCTGTTGGAGGCAGGGGCAACGGCCGACCTCCTCGACGTGCGAGTTGCAGAAGCACAGATTGCAGGTGGCGTCGCTACGGTGGGGCCGTGGTCGCAGGTGGCCAGCACCACGGATCCCATGCCGACCCCCGAGGTTGCACTATGGCCGACCTCACGACGAGTAAGGGTCCAGAACCAGCCAGCGAGCCTGTGCGGCACCTGGTTTGAACTCCAGCGCACCGGCAAGGTCATCGCGTCCGGCCTAGTTCGAGACGTAGGGTACATTGACTGCGGACCTTGGGCCGTCAACACTGAAATGATCGCCAACACGAGTTTCTCCCATCAGCCGGGCGACAAAGTGCGCTTCGCGTTTGTCCGCGGGGTCGGTGCAGACAGGGTTACGGGTCCGTGGTCCGACTGGCGCACGTGGCCATCTGACGACAGCGCTGCCCCCGCG
>JBMTDJ010000135.1:0-3516 GCA_049431945.1 Candidatus Nanopelagicales bacterium | reverse complement strand
TGCTGTGACGGATCGGCGGCGAAGGGATAGCCGCGCTGGCGGCACTCGTCGGTGTGACGGAGCATGCCGTCGGGGTCGGTCGGTCCGATGATCACGAGATCAGGCTGACCGACCCGAGCAACGACGGGCTCGAGTTCGATATCGCGTGCCTCACTCATCGCGCCGGGATAGAAGGACGCGAGTTGATTGGCCTCGACGTCCGTGGTGCAGACGAAGCGCGCCGTATGGTGCACCTCACTCACACGCACCGAGTCGGTGTCGACTCCGTGGCGCTCGAGCCAGGAGCGGTAGTCATCGAAGTCGATGCCCACCGCGTCGACGAGCACGGGGCGAAGCCCCAGGCACGCGAGGCCGAAGGAGATGTTGGCCGCCACCCCACCACGGCGCACCTCGAGGGTCTCGACGAGGAACGACAGGGACACGCGATCGAGCTTGTCGGCCACGAGGGAGTCGGCAAACCGCCCCGGGAAGGTCATGAGGTGATCGGTCGCGATCGACCCCGTCACGATGATGGACACCCGCGAGACCCTACCGGGCCGTCGGAGAAAACGAATTGCGCACGCTCAGGGCCGACAATCGGCACCCGGCGTGCGCAATCACATCGCCTTGCAGGCTGGGTCGATCAGTGGAACGAATCGCCGCAGGCGCACGAGCCCGTGGCGTTGGGGTTATCGATCGTGAAGCCCTGCTTCTCGATCGTGTCGACGAAGTCGATGGTGGCGCCGCCGAGGTAGGGGGCGCTCATGCGATCGGTAACGACGCCCACGCCGCCGAAGTCCTTGATCACGTCACCGTCGAGGGAGCGATCGTCGAAGAAGAGCTGGTAGCGCAGGCCCGAGCAGCCACCGGGCTGCACGGCGATGCGGAGGGTCAGGTCATCGCGGCCCTCGGCCTCGAGCAGGGCCTTGACCTTGCTGGCAGCTGCCTCGGTCAGGACGATGCCGTCGGGCGCGGCCGTCTCTGCCGCGCTGGTCGTGGTCTCCGCGGTCATGGTGCTCCTCCTCGTGGGGCGATCTCAGGGTGCTGCGTGGATCCAAGTGCCGTGTCGAGCCAACGCGATCGCTGTCCTCATTGTTCCCGGCCTCGCGGGCGTGGCTTTGACCTCACCAGCATGTCACAGGGCCGGTGAGCAGGCCATATGACGGACCGCGGGCTCTCAGCGCGACCACTGAGCGGCCACCCGCGCGGCCCGAGCGGCAAGGGCGCGGGCGGCTTCGGCCGGGGAGGCGGGGACAGCGCCATCCGCGCTCGCGGCGTGGGCCTCGGTGATGCCGAGAGCGACGTACTCCCGCTTGCCGACCTCAACCTGCCCCGCGATGACAACCACTGGGCGGCCCTGCTCGAGCGCCGCCGCAGCCACTCCGCTCACCACCTTGCCGCGCAGCGACTGCCAGTCGAAGCAACCCTCACCGGTGATGACGAGGTCGGTGTCCGTGATCGCCGCGTCGAGCCCGACGACGTCCATCACCGTTGCAATTCCTGGCTGGCGGCGAGCACCGAGTGCCATGAATCCGTAACCCAGGCCGCCACCCGCGCCGGCACCGAGCGCAACAGCCGGGTCCTTGCCGTCCTCCCCGCGACCGATGATGCCGGCGTACGTCGTCAGCGCGGCTTCGAGTTCGTCGACGGTGAGGGCGTCCGCACCCTTCTGCGGCGCGAATCCGCGCGCCGCCCCACGAGCACCGAGGAGCGGTGAGTCAACATCGGTGGCGATCACCATGTCGACTCCCTCCACGCGTCGCAGCGCTGGGGCAAGATCCACGGTCGCGACATCGCCAACTGATGCGCCGCCAGCATCCAGCGCGACACTCGCTCCTGATCCATCGCGAGCTGTCGCTCCTAGCGCCGCGAGCATTCCCGCACCGCCGTCCGTCGACGCGGTGCCGCCGAGGCCGACGACGATGGTGCGCGCCCCGGCGTCGAGAGCCGCGGCGATGAGTTGCCCCACGCCGTACGACGTCGCAGCCCGTGCGTCTCGGCGATCGGGGTGCACAAGAGCAAGACCGCAGCCGTGGGCGGCCTCGACGTACGCCACGTCCTCCACCATCGCGACCATGCCGATTGCGGTCTCGCCCATGGGACCGCGTACCCCGACCGGAAGCATCTGCGCATCCAGGGCCGCCGCAATCGCCCCCACAAATCCCGGCCCCCCGTCAGACAGCGGCATGAGGGTCAACCGGTCATCCGGAGCGCGGGAGCGCCACCCCGACGCGATCGCCTCGGCGGCCTGCGCCGCGGTGAGAGTGCCCGTGTAGTCGTCGGGTGCGATGAGCACGCGCATCCGCTGACCGTATCCGCACTTATGCGCCCCGGCGCGACGGTGAGACAATGATCGAATGGCGTTCACCGAACCCGCGCCCACGCCCCTCGCGCTGCTCCTGCTCGGTCACGGAGCCGACCCCGACAGTGAGCGCGGCGTGGAATGTCCCGGCGATCTTCCGCCTGCGAGCGACCCGGATCTGGTCGCGCGAGCAGCGGCAGCCAAGGCGGCGCTGGGCGACCGCCTCTACATTCTCGGCCACCACTACCAGCGCGACGAGGTCATCCAGTTCGCCGATACGACCGGCGACTCCTTCAAACTCTCGCAGCAGGCGGCTGCGCACCCCGAGGCCGAGTACATCGTGTTCTGCGGGGTGCACTTCATGGCGGAGAGCGCCGACATTCTCACCGCGGAGCACCAGCAGGTCGTCCTGCCGGATCTTGCCGCAGGCTGCTCGATGGCAGATATGGCCGCGATCCATCAGGTGGATGCCGCGTGGGCGGCACTCGAGGCCGCGGGCGTCGCCTCGACGACCATCCCGATCACCTACATGAATTCCTCCGCCGACATCAAGGCCTTCACCGGTCGCAACGGCGGATCGATCTGCACCTCGAGCAACGCGAAGCGCTCGCTGGAGTGGGCGTTCGAGCGGGGCGAGCGCGTGCTCTTCCTGCCCGATCAGCATCTGGGCCGCAACACCGCCGTACGCGATCTCGGCATGTCGCTCGAGGACTGCGTCGTCTGGGATCCGCACAAGGAGCACGGCGGCCTCACCGACGAGCAGTTGCGCGCAGCCAAGATGATCCTGTGGCGCGGGCACTGCTCTGTGCACGGCCGATTCACGTCCGAGAGCGTCGCCGATGTGCGCGAGCGAGTCCCCGGTGTGCAGGTCCTGGTGCATCCCGAGTGCCGCCACGAGGTTGTCGAGGCGGCCGATCTCGTGGGTTCGACCGAGTTCATCATCAAGACCCTCGACGAGGCTCCATCGGGCAGCGCCTGGGCGATCGGCACCGAACTCAACCTCGTGCGTCGCCTCGCCCTGCAGCACCCCGACAAGACGGTCGTGTTCCTCGACAAGGACGTCTGCTTCTGCTCGACGATGAATCGCATCGACCTGCCGCACCTGGTGTGGGCGTTGGAGAACCTCGTCGATGGGCGCGTGGTCAACCGCATCACGGTCGACGACGAGACGGCGAGCTGGGCCCGCGTCGCGCTCGACCGGATGCTCGCCCTTCCCGGCGTCGGCGCCCAGGACT
>JBMTDJ010000134.1:0-3530 GCA_049431945.1 Candidatus Nanopelagicales bacterium | reverse complement strand
GGTATCAAGGGTGATCAGGAACAGGAAAGGCGCGCGACTAGCGCGTTGCTCGCTGTGATTCAGGCAGTGCCTGAGTTTGCTCGAGCGCTGCTCAAGCCGCTAGGAGCTCCGGCGGGGCGGCTGGGTGCCTTCATCGAGCCCGCCTTCGCCTACGGAGATAAAAAGGTGCGCCCCGACGGGCTGATCGTCGTCGAGCGCGCTGGCAAGACCTGGTCTGCAGCCGTGGAAGTGAAGACGAACAAGAACGACCTGGGGCCCGAACAGCTCAACATGTATCTGGATCTCTGCCGCGAGAATGGGATCGGAACACTCATCACGATCAGTAACCAAATTGTGACGCTCAGCGGCGCGCATCCGACGGATGGTCTCGACGGACGACGCCTTCGCAAGACGACTCTTCAGCACTTTTCGTGGATGCGGATTCTGGCCGAGGCTCAGCTCCAGAAGGAGCATCGAGGAATCTCCGATCCAGATCAGGCGTGGATCCTTGGCGAATTGATTCGGTATCTGCAAGCTCCCGCATCTGGGGCCCTTCAGTTTTCGGACATGGGGGAGTCTTGGGTCCGTGTCCGCCAGGGAGTCCTCAACGGCACGCTGACCCCCTCGGACGATGGCGCCTTCGCGGTTGTCCAACGCTTTGAGTCCCTCTTGCGCTATGCATCTTTCAGGCTCTCGGCGAGACTTGGCGTCGATGTGAGGCCCGTCGTTTCGAAGGCCGCCAAAGACGATCCTGCAAAGCATGCCAAGTCAGTGGTGGCCGAGTTTGCGAAAGACGCTCAGCTGCGTGGCGCGCTCAGGGTCGAGGACACCGTGGCGCCTCTGGAGGTCGCGGTCGACCTGCGGTCAGCCCAGATCATGAGTTCTGTTCGTGTCGATGCTCCGAAAGAAGGGCGCCCATTAACACGCGTCAATTGGGTCCTACGGCAACTGAAGGCAGCACCCGCTGGGGTCAGGATCGAGACGTACGTGAAGAGGGCCCAAGCGCCCTCGAACGTGTGCTTGCTTGGCGAGGCCCTGCAAAAGCCCGAGCTTCTGGTCCCCGCTGACGGACGGGAGATCACTGCATTCACAGCGACCTTGATTAGTCCGATGGGGACCGCGAGAGGTGAAGGCAAGCGATCTTTTGTGGACTCGTTCCTGAACGCCGTTGATACGACCTACAAGGCGATACTCGAGAGCCTCCAAGCGTGGGCGCCAAAGGCCCCCAAGTTGCTGCCCACCTCGAACCCACTCGGCGACGAGGAGCCCAACGGCGCACTCGACGAGCCGATTGCGGAGGGTGACGCGACGGGGAATGCGTGATTCGTCCTGTCACTAGTGACGCCTCGCCTTCACCCGTCGGACCATGCCCTGAGCCGCCGGCACCGCGATCTCGCCGCGGGCCCTATGGGCCGGTTCCGATGGCGAGTTGATTCCAATCAGCAGTACCCGAACACCTGTACTAACGCACACGCCGTACCCACTCGAGGGTTGAAAGTGGGGGGAAGTGGGGTACAGTGGCGGCACTTGGGGTCAACGGGGCCCTAGGGGAGTCGTCCAGGTGGGAGGTGGTGGGGAATGTTCCTCGGCACCCACACGCCTCGCCTCGATGACAAGGGCCGCGTGGTCCTGCCCGCGAAGTTCCGCGAGGGACTCGCTGGGGGAGTCGTCCTCACCAAGGGCCAGGACCGCTCCATCGTCGTGTGGCCCGCCGAAGAGTTCGCTGCTTACTCCGCGAAGCTGAACGAAGCCTCCCGTTCGGACGCGCGAGTGCGGGCCTATCTGCGGGTCCTCTTCTCCGGGGCGTCAGATGAGACGCCCGACAAGCAGGGGCGCGTCTCCGTGCCACAGATCCTGCGCGACTACGCCGGACTCGATCGCGACGTCGTCGTGGTCGGCAACGGCACCACGTGCGAGATCTGGGATGCCGAGGCCTGGCAGCAGTACCTGGCCGGACAGGAAGACGCCTTCTCCTCGATCAGCGAAGAGGTGGTGCCCGGGATCTTGTGACCTGCAGTCCGTCGTGTGAGGCCTCCCTCCGCGAGGTGAGCCGTGACACCACTTCCCCGGTGCCACGTCAACCGAAGGATCCAACGCGGAGGGCGACCTGACCCGACGGAACGCCGAACAGCAGCAAACAGCACAGCACACGACAACGTGAACGACGGAAGGACAGGCAGTGGCAACCATCCTCGACATCCACGAGCGCACCAGGCGCGGCATGGAGTCGACGCGCGCGGTATCGGCGTCCACCACCCGCCGCGCGATGCTGGCACTCGGAGCCGGAGTGGTCACCGGCCTGGCCATGGGCCTGGCCACCGCGATCGCAGGGCGCTGGAGCTGATCGACCATGACCGGCCCCGTGCACGTGCCCGTGATGCGGGACCGTGTCGTCGCCCTCCTCGCACCCGCGCTCGCTGAGCCCGGTGCCGTCTTCGTCGATGCCACCCTCGGACTCGGCGGACACAGCGCCGCCGTCCTCGACTCCATCCCCACCTGCCGACTCGTCGGACTCGACCGCGACACCGCCGCCCTGGAGATCGCGGGGGAGCGCCTCGCCGCATGGTCGGACCGCGTCACGCTCGTCCACGCGGTCTACGACGCGATGCCTCAGGTCCTCGCCGACCTCGGCATCTCCGCGGTGCAGGGGATCCTCTTCGACCTCGGCGTCTCCTCGATGCAGCTCGACGAGTCCGAGCGCGGCTTCGCCTACTCCGTCGACGCCCCGCTCGACATGCGCATGGACTCCACCGCCGGCATGACCGCGGCCGACGTGCTCAATACCTATAGCGTCGAGGACCTCACCCGCGTGCTGCGGGAGTACGGCGAGGAGCGCTACGCCCGCCGCATCGCCGAGCGGATCGTCGCCGAGCGCGAGGTCACCCCCTGGACCACCTCCGCCCGCCTCGTCGAGGTCGTGCGCGCCTCCATCCCTATGCGCTCGCAGATGTCGACCCCGGGCAACCCGGCCAAGCGGACCTTCCAGGCCCTGCGCATCGAGGTCAACGACGAGCTCGACGTGCTCGCCCGCGCCATCCCCGCCGCCCTGGACTGCCTCTCGGTCGGCGGCCGCATGGTCGTCATGAGCTACCAGTCGCTCGAGGACAAGATCGTGAAGCAGACCTTCGCCGCGGGCGCGACCTCGTCGGCGCCGCACGGCCTGCCGGTCGTGCCCGACTCGATGAAGCCCTGGCTTCGTCTCATCACACGTGGAGCCGAGAAGGCCTCCGAAGCAGAGATCTCCAGCAATCCGCGCTCGCAATCGGTGCGAGTGCGCGCAGTAGAGCGGGTGGCGGCATGAGCGCAACAGCGAGGAAACTCGACTACGACGACTTCGAGGACCGCCCGGGGGAACCCGAGAGCATCATCCTCGTGCGTCGCCGCACCCGCACGCGCACGCATCGTCACGCCGCCCCGGCACGTCCGCGACTGCTGCCCGCCACCAGCACCAAGCGCCGCGCGCGCCTGGGCATCTTCGCCATCGTCTGCCTGGCCATCGCCACCGTCGGCCTGGTCTCCATGCTCATCGTCAACACCATGCTCGCCTCCGG
>JBMTDJ010000133.1:0-3539 GCA_049431945.1 Candidatus Nanopelagicales bacterium | reverse complement strand
TCAGCTGCAGCCGGATGTGCTCCCGCAGCCTTCGCAGACGTAGCACGAGCCGGCGGGGCGCATCTTGACGCCGCACGTCATGCACAGCGGGGCGTCGGATGCAGTGCCCGTGATGGCTTCAAGCAACTCCGCGGAGGAGTGCACGTTGGCGGGCACCTCGGCGGATGCAGGCGCCGCGGGTGCGGTCTCCTCGGCCACGGTCTCCGTGACGACATCCTCCTCGACTGCCGGAGCGGAGCCGCCACCGTAGGTGGCTGCCACCGTCGCGGCGCGCTCCTCCGCCGTGAAGATGCCGAGCTCGGCCCGCTTCTCGGCGGGCAGGTAGTCCAGCGCCAGGCGGCGGAAGACGTAGTCCATGATCGACTGCGACATCCGCACATCGGGATCGTCCGTGAGGCCGGCCGGCTCGAACTTCATGTTGACGAACTTCGAGACGAAGGCCTCCAGCGGCACGCCGTACTGCAGCGCGATGGAGATCGCGATGGAGAAGGCGTCCATGACGCCGGCGAGCGTGGAGCCCTGCTTGCCGAGCTTGAGGAAGACCTCGCCGAGGCCGTCGTCGGGGTAGGACCCGGCTGTCATGTAGCCCTCGGCACCGGCGACGCTGAACGACGTGGTGCGCGACGGACGCGACTTCGGCAGGCGCTTGCGCACCGGGCGACCCTCGACGACGACCGTCTCCTCGACGTCAGCCGACTTGGCCTTGGCATCGGACAGCGGCTGGCCGACCTTGCAGTTGTCGCGGTAGATCGCGAGCGCCTTCAGGCCCATCTTCCAGCCCTGGAAGTAGATCTCCTCGACCTCTTCGATCGTGGCGGTCTCGGGCATGTTGACCGTCTTGGAGATCGCACCCGACAGGAACGGCTGCACCGCGGCCATCATGCGCACGTGACCCATGGGCGTGATGGCGCGCTGACCCATCGCGGTGTCGAAGACGGCGTAGTGCTCGGGCTTGAGGCCGGGAGCGTCGACGACGTGGCCGTTCTCTGAGATGAACTCCACGATCGCCTCGATGGTCTCATCGGCGTAGCCGAGGCGCTTGAGCGCGAGCGGGATGGTCTGGTTGACGATCTGCATCGACCCGCCGCCGACGAGCTTCTTGAACTTCACCAGCGAGAAGTCGGGCTCGACGCCGGTGGTGTCGCAGTCCATCATGAAGCCGATGGTGCCGGTGGGTGCGAGCACCGATGCCTGGGCGTTGCGCCAGCCATTGACCTCACCGACGCGCAGGCACTCAGCCCACTCCTTCTCGGCGAGCTTGAGGACATCGGCATCCAGGCTCGTCGAGGTGCGCACCGAGTCAGTCGCTGCGGCGTGCTTGCGCATGACGCGCTTGTGCGCCTCGGCGTTGCGGGCGTAGCCCTCGTAGGGGCCGACGACACCGGCGAGCTCCGCCGAGCGGCGGTACGACGTGCCGGTCATGAGCGAGGTGATCGACGCCGCGAGCGCGCGGCCACCGTCGGAGTCGTAGGGCAGGCCCACGGCCATGAGCAGCGCACCGAGGTTGGCATAGCCGATGCCGAGCTGGCGGTAGTCGCGCGTGGTGCGCCCGATCGCCTCGGTCGGGAAGTCAGCGAAGCAGATGGAGATGTCCATCGCCGTGATGACGAACTCGACCGCGCGACGGAATGTCTCCGCGTCGAACGTGCCGTCCTCCTTGAGGAACTTCAGCAGGTTGAGCGAGGCGAGGTTGCACGAGGAGTTGTCCAGGCTCATGTACTCCGAGCAGGGGTTGGACGCGGTGATGCGACCGGTCTCGGGATTGGTGTGCCAGTCGTTGATGGTGTCGTCGTACTGAATGCCGGGATCGGCGCACGCCCACGCCGCCTCGCTCATCGTGCGGAAGAGCGCCTTGGCGTCGACCGACTCGATGACCTCACCGGTCTTGCGGCCGCGCAGGCCGAAGTCGGTGCCACCCTCGACAGCCTGCATGAACTCATCGGAGACGCGGACGGAGTTGTTGGCGTTCTGGTATTGCACGGAGGTGATGTCGGCTCCGCCGAGATCCATGTCGTAGCCGGCATCACGCAGCGCGCGGATCTTGTCTTCCTCGCGCACCTTGGTCTCGATGAACTCCTCGATGTCGGGGTGATCGACGTCGAGCACCACCATCTTCGCCGCGCGACGGGTGGCGCCACCGGACTTGATGGTGCCCGCGGAGGCGTCGGCGCCGCGCATGAAGGAGACCGGGCCGGAAGCGGTGCCACCCGAGGACAGCAGTTCCTTGGAGGAGCGGATCCGGGAGAGGTTGAGGCCGGCACCAGAGCCGCCCTTGAAGATCAGGCCCTCCTCGCGGTACCAGTTGAGGATCGAGTCCATCGTGTCATCGACAGCGAGGATGAAACAGGCCGACACCTGCTGCGGCGCGGGGGTGCCGACGTTGAACCACACCGGGGAGTTGAAGCTGAAGACCTGGTGGAGCAGCATCCACGTGAGCTCGTGCTCGAAGATCTCAGCGTCCTCCGGCGTCGCGAAATAGCCGTACTCTCGCCCCGCCTGGGTGTAGGTGAGGACGACGCGATCGATGAGCTGACGCAGGCTCGACTCGCGGGTGTCGCTGCCGACCGCACCACGGAAGTACTTCGTGGTGACGATGGTCGAGGCGTTGATGCTCCAGAAGTCGGGGAACTCCACACCGCGCTGCTCGAAGACCGTCTCGCCGGTCTTCCAGTTGGTCTGCACGACGTCGCGACGCTCCCAGGTCACATCGTCGTAGGGATGGACACCCGGCGTGGTGAACAAGCGCTTCATCGTCAGCCCGGTCCCCGTGCCGGTAGTGGCGGGGCTGTTGCTCAGATCGGTCATTGCGGGTGTCTCCCTCGGTGATGTGGCTGCTGCGGTGATGCGATCAGTGGGTTGTCGGTGCGGTGGTGTCGGTGATGTCAGCGAGATCGGGGTGCCCGGCGAGATCGGCCTCGGACCGCAGCAGTGCGATCTCGGACTCGAAGTCAGCCAGCGAGTCGAACGCGCGGTAGACGGAGGCGAAGCGCAGGTAGGCGACGACGTCGAGTTCGCGCAGCGGACCGAGGATCGCGATGCCCACCTCCTCAGCCGGAATCTCGGCAGAGCCGGTGGCGCGCAGCGCGTCCTCGACACGCTGCGCAAGCAGGGCGAGGTCGTCCTCGCTCACCGGCCGCCCCTGGCAGGCCTTGCGCACGCCGGACACGACCTTGGCCCGACTGAAGGGCTCGGTGGCTCCAGAGCGCTTGGCGATTTGCAGGACGGCGGTCTCGGCGGTGGTGAAACGCCGGCCACATTCCTGGCACTCACGGCGGCGGCGGATGGCCGCGCCGTCCTCGGCGGTACGGGAGTCCAGGACACGGGAGTCCCCACCACGGCAGTACGGACAACGCATGGGGGCCTCCCTCCTGCGAGATCAGGGCCATCCATGGATGGCCCTGAGGGACAAACGGGCCGCCGGTGGACGACCCTGGGGACTGCTTGGGGACAACGTGGGTACAGCCTGTGGAGCACCAACCACTACCTGTGGAGGAACTACAGCACTGTGACTACTAGATGTAGGGGAACCGTAGACCCTC
>JBMTDJ010000132.1:0-3578 GCA_049431945.1 Candidatus Nanopelagicales bacterium | reverse complement strand
CCCCCCCCCCCCCCCCCCCCCCCCCCCCCCTCCGCATGTCAGGGCATCAGTGCTCGGACGAGTGTCTCTTGCAGGTAGGTGAGCCAGTCATAGATGTGGAACGTCGCGGCACGCGGATCGTCATCGGGGAGGGACGCTAGCTCCTCCATGCCTTCCTCGGTCACTCCAAGACGAGTGCCAAGAGCAAGCCGGACATCATTGAGCGCCCCGAGCCAGGCACCTGCTTCGTCACGGCCCAGGGTGACCTTCTCGCCGGATCGTCGCAGTGTCTCAAGGGCCGTCTGGGTATGGGCCAACTTGGTCTCGCGCAGCGAGCGCTCAGTGAACCTGCGGAACTGCGCTGCCGCTGCGTCGTCATCGAGGTAGGCATCGGGGAGGAGCCTCGCCAACGCGGGATCCTCCGGACGCACCGCATCCGGATCCAGGCCGACCATCGCGACCAGCGGATCCTCGTCGTCGAGGTCCTCAGGGGCGACGAAGTCCGCGAGTTGTTCGAGCAGGGTCACGAGGAGGCCCTTTTCCACGGCGTCCACCCGCAGCACGATGCGCCCCGTCGCCGTCCGCCGGAATCCATGCACGCTCAAGAGTCGTCCTTGGCCAAGGTCGCCCAGAGTCCGTACGAATGCATGGCGCTGACGTCGCGCTCCATCTCTTCGCGCGATCCAGACGACACGACCGAACGCCCATCCTGGTGCACTTGCATCATGAGCTTCTCTGCCTTCTCACGTGAGTACTTGAAATACGTCATGAAGACGTAGGTGACGTACGACATGAGGTTGACCGGGTCATTCCACACGATGGTGATCCATGGAACGTCCGTTGCCGACGCCAGCCCGACGTCGGGGCGTTCGACTTCGGTCGGGGCGGTCGTCACACGACCAGGGTACGGCGGTGCCTAGGAGACCGTGATGACGATCGTCGGCGAAGTGCCCTCTTCCAGACCACCCGAGGCCTGGGCAATCACCCGGTAGCGGCTCTCTCCGACGACCTTGCGCGTCAGCACCGTCGTGAACCCACCCTGGGTGTCGGTCGTCATGGACACCACGTCGCGCCAGACGCCCTTGGAGACGCGCCGTTGCAGTGTGGTGCTGAGACCGGACCGCGCCGGGGTGACGCCCCCACTCAGCGTGATGGGCGTGCCGGCCGGGGCGGTGCTCCGACTTGCCTCCAGGGTCACGGCATGGCGCACGAGCGTCTGAGTCGGTTCGCTCTCGCCGGGGGATCGCGCCCATGAGCCGCCCACGGTCACCGTCCACGTCCCACTCGCCTCGGCGGGGACGCGGAACGTCCCGCTTCCTTCGCTGTCGAGCACGATGCTGGATACCTTCGCACGAGTGTCGGGTGCACCCAGTGGTTCGAAGTACAAGATCGCCTCCGCGCCGCTGGCCGCTCCCTGCGTTGAGTCCGCTGTCACCTGGATGGGAATCGTCTTGCCGTAGGTCCGAGCCTTCGGCGCCTTGACGGTGACGGTCGTCGGCGCGGGTGCGATCTTGCTTCCGTACTCGGCCAGCCTCTCGTAGAAGTCAGCCGTGACTGTGCCAAAGTCCCAGACAGCGATGCCGCCAATCTGCAGATCGGGCACGATTTTCGCTCGAGCAAGGGCCGACCGCGTGTCGGCAAACCAGACTCGTCGCTTCACGTCGCAGGCCTTCTTCTTCTTGCCTACCTTGCCTGGCGTGCGCTGCCAGTATTCGAAGGTCCACTCGCCAGCATTGGCATCCCAGGTCGGCTCCACGCTGCTACGCGCAGCGAGATCCCGTGCCGACATCGGTGTCACGCTGGAACGCGACGGTGCTGTCTGAGGTGTCCAGTCCGCAGGGCAGTCCGCATCGACGTTCCACCCGCTACCCGCAGCCAACGGCCAGTCACGCCCGTACTGCGGGGTGCCGATCCAGACCCTTTCGGCGTACTCAGGTCCCACCTGCTCGGTGGCACTCCTGGCGACCAGTGCGGCCCAGTTATTGGGCCCGATCGGTCCTGGCACGCTCCAGCTGTAGTCGTAGGCCATGATGTTGAGCCGGTCGACATACGGGGCGATATCGCTCCACGCGTAGACCCAGTAGCCGGTGCCGTCGTTGGGCGAACCGTCGCTGGAATACGCGACCGTCCCACCTGGCACCGTCGCCCACAGCGTCAGGCCCTGGGCGTGGAGCTCCTTGGACAGCAACTTGACAGTCTGCACCCAACGCGGCTTCGTGGCCGCCCACGAATCCCGGCCGTCGTAGAAGGCGAACACCTCCCAGTCGAGGTCGACGCCGTCGACACCCGCCTTGACGGCATAGTCGGCCACGAGCTTGGCGTAGGCACGCCGGTTCTTCTTCTTCGACAGGTAGGCCGAGAGCTTGCCCGTGCTTGCCGATCCAAGGTCGGTGATGGATGCGTTGACCTTGATGCCGGCAGCCTGGAGCTCCTTGCGCTGCCGGTCGAACTTCGGCGTTGTCCACGGCGTCTTCGTCGCAGTCAGGCAGTCGCCGTAATCATCGTCGTTGTCGTAGTTGCCGTTGTCGTAGAGACACAGGGGGTTGTCCTTGCCCTGGAAGGACCACCAGAACATCGCGATCTCGCCCACGACGCCATCGGAGGTAGCCGTCATCTGCGCGATGGAGGCGTCCGACGCCCACCAGCCGAACCAGCCGGACACGATGGGTCGCGGAGCCTCCGCCGCTGTCGCCGTCGGTGCGGCTACGAGAAGGCTCGCGGCGACGGCCGCAGAGGCGGCAAGTGCCGCGGTAGTGCGCAGGCGCATGGCTCCCCTTAGCGAAGACGGACCGCCGGCGCTGGGCCGATGGATCGAGGTCGACTTCAAGGTTACGTGGCGTGTCGCGCCGGACCCCTCAATCGAACGGCCACGGGAGCGGATTCCCAGGGCGATCTGCGTCACATCAGAGCAAGTTCGACGGCAGGGCGTGGCTAGCCGAGGGCCCGAGCGATGTCCTGAGCGGCCCGGGCAACTTTGGGGCCGACCTCCTCAGGGGGTGCCGCGACGGCGACTCCCACGGCCGCCTCGATGCCAGCGATGCCCACGACGGGGGTCGCGATGCCGCTGCTCCCCGGGGTGTCACCGGTGGAGACGACCCACGGCGGATCGAGTGGCCGCCCCGCGGCCGTACGTGCAGCGAGAACAGCGCGCCCGGCTGCACCGAGTTCGAGGGGAATCCGAGATCCCAGGCGATAGGCCACATGCACATCGGAGCGCGGCGGTTCGGCCACGGCGACCGCGAGGAGGTCCTGCCCGTCGACTACTCCGAGATAGGCGGTTGCTCCGACGCTTTCCGAGAGGCGCCTGAGGACGGGCATGGCCGCATCGCGGAGGAGGGGCTGGACTTGGCGCGCGAGCCCGAGCACGGCGAGCCCGAGGCGGCAGCGGCCATCGGCGCCGCGCCGTACCAGGCCATGCTGCTCGAGGGTGACGACTAGCCGGTAGACCACGGTACGACTCACCCCGAGGGCCGCCGCGACTTCGGTCACGGTTAGGCCCTCGGGGGAGTCGGCAAGCACCGATAGGACCCGAAGCCCCCTGTCGAGGGTCTGCGAGGTCTCCTTGGGCATGGGGGCTAGGCCGCCCCTGCCTTCTTGGC
>JBMTDJ010000131.1:0-3606 GCA_049431945.1 Candidatus Nanopelagicales bacterium | reverse complement strand
CGCCAAAAGCGCGCCGCCTTGCGCCACACGCCACTGGACTCCTGCACGGAGGTTGCCTGGCCCGCTGCCCCTCCGGCGTCACCGGTGCCGCCGACGACGGGACGGGCCACGGGTGCCCCGTCCGAGCCGGTCCCCAGCGTGATGCCGGTGACGATCACCGTGCTGGTCGAGAACTCCTGCTCGATCATGCCGACGACAGGAACCACACCGTTGATCTCGTCGTAGGTGATGAGAGAGGCGAAGTACTGACCGATCCGGTCCTTCTTCTTGTTGACCTTGGCCGTCTTGTACATGTAGCCCTCGGCGCCCACAAAGGTGCCGCCCGTGATGCCGACATCGGCGCTCGCCTTGCCGGCATCCTCGAACCAGGCGAGTCGCTTGGACTTGCCACCGGGAGCAGCGAGCTTGACCGTGACGCTCTTGCCATTCGGGCTCAACTTGAGCTCACCGCGGTAGCCGGAGTAGGAGCCGGTGCCTCCCAGGACGGCGAAGGTCGTGGTCGTGGCCGTCCCCGACTTGCTACGCGCGATAGCCCGGGCAAAAAGGGTGCCGTCAGGGGTGAAGAGCTGCATATCGACCGCATCGATCACGGTCTTGCCCGCCGTGCCGGCGCTGGTGGCGATGAGGATGTAGGAGTCGTCTCCCCCTGTCGCATTCATGAGTGCGACGTCACCGATTCCCTGTGGACCCTCACCTGTCGCACCTGCCTCGACGATGGTGTCGAAGGAGAACGACTCGGACTTCAGGTTCTTCTCGACGAAGATGTCGTACGCCATCCGGTACTTGCTGCCCATCGGATAGATGATGAGCGTGCCCCGGGCCGATGCGTAGGCGCCGGTGCCACCGGTGACCGACATGATGTGGAGCGACTTGGGCGGCCCCGCCTTCGGGTCCTCGTTGACCGCCTGGGCGAAGATCTGACCGTCCTTGAGCTTGATCTCCGACTGCGTATCTCGGAGCTCGGCATCCTTCTTCGTCGAAGGAGCCACAACGCGTATGACAGTCGTGAGCGTGCCGATCTTGCTGCCAGCTCCGTCATCGAGCACACCCTGCGTGATGGTGAGGTTGCCGATCCCGTTGGCGTTGCCATAGTCGACGATCTTGCGGCTGGTGAACTTGCCGAAGACGGTGAAGGACTTGGAGACCAGGGCGCGGGGGGCGACCTCAGCCGCTGGCTGCGGGGTCGCTCCCACCGGCGCAGCCACGAGCGTGGTGGTCGCCACGGCAACCGCTGCCGTCAGGACAAGGGCGAGCTTCACGATTCCTCCCGAAGGTCCCAATGAGGGTACGCCGACCGTGCGGGTGAAGGAAATCTGAGCGCCGGGCGCGACTAGGCAGCGGGAGGCAGGTCGCTGCGGTAGACGAGGAGTCGCGCCGCTGTGCCGACGGCGAGCACGTCCGCATTGAGCAGATAGGGCACCTTGCCGGTGAGGACCGACGTGACGGCCGCCTCGACCTTCATCGCGATGTCCGGGCACATCATGCGCGTGAGCGCCATAGGGCCGATCTGGATCGTGTCGTCGTGCAGGCTGATGCTTGCGTGGCCGGTGTTGCATCCTGCCTCGACGTGCAGGTGCCCGTCCGCGAACTCCAGGGTGGAGCGGATGCCGCCCGGCATCGGCCAGGCACCGTCGGCATCGCGGATCTCGGTGAGCACCCACGTGGTGCCCTCGAGGGGCCACACCCTCGATGCCGGATTGGGATCCGGAGGATTCACGCCGTCGTCGAGCACGGGCCAAGGGTCCCACGCCAGGGATGCGAAAGCGAGAGTCGCGCGTAGGCTCGCCGCGTGAACAAGCGCCTGTACGACCTCTTCTGGGGCACCTCGCTGCGGACCACCACGGCCCTGCACCGGGTGGTCCACAAGGTCAGTGGCGGCCGCGTGTGGCGCCGCTTCCCCGGCGGTGCCCAGGTCGTGTGGATCACCACGATGGGCCGCAAGTCAGGGCAGTGGCGCACCAATCCCCTGCTCGCCGCCCGTGTTGGCGATGGCTGGTGCATCGCGGGGTCCAACGCCGGCCAGGCAAAGGTGCCCGGCTGGGTCTTCAACGCCCGGGAGCACCCCGAGGGCTACGTCCTCATCAATGACGATGCGTGGAGCTGCACCTTCGTGGAGGCTGAGGGCGCCGAGCGCGATGCGCTCTTCGAGCAGATGGTCGCGATCTGGAAGTCCTTCGAGATGTACGCCGAGAATGCCGGGCGCTACATCCCGGTCTTCCGCATCGTCCTCGGTGAGCGCATCACCAAGTCTGCCGTCCCCACCTAAGGGGAGTCAGCCGACGGAGTGCGCCGCGGCCCGACCTGTCTGGACCGCCTCGATGGTGTCCTTGATGCGATTCCAGATGGCACGACTGTTCGCCAGTCCGTTGGAATGCAAACCGTCAGACGCGAGCGTGAGCCCGAGATCGCTCACCTTGACGAGGTAGAGGTTCGAGTGGCGCTGAGCGGCCGCGTCGAGTTGGTAGTCGTGTATCGCTCGGCAGGCCGGGCAGCTCGTGTAGTGCGGCTTGACCCAGAAGACATCTCGGTTCTTGCCCGCCAAGCGCATGAACTTGTCGATGTCTGCGGCCCTGGGGCCTCCATCATTGGTGCCGAGGTTCACGACGATGGTGTCCGGACCCATGCGGATCTCCTTGCGCCACTCCGTCACATCGGTCGTCCCGACGACGCTCACCCCCGGCTCGACGACGCCCTTGCCCCTCATGACCTGCCTCAGCTTGAGGCCATTGATGGCGAAGGTGTGGTACCTGTCGTTGATGATGGTTCCCTCGTCGCCACTTGAATACTGGCCGGGGAATATGTCATTGATCATGATGAGGAAGTGCGAGTCACCCATGATCGTGACCTGGGCAGGCTTCCTACGTTCCTGGCTCGATGCAGCGCGGTCCGAGGCGACGCCGTCAGCCTGGACCGGCGCAATACCGAGCGCGAGCGCAGACGTCGCGAGGATCGCAGTGGCAAGGACAGAGATGACGGGCGAACGGCGCACGCCCGCACTATAGGGGGGCTACCTTGCGGGATACCCGCTCAAGCGATGGAGATCCATCGCGCCACGTCAGCGGCGCGCGGCGTATGCCGAGGCGACCATGTCGCGCAGGTCGCGGCGTGCGGTCCAACCCAACTCGGCCCCGATTCGATCGACTGACGCGACCAACTCGGGCGGATCGCCCGCGCGACGTCCCACAGCCACCGCACCGACGTCGCGCCCCACCACATCGGACACAGCGGACATGACGTCCAGGACGCTCGACCCGATCCCCGTGCCCACATTGAAGGTTGCCGCGACCTCGGACGACTCGGCCAGATCCGCAGCGGCGACGTGAGCCGCCGCCAGGTCGCTCACGTGGATGTAGTCACGCACACAGGATCCGTCGCCGGTGGGGTAGTCAGTGCCGAAGACCTGCGGCGCCTCGCCCCGATCGAGAGCCGCGAAGACCATGGGGATGAGGTTGTTGACGCTCGTGTCGCCTAGGTCGGGGGATCCCGCGCCGGCCACGTTGAAGTACCTCAGCGACACCCACGACAGTGGCGTGGAGTCCGCCCGAGCGATGGCCTCATCGCGCACCATCCACTCGCCGATCACCTTCGTCTCGCCGTACGGCGACA
>JBMTDJ010000130.1:0-3662 GCA_049431945.1 Candidatus Nanopelagicales bacterium | reverse complement strand
AAGAAGGCGGCCCCGGTCAAGAAGGCCGCTCCGGCTAAGAAGGCGGCCCCCGCGAAGAAGCGACTCGCCGTACGCGAGGACGAGTCTCCATGGACCCCGGCGGAGATCGCCGAGGTGCGCAAGGCGCTCGATGCCGACGTGGTGCGGCTGCTCGAGGAGATCGCCATCAGCGAGCAAGACATCGCCGAGCTCGTCGCTGACAGCGGTGACGGGGCCGGCGATGACCAGGCCGATGCTGGCAGCAAGACCTTCGAGCGCGAGCACGAGATGTCCCTAGCCAACAATGCGCGCGACATGCTGCAGCAGACCGAGCATGCCCTCGCGCGCATCGACAACGGCACCTACGGCATGTGTGAGATCTGCGAGAAGCCGGTGGGCAAGTACCGACTCCAGGCGTTCCCGCGGGCGACGATGTGCCTGGCCTGCAAGGAGCTCGAGGAGCGCCGGGCCTACTAGGCGCGCTGTGCGTCCCCACCTCGCCGCCGCCTCACGTCATCTCACTCTGCCGCGTTTTCCGGGCGTCGATGACGGGCGGAGCACGGCAGAGTGAGACGACGTTGTGTCGGTAGCTGCGACAGGGAGTGCCGTAGCCTGGTCAGGTGAGTTCCCCCGAGGCCGACGTTCCCTCCAGCGATATCCCTGAGGGTCCTGCCCCGGCGTGGCCCGGCGGGTCGGCCAAGCCGCCCCTGTCGGGCTCGCCCGGTGACAACGTCGAGCAGCACCTGGCGGACTCAGGTGTCGATGCTCCCCGCCGCCGAGGGCTCGTGTGGGTCACGCTGGCCGTCGCTGCCATCGTCATCGTTATCGACCAGCTCACCAAGGTGTGGGCGCTGGCCACCCTCCAGCCGCGCATCGCGGCTGGCGAGGGGCCCATCCAGGTCGTGGGCACATGGTTCCAGCTGACCTTCGTCGAGAACACCGGAGCCGGGTTCGGCATCGGGGCGGGCTTCACCTGGTTGTTCGCCATCATCGCCGTCGTGGTCGCGATCGTCATCATCCGCACGGCCACGCGTCTAGTGAGCGTGGCCTGGGCGATCGCGCTGGGCGGCCTCCTCGGCGGCGCGGTGGGCAACCTCATCGATCGCCTCATCCGGCCACCGGGGTTCGGCGAGGAGTACGCCGGCCCGGGACAGGGGTACGTCGTCGACTTCCTGCAGTTGCCCAACTGGCCGGTGTTCAACGTCGCGGACATGGCTATCGTCGGGTCGGCCATCCTCATGGTCATCCTCACGGTCCGGGGCGTCGAGCTCTCCGGCAAGCCCAGCGGTGCCGCCGAGTCGCCCGCGGGCGCGGCCGCTCAGGACTGAGCGCCATGCCTGACACTCGACACCTGCCCGTCCCCGAAGGGCTCGCTGGCGAGCGCGTCGATGTCGGCCTCTCCCGACTGCTCGGCCTGTCCCGCTCTGCGGCCGCCGACCTGTGCGCCGCCGGTGCCGTCAGTGTCGACGGGCGTGCGGCGGGCAAGTCCGACCGTCTCGTCGCCGACACCTGGCTCGAGGTGACGATGCCCGAGGCTGCCGCCCCCGTCGCGCCCGAGCCCGTCGAGGGGATGCTCATCGTCTACGACGATGACGACATCGTCATCATCGACAAGCCGGTCGGCGTTGCGGCCCATCCGAGCCCCGGCTGGGACGGCCCGACGGTCGTCGGCGGCCTCGCCGCGGCGGGCTACCGCATCTCGACATCGGGCGCCGCCGAACGGCAGGGTGTTGTGCACCGGCTCGACGTCGGCACGACCGGTCTCATGGTCGTCGCCAAGAGCGAGTCGGCGTACACCGACTTGAAGCGACAGTTCAAGGAGCGCACCCCGACCAAGATCTACCGCGCGATCGCGCAAGGCCATCTCGATCCGCTCACCGGCACCATCGATGCTCCGATCGGTCGTCATCCCAGCGCGGACTACAGGATGGCCGTCGTCACTGGCGGGCGACCCAGCGTCACGCATTACGAGACGCTCGAGGCCTTCCCGCACGCGAGCCTGCTCGAGGTCGATCTCGAGACCGGGCGCACGCATCAGATCAGGGCCCACATGGCAGCCATGCGCCATCCGCTCGTGGGTGACGCGACGTACGGCGCGGATCCCACGCTGGCGCAGAGGGTCGGGCTCACTCGTCCGGCCCTGCACGCCGCGCGTTTGGAGATCGAGCATCCGGCGACGGGCGTGCTCGTCGCCGTCGAGTCGCCGGACCCGCCGGACTTCGCCGCGGCGCTGGACAAGCTCGCCGACGGCGCTTGAGTTGACGCTGTCCGGCGTGGTTGCGCGCCCAGGCGATCGAAAGCCGGCCGCGTGGGCGCACCCTCCTGAGGCGGCGTGGCTTCCGGGACCCGCGGGACGGGTGGGGCGGTTGGACCCTCCATCCGCGGGACCGCTGTGAGGACCGACCTGCCGGACCGATGCTCGGCGCGGCGATCGGGAGGCGATGTCGGTCGCGCGGCATAGGGTGAGCGGGTGACTTCCGGAGGCAGCGACTTCGCCCACCTCCACGTGCACACCGAGTTCTCCATGCTGGACGGTGCGAGCCGGCTACCCGACCTCATGTCGGCGGCCGCCGAGCAGGGCATGCCCGCCATCGCGATGACCGATCACGGCACGCTGTACGGCGCCTACGACTTCTACAAGGCCGCCCATGCCGCCGGCGTCAAGCCCATCATCGGGCTCGAGGGCTACTACGCCCCGCAAGGTCGCTTCGAGCGCCGGGCGTTCGACTTCGGCGGCGGCTTCGACGAGGGCAATAGCGAGGATGGCTCGGGAGGCCGCGGCACCCAGAGCTACACCCACATGACGCTGTGGGCGGAGAACACCCCGGGCATGCACAACCTCTTCCGACTCGCCTCGCTCGCGAGCCTCGAGGGCTACTACTTCAAGCCGCGCTTCGATCGTGAGCTTCTGCAGACCTATGGCAGCGGGCTCATCGGCACGACCGGCTGCCCCTCAGGAGAGGTCAACCGCTGGCTCCAGGCGGGCAATGATGACAAGGCCCTAGCCGCCGCTGCCGATATGCGAGACATCCTCGGCCGGGACAACTACTTCGTCGAGGTTATGGACCACGGCCTTGCGATCGAGCGGCGCTTCCGCGAGGGCCTGCTCAAGATCGCGCGGTCGCTCGACCTGCCGCTGGTCGCGACCAACGACCTTCACTATGTCAACGCCGGTGACGCCGACACACACGATGTGCTGCTGTGCATTGGCACGCGTACGACGATGGATGATCCCAAGCGATTCCGCTTCGACGCGCGCGACTTCTATCTCAAGACCTCGGCCGAGATGCGCGATGTGTGGCGCGAGCTGCCCGAGGCCTGCGACAACACCCTGCTCATCGCCGAGCGCTGCGAGGTGTCCTTCAACGAGGGTGCCAACCTCATGCCCCAGTTCACCGTGCCGGCCGGCGAGACCGAGGAGTCATGGCTCGTGGCCGAGGTGGAGCGGGGTCTCGCCCGGCGCTATCCCTCCGGCGTACCCGACGACGTGCGTCGGCAGGCGGCCTACGAGCTCGGCGTCATCGCGCAGATGGGCTTCCCCGGCTACTTCCTCGTCGTCGCCGACCTCGTCCGCCACGCCAAGGACAATGGCATCCGCGTGGGACCGGGCCGAGGCTCGGCCGCGGGCGCGATGGTGGCCTACGCCCTCGGCATCACCGACCTCGATCCGATCAAGCACGGCC
>JBMTDJ010000129.1:0-3674 GCA_049431945.1 Candidatus Nanopelagicales bacterium | reverse complement strand
CATCCAGACGGGTGCAGCCCCGGACAAGCACGCCTGGATGCACAAGATCATCGACTCCTGAGGCGGGCCCTTCCCAGAGGCCCGGGAGGGGGTCTAGACTCCACATCGTGCACAGCAGCATCATCATTACCTAGCGCATCGGCGCCGCCCCGCGGCATCGATGCGCAGCCCTTCGCACCCGCGAGGGGCTTTTTGCTTGAGGAGGACGACATGGCCACCCTGCCCCTGGGGGACTCCTTCCATGTCTATGACACGACCCTGCGCGATGGAGCCCAGCGCGAGGGCATCGCCTACAGCGTCAATGACAAGCTCGCGGTCGCGCGCCTGCTCGACGGCTACGGCGTCGGCTTCATCGAGGGTGGCTGGCCCGGCGCGATGCCCAAGGACACGGAGTTCTTCGCTCGCGCGCGGGAGGAGCTCGACCTGCAGACCGCGCAGCTGGTCGCCTTCGGCGCGACGCGCAAGGCCGGGTCCAAGGTCGAGGACGACGCGCAGGTGCGCGCCCTGCTCGACTCGCAGGCACCCGTGGTCACCCTCGTCGCCAAATCCGACGTCCGGCACGTCGAGGAGGCACTGCGCACGACGCTCGAAGAAAACCTCGCGATGATCGCCGACACCGTGCGATACATCCGCGAGCAGGGTCGACGCGTGTTCGTCGATCTCGAGCACTTCTTCGATGGCTACAAGCACGATAGAGATTACGGCGTACGCATCCTCGAGGTCGCCTTCGCGGCTGGTGCCGATGTCGGCGTCCTGTGCGACACCAACGGCGGGATGCTGCCCCACGGGATGTTCGAGATCGTGCAGGACGTCAAGGATCGTTCGGGCGTGCGCCTGGGCATCCACTGCCAGGACGACACCGGATGCGCCATTGCCAACACCATTTCCGCCGTGGAAGCAGGTGTCACCCACGTGCAGTGCACCGCCAACGGCTACGGCGAGCGCACCGGCAACGCCGACCTCTTTCCGGTGGTCGCCAACCTCGAGACCAAGCTCGACATGAGGGTGCTTCCCGAGGGCAAACTCCGCGAGACCATGCGCGTCTCGCACGCCATCGCTGAGATCGCCAACATCGCCCCCAACACGCATCAGCCTTATGCCGGAATCTCCTCCTTCGCCCACAAGGCCGGCCTCCATGCCAGCGCGATCAAGGTCAACCCCGAGCTCTACAACCACATTGACCCTGAAATCGTCGGCAACGACCAGCGCATCCTCATCACCGAGATGGCTGGTCGGGCATCCGTGGAGCTCAAGGCGCGCGAACTCGGTCTCGCCGCTGCCGACGACGCATCGACCCTGGCCAAGGTCGTCGAACGGGTGAAGGACCTCGAAGCAGCCGGGTGGACATTCGAGGCGGCCGATGCTTCCTTCGAGCTCCTCGTTCTCGACGAGGCGCACGGTGGTCGTCCGCAGCCCTTCACGGTCGAGTCGTGGCGCACGATTGTCGAGCAGCAGGCTGATGGCCGTGTGATGAGCGAGGCCACGGTTAAGGTCCACGCCGGCGGCGAGCGTGTCATCGTCACCGCTGAGGGCAACGGCCCGGTGAATGCCCTCGACAGGGCCTTGCGCCGTGCGCTCGTGCGGCTCTTCCCGCAGGTCGAGAGTGTGCACCTCACGGACTACAAGGTGCGCATCCTCGAGGGGGTCGCGGGCACGGACGCCGTCACCCGCGTGCTCATCGGCACCAGCAATGGCGACGCGTCCTGGAGCACCGTCGGCGTGCACGAGAACGTCATCGCGGCCTCCTGGATCGCGCTCGAGGATGCCCTGGCGTACAGCCTGCTCCGCGCAGCCGCTCCGGTGGCCTGATCCTTCGATAGGGTCACGGCGTGATCATCGCCCGTGTCGCCGTCGGATCCGATGTCGTCTTCGCGTCCGTCGAGGGAGTCGATGACCGCGACGCCGACCTACCCGTGGATGCGCGTCTGCGCGTAATCGACGTGCACCCCTTCGGCGAGATCACCTTCACCGGTCAGGAGATCACCGGCGCCCAAGCCCGACTCCTCGCGCCGGTCCTGCCGAGCAAGGTCATTGCGGTGGGGCGCAACTACGCCGCGCACGCGGCCGAGATGGGCAACGACGTGCCCACGGAACCGATGATCTTCCTCAAGCCCAATACGTCCGTGATCGGCCCGGGGGCACAGATCCGCCTTCCGGCCATGTCGCAGCAGGTGGAGCACGAGGCCGAGCTCGCCATCGTCATCGGCCGCCTGTGCCGCGAGGTCCCAGAGGACCGCGTGCACGAGGTCATCCTCGGCTACACCTGCGCCAACGATGTGACCGCGCGTGACCTGCAAAAGGCCGACGGCCAGTGGGGTCGGGCCAAGGGATTCGACACCTTCTGCCCCCTCGGTCCCTGGGTCGTGACTGATCTCGACGTCTCCGACCTGGCCATCACGTGCCACGTGGACGACGACGAGCGCCAGTCGTCGCGCACCTCCCACCTGGTCCACTCTGTCCCGAAACTCGTGTCGTGGATCAGCACCGTGATGACCCTGCTGCCCGGTGACATCATCCTCACGGGTACCCCCGCCGGTGTCGGTCCGCTGCGTGATGGCGACGACGTCGAGGTCACGATCGAGGGAATCGGAATTCTCGCCAACTCCGTCGCGGGATGACACCGACTTTCGCCGACCTGCCCGTCGCGCTCCCCGTCGGCTGTGTCGGCGTACGCATCGATGTCGCGAGCGTCTCGACGATGGTCGGGGAATCCGGGTCCGCCCGTCGCGCAGAATTCCTCGCCGGTCGGCTCGCGGCGGCAGAAGCGATGCGCCGCGTCGGTGTCGTTGATGGGGGAGTGCTGGGCCGCACCTCTGACGGCGCCCCCGCGTGGCCGCAAGGCGTCACCGGATCCATCTCGCACCACAGCGGTATCGCCTGTGCTGTCGCCAGCAACGCGGCCATGGGGATGGGAGTGGACATCGCCCCCCTGCTCGGGGAATCCCAGCTCAGGGCCGTCGTACGGCGTTGCCTGATCGACCCTGAGCGGGAGCGCTGGCCGTCGCCGCCTGAAGTGGCTGTGGTCTTCGCCGCCAAGGAGTCGATCTACAAGGCAGCGCATCCGCACGTCGGTCGTCACATCGGATTCGACGAAGCCGACGTCATTGAACAGTCAGGGGGGTCGTGGACCGCACGACTGGGGGAGCGGCTCGCAGCCGAACTCGGCGTGGGCTGGGTCTCAGGGTCCTTCGCCTGGGAGTCGGACCTGGTCTACACCGCCCTCGCACTCGACTTGCCGTAGGAGCCTGCGATACCCCGCCACTCAACGACGTTCGTTCGCGCGGAGCGGCCCCGGTAGGCTCCGCGGGTGCCTTCCTCTGACATCCGCGTGCGCTTCTGCCCGTCGCCAACCGGCAACCCCCACGTCGGTATGGCACGGACCGCGCTGTTCAACTGGGCGTTCGCACGTCACCATGGCGGCACCTTCGTCTTCCGCATCGAGGACACCGACGCCGAGCGTGACTCCGAGGACTCGTATCTCATGCTGCTCGATTCGCTGCGCTGGCTGGGCCTGGACTGGGATGAGGGGCCGGAAGTGGGTGGCGACTATGGGCCCTACCGGCAGTCCGAGCGGATGGACATTTACGCCGACGTCGCCCGACGCCTGGTGGAGGCCGGCCACGCCTATCCCTGCTACTGCACCGCCGAGGAGCTCGAGGCCGAGCGCGAGGCTG
>JBMTDJ010000128.1:0-3708 GCA_049431945.1 Candidatus Nanopelagicales bacterium | reverse complement strand
TGGCTGCCAGTTGGTCGACCGAGTGGCCGGCGAGCACCGACATCGCCGAGAGTGGGGCCACTGCCCGCGACTCGCGTCATGCCATGACCGCCGCCCCCTAGGCTGATCGCGTGTCTCACGTCGTCGTCATCGGTGGTGGCGTCGGCGGCATGGCGGCCGCTGCCCGCCTCGCAGTCAAGGGTCACGACGTCACCCTCCTCGAGCAGGGCGCGCGCTACGGCGGCAAGCTCGCTCGCTACGAGCGCGACGGCTTCGTGTTCGACACCGGCCCCAGCCTCTTCACACTTCCGGCGGTGTACCGCGACCTCTTCCTCAAGACGGGCAAGGCACTGGAGGAATCAGTCGACATCGTCCCGCTCGACACGGCGTTCGCCTACCGATTCCCCGATGGCAGCACACTCGAGGTTCCCGGCACCGACCCCGGGCGCATCGCGCGCGCGATGGGCGACCAACTCGGCGGCCGCGCAACACAGGATTGGCGAGACCTCATGGCCCGGGCAGCGGAGGTCTGGCGCATCACTCGCAGGCCCTTCATCCAGTCGCCCCTCGAGGGTGCCGGGACGCTGATTCGACTGGCCACCGATCCGCGCGAGGTCAAGGCGGTCGCACCCTTCACGTCGCTTCGGCGCCTGGGATGCAAGCACCTGCGCGATCCCCGCCAGGTGATGATTCTCGACCGCTATGCGACGTACCAGGGATCTGATCCGCGCAGGGCGCCCGCGGCGCTCATGACGGTTCCCTACGTCGAGCAGGAGTTCGGCGCGTGGCATCTGGGCGGTGGCCTGGCAACCCTGGCCGACGCCCTCGTCGCACGCTGCGAGGAGCGTGGCGTGACGATGCGCACGGGAGCCGACGTCACCCGCGTCCTCAGCGATCCCCACGGTGTCCAGGCCGTCGAACTCGCCGACGGCGAGCGCATCGATGCCGACATCGTCGTGGCGAACTCCGATGCGGAGCACCTATACGCGCACATGGTCGACGATCCGCGTGCTGCGCGGCCCCTGCGTACCGTGCGCCGCGCGACTCCCTCGCTCGCCGGATTCGTGCTCCTCCTCGCCGTGCGAGGGCGGACTCCCGGCCTGCAGCATCACAACGTCTGGTTTCCCGCCGACTACGACGCGGAGTTCGACGCGGTCTTCGGCGGACGCCCTGTCGCCGACCCCACGATCTACGTGTGCGCGCCGGATGATCCCCGCATGCGCCCGGACGACGACCATGAATCGTGGTTCGTGCTCGTCAATGCTCCACGCAACGGCCCCACGAACTGGGACTCCATACGCGAGAGCTACGCCGATCACATCCTCGACGTCATGGCGCGACGCGGCTTCGATGTCCGCGACCGTGTGCTCTGGCGCGAGATTCGCACGCCCGCCGACCTCCAGCGAGACGTGCGAGCGCCGGGTGGTTCCATCTACGGGAGCAGCAGCAACGGGGTGCGAGCGGCATTCCTTCGCCCAGCCAACATCTCCCCCGTGCCCGGTCTCTACCTCGTCGGAGGGTCGTCGCATCCCGGAGGAGGCCTGCCCCTCGTAGGCATCAGTGCCGAGATCGTCGCCGACGCCATCGGCCGCGCCTGACTCGATCCCAGCCCGCAGGCATGCGGGCCACCACCACTGCCCCTAGGCTGAACGCATGGCCTCCCCGCTCGACGTCGACGATCTCCGTCCTCGAGTGCAGAAGACCGTCGATGACTTCATCTCGAGCCAGCGCGACATCCTCGATGGCGTGAGCGATGACCTCGATCCCCTCGTGGAGGCGGTGAGCGATCTGCTGAGCGGCGGGAAGCGCCTGCGGCCCGCCTTCTGCTGGTGGGGCTACCGCGGCGCGGGCGGCACAGACACCGAGCAGGCTCTCCGTGCCGCGGCGGCCTTGGAATTCCTCCAGGCCTGCGCGCTCATCCACGACGACGTCATGGACGGGTCCGACACGCGTCGCGGGATGCCCTCGGCCCACCACCGCTTCGCCATGCTGCACAGGGGATCCGAGTGGCTCGGGTCGCCGGAGGCATTCGGCGTGGGAGCGGCCATCCTCCTCGGCGATCTCTGCCTGTCGTGGGCCGACGAGCTCCTGCTCACCAGCGGCGTACCCGACGATCGCCTGCATGCGGCCAAGCGGGTGTATGACGAGATGCGCACCGAACTCATGGCAGGTCAGTACCTTGACCTGCTCGAGCAGGCGCGAGGCGGCGGATCGGTCGAGCGCGCCATGCGCGTCGTGCGCTTCAAGTCCGCGAAGTACACCATTGAGCGTCCGCTGCACATGGGCGCTGCTCTGGCAGGGGCGGATGCCGCCATCGCGGCGGCGTACTCCGGCTATGGACTGCCGCTCGGTGAGGCCTTCCAACTGCGTGACGACGTGCTCGGCGTCTTCGGTGATCCCCACGAGACCGGCAAGCCGGCCGGGGACGACCTTCGAGAGGGCAAGCGCACGGTGCTCATCGCCACGGCCATGGACCGCTCGTCCCCCGCTCAGGCAGCGCAGATCCGTCGCCACCTCGGCGACCCGGGCCTCGATGCCACCGGAGTCGCTCTCCTCCGCGACGTGATCGCCGAGACAGGGGCCCTCGATCACGCCGAGTCGCTCATCACCTCTCTCACCGACCAGGCGATCGCATCGCTTGACTCAGTGCACCTGCACGATCCGTCGCGCGAAGTCCTCACGGGCCTCGCGTACGCCGCCACGCGAAGGAGCGTGTGATGCCTCGCACCGTCGTCGGACCGACGAACAAGATCGTCGTCGTGGGCGCGGGCCTCGGTGGCCTCTCCGCGGCGATGCGCCTGGCCGGCGCTGGCCGCGAGGTCACGGTCATCGAACGTGAGCAGGTGCCCGGTGGTCGCGCGGGACGGATCGAGTTGGAGTCGGCTTCCGGCGCCTTCCACATCGACACGGGCCCGACCGTGCTCACGATGCCCGACCTCATCGCCGATGCCTTCGACAGCGTCGGCGAGGATATGGACGACTGGCTCGAACTCACGCCTGTCGCTCCCCTGTATAGAGCGTTCTACCCCGATGGATCGCGACTCGACGTGCACGCGAACGTGGACGAGATGGCTGACGAGATCCGCGCAGTCATCGGCCCCGACGAGGCCGCGGGCTACCGCCGCTATGTCGACTTCGTCTCGCAGCTCTACCGCTACGAGATGACCGACTTCATCGACCGCAACATCGACAGCCCCTTCGACCTGCTCACCCCCAACCTCGCGCGGCTGGTCGCGATCGGCGGCTTCCGCAAGCTCGCTCCCAAGGTGCGCGAGTTCCTCCGCGATCCGCGCACGGAGCGCGTCTTCTCCTTCCAGGCCATGTACGCAGGACTGTCGCCGTACGACGCTCTCGCGATCTACGCCGTCATCGCCTACATGGACTCGGTGGCCGGCGTGTACTTCCCCAAGGGCGGCATGCACGCCGTGCCGCAGGCCATGGCCGCGGCCGCCGAGAAGCACGGCGTGACGTTCCGCTACGGCACCGAGGTGACCCGAGTGGAGACTCGGGGTCAGCGCGCCGTCGCCGTCCACACCGCCGACGGCGAGCGCATCGAGGCCGACGTGGTCGTGCTCAACCCCGACCTGCCCGTCGCCTACCGGGACCTGCTCGGCCGCTCGCCCTGGGGCGTGCGTCGACTGGACTACTCGCCCTCCTGCTTCCTGCTTCTCGCCGGATCATCCGCGTCGTACTCGCAGATCGCGCACCACAACATCCACTTCGGCAAGT
>JBMTDJ010000127.1:0-3718 GCA_049431945.1 Candidatus Nanopelagicales bacterium | reverse complement strand
GAGCGTCGACCTCGGATGCGAACTCCTTCATGACGACGTTGCGCTTGAGCTTCATCGAGGGCGTCATCTGACCACCCTCCTCGGTCCAATCCTCGGGAAGGATAGTGAACTTCTTGATGGCCTCGGCGTGGGACACCGCCTTGTTGGCCTCATCGACGGCCTTTTGAATCTCGGCGATGAGATCCGGGTCGTTCGTCATGGACGCGACCGTTGACCCCTCCGGCTTGCCGGCCTGCTTGAGCCAGCCCGGGAAGGACTCCGGATCGATCGTCACGAGTGCGGCGATGAAGGGCTGGCCATCACCGACGACCATGCACTGGCTGACGAGCCAGTTCGCGCGCAGGCGGTCCTCAAGGACCGCGGGGGCGACGTTCTTGCCGCCGGCCGTGACGATGAGCTCCTTCTTGCGCCCGGTGATCTTGACGAAGCCCTGGTCGTCGATCTCGCCGATGTCACCCGAGTGGAACCAGCCGTCGGGCTCAATGGCTTCCGCGGTCGCGGTGGGGTTGTTCCAGTAGCCCTTGAAGATCTGGGCGCCGGCGAGCATGAGTTCGCCGTCGGCGGCCACCTTGACGCTCGCGCCGGGGAAGGGCTGGCCGACCGTGCCGATCTTGATGGCGTCGGGACGGTTGACGGTGGTGGCGGCGGAGGTCTCAGTGAGGCCGTATCCCTCGAGGATCGTGACGCCGATCCCGCGGAAGAAGTGGCCGAGGCGGTCGCCGAGCGGAGCACCGCCCGAGACGGCCCATGCGATCTTGCCGCCCATGGCCGCGCGCAACTTGCCGTAGACGAGCCGGTCGAACACCTTGTGCTTGAGCTTCAGTCCCAAGCCGGGGCCGCCGGTGTCGAGCGACTTGCTGTAGTCGATGGCCGTCTGCGCCGCCGTGTTGAAGATGTTGCCCTTGCCCTCAGCGGTGGCCTTCTGTTGGGCCGAGTTGAAGACCTTCTCGAAGACGCGGGGCACGGCCAGGAGGAATGTCGGCTGGAACGACTGCAGGTCGCCAAGGAGATTCTTGACGTCCGGAGCATGACCCAGGCGTGTGCCCGAGTGGATGCACCCGAGCTGAATGATCCGGCCGAAGACGTGGGCTAGCGGCAGGAACAGCAGGGTGGACGCTCCCTGGACGGAGAAGAGCTGCGGCATCCCGGCGACGATGTTGGAGACCTCGAACATGAAGTTGCCGTGCGTGAGCATGCAGCCCTTGGGGCGCCCGGTGGTCCCTGATGTGTAGATGATCGTCGCCAGCGACTCGGGGTTGAGGGTCGCGCGACGGCTCTCGAGCTCTTCGTCCGAGATGCCTGCACCCGCTGCGGCCAGGTTGTCGAGCGCACCGTCGTCGAAGACCCACGCGCGTGTGCAGTCAGGAAGGCGATCGGCGACCTCGTCGAAGACGGACTTGTTCTTCGCGCTTTCGAGGAAGACGCCCACGGCATTGGAGTCGCTGAGAATCCACTCGACCTGCTCGGCCGATGACGTCTCGTAGATGGGCACGACCGTGGCGCCGGCGTACCAGATCGCGTAGTCGGCGACGGTCCAGTCGTAGCGTGTGCGCGACATGATCGCGACTCGCTGGCCCGGCTCCACGCCCGAGGCGACGATGCCCTTGGCGACAGCCTTGACCTGATCGAGGAACTGCTGCGAGGTCACGCCCACCCACGCGCCTCCTCGATGGACGGAGAGGGCGATGTGATGCGGGGCGGTCTGGGCGTTGTCGACGATGTCGTCGACGAGGCTGCCCGACGTGGGCGGCGGGATGATGGCGGCGACGCTGAACTCGGTCTTCACAGTCTCTCCCCTGTCAGGTCCACCGAGGATTCGGTGCGACGTAGCTCCCTTCACGCTAGGGGATGGGGCACCTCAGGGCTACCTGAACGCCCAACCTCAGTGCCCGATCCGGTCCGGCCGCCACCTATCCTGGGCCCGTGGCTGGCGTGGACCTCGTGGACGAGACGTACGTCGTCGTCGAGCGCGCCCGTCTGGCGGCCGTCGTGGCCGACCCCATGCGCTGGCGCCAGTGGTGGCCGACCCTCGACCTGTCCGTCTTCATGGATCGCGGCCTCGACGGGGTGCGCTGGTCGGTCACCGGCGAATTGCTGGGCTCGGCTGAGGTCTGGCTGGAATCCCACGGGGACGGCGTCATCGTGCACTACTACCTCCGGGGGGCGCCCCCCGGGGCCCGCTCGCCCCCCACCCCCCGCCCCCTGCCGGATTCCGCGCGGGGACGGCGCGAGATGGATCGGCTCCGCCGTCGGCACGCCATCGCGTGGAAGCGCGTGGTGTGGTCTCTCAAGGACGAGATGGAAGGCTCCAGGCGACCAGGGGAGGCGCGACAAGCGCATGGCTGACCAGACTGAGTCGAGCATCGATATCGATGCTCCTGCGACGACGATCATGGACGTCATCGCCGACCTTCCTGCGTACCCGCAATGGAGTGATGGCATCACCGAGGTCACTGTGCTCGAGGCGGATGCGCAGGGTCGACCCCTCCGTGCCCGCTTTCACCTGGAGTCCGGGCCGATACGCGACACCTACGAGTTGCTCTACGACTGGGACGGCGACGCGCGGGTGTCCTGGCAACTGACGTCAGGCGACATGCTCACGGGAATGGACGGCACCTACCTGCTGGACGAGCACGACGGTGTCACGACCGTGCACTACCGATTGGCCGTCGACGTGAAGATCCCGATGATCGGCATGATCAAGCGCAAGGCGGAGCGGGTCATCGTCGACACCGCTCTCAAGGGCCTGAAGCGTCGAGTCGCTGAAGTCTCTTAAGGGCTAGACCACCGCGCCGTCGTCGCCGGCGTCGCGGTCCGAGGTGCGTGCGATCAAGGTGACGAAGCCCGCGGTGAACGCGGCGAAACCGGCCGCGGCGACCCAGCCACCCAGTCCGAAGACGAACGCCATGACGATGATGAGCGGGCCGCCGAGGATCCCGGCCCACGCGATGGTGTCGAAGCGATCGCGAGGACGCGGTATCGGAGGCGGAGGTGGAGGCGTGAAGCCTTCATCATCGGGATCGTCGGGCAGGACGTAGTCGCGCGGGCCAGCCGCGGGAGGTGAGTCCGGAGTTGGCGACTGGGAGTGCTCGCGCACAAGGCGGGCCGAGAGCCCTGACCCCGCTGCGTCGGGACGCGTGGGTGGCTCTGACGCGTGGAAGCCGGCGACGATGTCCTCCCAGGCTGCGTCAATGCGCTCCGACGATGCTCGACGCATGTCATCTGCATCAGCGCGGGCCGCCGCATCGGCGTGGAAGTCGGCTTTCAGCGAGGGAAGTCCGTGTGCGATCGCACCGCGGGCCGCGTCGAGGCGGGTGCGCTCGACGTAGATGCGCGTCGTGGGTCGATCGGGCGCGCGTACGTCTCGATAGGGCCCGGTGTCACCGACGAGCGGCTCGGCATAGGCCGGGATCCCTGCCTGCGAGAGGAGGTCGAGCACGTGCTCGACGATCGGCGGATCGACATCGACGAGCTTGGTGTACGCCGCGGCGGGCAGACCGGAGCCGGACATGGCCTCAGCTCAGTCGGCGGACGAAGTCGATGCTGCCGGTCACGATCGTCTCGGCATCATTGTCGAGCGTGGCCACGTGGTAGGAGTCAGGCAGCACGACCTCGGTCTTGTCGACGCTGGACACGTGATCGAGGATGAACGCGGCGTTGGATGCCTCGACGACATGGTCCTCCGCGCTGCGGAAGAGCAGGAGCGGCTGCTGCACCG
>JBMTDJ010000126.1:0-3736 GCA_049431945.1 Candidatus Nanopelagicales bacterium | reverse complement strand
ATGCCCGCGTCGACCAGGCCGATGAGGGTGATGAAGAGTCCGATGCCGACGCCGATCGCATACTTCAGCGGTTCGGGGATCGCATCGAAGACTTTCTTGCGCAGCCCGACGAGCACGAGGACCAGCACGAGGACGCCCTCGAGGATGACCAGGCCCATCGCGTCGGCCCAGGTCATGCGCGGGGCGAGCGAGAAGGCGACGACGGGCAGCAGTCCCAGCCCCGCGGCGATCGCGATCGGGATTCGGCCGATCAGCCCCATGAGGATCGACATGACACCGGCGACGAGTGCCATCACCGCGGCGACGGCAGGGATAGCACCCCCGACATCGCTGAATCCGCCGATCAGCGAGCCTGTGCCGTCAGTGGCCGTCCCGAGGATGAGCGGGCCGAGCACGACGATGTAGGCCATCGTCACGAACGTCACGACGCCGCCGCGGATCTCTCGGCCGATAGTGGAACCGCGTTTGGTCAGGGAGAACCAGCGGTCGAATCCGGATGTGGTCTGGGGGTCCTTGGTCATCGCCATGCGCGGAGAGTAGTGAGAGTGAACGACGCGTGAAGGGCAAACCGCGCATTTGCGGACACGGTGGCGCTGTGATGCGTGACGCTCGCGCCAACTGTGCTGGGTGTGACTCGAGTAAAGAGTTCGTTGAGTGGCGGGGTATCGCACCCCGGAACGGCGTGTCGCCAGCGATAAGTCGCCAGTGAACGAACGTCAGCGGGGCGAGACGACCTTGATCTGGGGGAGCGGGTAGAGCGGGGGAGACGGCTTGTTCGCCGTCGCCGGACCGTCGGGCTCGTCCCAGATGTTGGTCTCGCTCCCGCACCACTGCCTCACGGGGACGCCGTAGACCCCGGCCTTGGCTGGCCAGGTGATCATCATCGGGAAGTACGTCGGGGTGTTGAACGCCGGCACGGAGCCCGTGAGCTTCCACACGATCTTGCGGCCATCCGCGGTGCGCTTGGACGTGCTCGTCCATCCGGTGACCGCGGCGGGCTTGACCCGGCCGAACTTCTTGCCGAAGTACGCCGCAATTTTGTCGATGCCGGTCTCGTTCTGCAGGCAGCCGTGCTGAATCTCCAGCCTCATGACCGAGGTCTTGCCGGCGTAGGCCGGCTCGCCGGTGAGGTCCACGATGGCGTGGGCTGAGGCCGGCGCCGCCGAGGCCACGACGAGGGCGGCGGAGGCGAGGCTAACTCCCAGCAGGGACAGGGGACGTCTGGTCATGTGCGCACTGTATGGCCTCGCAGGGTTGGTGAGACCACCCCTGCCGGGCTGCCTCGGCGAGGCGGCCTCGCCTGGGTTGCGCCGCCCCTAGAGTGAGCGCCGTGTCCGAGCCGACGGCCCAGCAGATCATCCTGGCCGTCGTCCTTGTCTTCGGCATCGCCACCGCCTGTCAGGTGATCGCGCCCAAATTGCGGATCCCGGCGCTCGTGTTGCTGCTGCCCGCGGGATTCCTGCTCGGCATCATCGCGCCCAATGACACCCCGGGGGCGGTTCTGGGGTCGGTCTTCCCTATCGCCGTGGACTTCGTCGTGGCGATCATCCTCTTTCAGGGCGGCGTCGGGCTCAGCAAGATCACGTTGCAGCCGAAGGAGCGCAACGTCGTACGCCGCCTCGTCTGGATCGGCGCGCCCCTCACCGGTGCGCTCGCGGCGGTCGGAGCACACTTCATCATCGGCCTGCCGTGGCCCATTGCCGTGATGCTGGGGTCGATTCTCATCGTGTCCGGACCGACGGTGATCAATCCCATCCTGGACTTCGCCCGACCGACCGGACGCGTGCGCGGCATCCTGGTATGGGAAGGCACGATCCTCGATCCGGTCGGCGCCCTCGTGGCGGTGGTCGTCTTCCAGATCATCAAGGCCAGTGACGCGGACACCATCCCCGAGGGCTTCGCCACTTTCTTCGCGGGCGTCCTCGTGGCCGTGGTCGCCGCGGCGATCGGCACCGCGCTCTTTGTCGTTGGGGGCAAGCTCACCCGCCACAACCCGATGCTGGCGACCCAGGTGGTGCTCGGTTCAGTTCTCGTCACCGCCGGCCTGGCCAACCTCGTCAGTGATGACAGCGGGCTACTCGCAGCGCTGCTCATGGGCATCACCGCGCCGCGCGTTGCCAAGCGCTTCGGGGCTACGACGGACGCGGGCGATGCGTTCTTCGACCCGATCGTGTCCATCGGCATCGGCGTCCTCTTCGTGTCGATCTCCGCCCTCGTCTCGCTGGACACGGTCGAGCAGCTCCTCGTCCCGACGGTTGTCCTCGCGGCGCTGTTGATCCTGCTTCAGCGTCCGCTCGTGAGCGTGCTGTGCTCCTTCGGCGCGGGACTGTCACGCAAGGAGCGCCTGTTCATCGGCGTCATGGATCCGCGAGGCATCGTGGCGGCCGCGACCGCGTCGAGTATCGGGACGGTGCTCGTCGCCGACAAGGTGCCGGGTGCGCAGGACCTGCTGCCGGCGGCATTCATCATCATTGCGGTGACGGTGACGTTCTACGGACTTACGGCAACGGCCTTCGCCAAGGCCCTGGGCCTGCGTGAGGAGGCGGCGGCCGATCCGGCTAATTCGAGTCCGGCTTGATCGGCACGTAGGGGCAGAACGTGTCCTTGCGCGGCAACGCCCGGTCGAGCAGGTATCTCTCGGCGGCCTTCTTCATGCACGTCGACGCGGTCCGGAAGGAACTCACGTGTTCGGTGCTGGCGTAGGTCATCGTGCGTGACCCGGCGTAGGTGTCCGCCAGGCTCCTGCCCCAGATCCACGGCGTCGCCATATCGCCGGTTGTCAAGAGGAAAAGCGGAGGTGTCGTGAGGCGGACGGTCTGGTCACCGTTGTCCGGCGTCGGCGAGAAGCCGGCCGGCAGTCCTAGGCACATGGAAGCCCGCCCCACATCGAGGCCGTACGACGTGCCGTAGCTGTGCTCCGCCTGCCTCGACATGGCAGCGAGGTCGGAGGGCGTCGGCCGATCGTTCAAGTCCGCACAGGTGACGAAGCTCCTGAGGAACGCGTCGCTCGGTGGCGACTTACGCGTGTTTCGCTCCTGCGCTCGAATCATGGCTCGCTGCGCGCGCTGGATCCCTCCGGAGCCGACGGCCTTGACGTAGTCATAGCTGGCATTCACCAGCGATTTCACTAAGGCGTAGTTGCCCTGCACCCTCAAATCGTCGACGATTTCCTCGTGAGCCTGCCATCGGTCGTAGGTCTTCGTGCCGATGTACATCACCGAGTCGTCGAGGAATCGTTCGACGGTCCTGATCTTGTAGGCCTGCTTCTTGCCGACCAACGAGGCATAGATCTGAATCCCGGTGTAGTTGCCCGCCGGTGTCGTCGCACCGAAGCGGCTCAGCGTCTCATTGGCCATGCGGCTGCCGTCCTCGATGAGCGTGCGCAGCCGCGCGGGGAAGGTCCGCGCGTAGGCATTGCCCACGACGGTGCCATAGCTCATGCCCCAGAAGTTCCAGCGCGCGTAGCCGAGCGCCTCCCGCAGGGCGTCGAGGTCCCGGACGACCTGCCAGGTGCCCAGGTACGGAGCGGCATTCGGGTTAGCGGCGAAGCACGCAGCCGCGGCCGCACCCTCAACTGCCTCAACCTTTAGCCAATGCGCGTCCCAGTCGACAGGACCGGTCGCGGGTGGATAGACCTGGCGCGGAGCCTTGCAGCCGGCCAACTTCGGCTCGCTCAGCCCCACGCCGCGAGGATCCCAGCTCACGAAGTCGAATCGCTGGCGGACGGATGCGGGCA
>JBMTDJ010000125.1:0-3758 GCA_049431945.1 Candidatus Nanopelagicales bacterium | reverse complement strand
CACTCAAATGGGAGGGCGGCTACGTCTGGGCGTGCAAGAACTACGACGGCGACGTGCAGTCCGACACGGTTGCCCAGGGCTTCGGCTCGCTGGGCCTCATGACGAGCGTTCTCATGACCCCGGATGGCCGTACGGTCGAGGCCGAAGCTGCCCACGGCACCGTGACGCGCCACTACCGCCAGCATCAACGAGGCGAGGCGACGTCCACCAATCCCGTGGCGTCAATCTTCGCCTGGACGCGTGGGCTTGAGCACCGAGGCAAGCTCGATGGCACCCCGGACGTGTCCGCGTTTGCGCAGACTCTCGAGCGGGTGTGCATCGAGACCGTCGAGAGCGGTCACATGACCAAGGACCTGGCGCTCCTCGTGGGACCCGACCAGCCGTGGCTGACGACCCAGGATTTCCTCGCGGCCATCGACGCGAATCTCCAGAAGGCGATGGCCTAGGGCTTGGCCAAGGCACGCAGGGCGGCGCTGGTCACCATCACGGCCAACGTCAACGGCATTCGAGCGGCGAGCCGCCGGGGCGGCCTCGATTGGCTTGCGGCGGCAGACGCCGACGTCATCTGCCTCCAGGAGGTACGTGCAACACACGAGCAGGTCCACGAACAGCTGACCAGCAGCGGCCTCGCTGGGATGCACGTGGCCCACAGTGCCGCAGAGGCGCTTGGTCGCAACGGGGTCGCGGTGCTGACGCGGAATCAACCCCGAGAGATCCGCGAGGGGATCGGAGTCGCCGAGTTCGAGAGGCAGGGCCGGTGGATCGAGGTTGACCTCGATACAGCCTTGGGCGCCTTGACCGTCGTGTCGGCGTACGTCCACACGGGGGAGGCGGAGACTCCGAAGCAGGAAGAGAAGTTCCGGTTCCTCGCCGCCATGGACAAGCGGCTCTCGGCACTGCGTCGCCGTGCGTCACGCGCCAAGTCACATGTTCTGGTGACCGGCGACTTCAACGTGGCACATGCAGAGGTCGACATCAAGAACTGGAAGGGCAATCGCGACAAGGCCGGCTTCCTGCCCGAAGAGCGCGCCTACCTCGACAGGTGGTTTGGAGCGCCCGGGGCGGCTAAGCGCGGTCCGTGGTGTGACCTTGGCCGTGCGATGGGCGGCCCGGGTCCTGGTCCCTACACGTGGTGGTCCTGGCGGGGCAAGGGCTTCGACACCGACGGCGGATGGCGCATCGATTATCAGATCGCTACGGCCGAACTCGCTGCCCGTGCGCGGCAGGTCACCGTGGGCAAGGCGCCCTCGTACGCAGAGAGATGGAGCGACCATGCCCCTCTCACGGTGGCGTTCGCCTAGGACCCCTATCCTGATCACGTGAGCGACCTCTGGGTCAATATCGCGCTCGTCCTCGTCTTCATTCTCATCGGCAGTTTCTTTGCCGCTGCAGAGATCGCACTCGTGTCCCTACGCGAGAGCCAGGTCGAGCGCCTGTCTCAACGTGGCCGGCGGGGACGCACGCTTGCCGCGCTCGTGCGCGATCCCAACAGGTTCCTGGCCGCCGTCCAGGTCGGCGTCACTCTCGCGGGCTTCATCTCGGCCGGCTTCGGTGCATCGCAGATCGCTCCGGCCATCGCTCCGTGGCTTGAGTCGCTAGGCCTGTCCGAGGGACTGGCGTCAGCGATCGCGTTCATCCTGGTCACGGTGGCCATTGCCTACGTGTCGTTGGTCATCGGCGAACTCGTGCCCAAGCGCATCGCGTTGCAGCGGGCAGAGTCGACGGCACTACTCGTCGCGGGGCCCGTGGACCTGCTCTCGAAGGTGACGCGACCTTTCATCTGGCTCCTATCCGCTTCCACCAATGCACTCGTGCGACTGCTCGGCGGTGATCCGAGCAGCGGCAAGGAACAGATCACCGGGGAGGAGCTCCGCGACATCGTCGCAGCGACGGAGGAACTGACTGCGGAGGAGCGGGCTCTTATCGATGACGTGTTCGATGCGGGGGACCGCGAGTTGCGAGAGGTCATGCTGCCGCGGACCGAGGTCTCGTTCCTTGATGCCGCCACGCCCGTGCGCGATGCCGCCATGGAAGTCTCAGACGCGCCTCACTCCCGCTATCCGGTGATCCGAGGCAGCGCGGACGACGTGGTCGGAGTCGTCCACATCCGCGACCTGCTCGTCCCGGATGCGGACCACCCCAACCGTCGCGTCGGTGATCTCGTCCGAGAGACGACGTTCTTCCCGGGGACCAAGCAGGTGATCCCTGCGCTCACGGAGATGCGTCGCCTGCGACAGCACCTGGCAATCGTGGTGGATGAATACGGAGGGACGGCAGGGATCGTCACTCTCGAGGATCTCGTCGAGGAACTCGTCGGCGACATCCGTGACGAATACGACACCGAGACCGCGGGCCCGCGGACCGACGTTGACGGCTTGCTCAATCTTGAAGACTTCCAAGACGAGACCGGCGTCGAGCTCCCGGATGGACCGTACGAGACCGTGGCCGGCTTCGTCGTGTCGGCGCTGGGGGAACTGCCGCACGTCGGCGCGATCGTGGAGGTCGCCGGGTACCGCCTCACGGTTACCGAGCTCGACGGTCGTCGCGTGGCCCGGATCAGCGTCGTCCCGCTGGACACGGACATCCCCGCGCAGGACGACGAGGCCGCGCTGTCAGAATGACGCCATGTCGGAGAACCCCGTTGTCCATCCACCGCGCGTGCTCTCCGGCATCCAGCCCACGGCGGACTCGTTCCAGATGGGCAACTACCTGGGTGCGCTCCGGCACTGGGTGAGCCTCCAGGACACCCACGAGGCCTTCTACTGCGTGGTCGACCAGCACGCCATCACGGTCGAGCACGATCCGGCGGTGCTGCGTCAGCGCACCCTGCTGTCCTTCGCGCAGTTGCTTGCCGTAGGGCTCGACCCCTCACGATCCACCGTGTTCATCCAAAGTCAGGTGCCCGAGCACGCACAACTGGCATGGATCCTGGAGTGCCTCACCGGCTTCGGCGAGGCATCGAGGATGACCCAGTTCAAGGACAAGTCCCAGCGCGAGGGCAACGACCGGGCGACCGTGGGCCTCTTCACCTATCCGGTCCTCCAGGCCGCGGACATCCTCATCTACCAGGCGTCCGGCGTGCCGGTGGGCGAGGATCAGCGGCAGCACCTCGAACTTACCCGCGATCTGGCCCAGCGATTCAACGCGACCTATGGTCCGACCCTCGTCGTTCCTGAGCCGCTCATCGTCAAGGACACGGCCAAGGTTCTCGACCTCGCGGATCCCACGGCCAAGATGAGCAAGTCGGCACCCACCGGCTGCATCTTCCTCCTCGATGACCCCAAGGTAACGCGCAAGAAGGTGATGTCCGCGGTCACGGACTCCGACCGTGACATCCGATTCGACCCCGTGGGGAAGCCTGGGGTGTCAAATCTCCTCACGCTGCTGTCGGCCTTGGATGGTCGATCGGTGGCGGAGGTGGAGGCCGCCTACGAGGGCAGGGGCTACGGCGACCTCAAGAAGGACGTGGCCGAGGTGGTCGTGGACTTCTGCACAGAGTTCCAGACCCGCGTCGATGAGCTCATGTCGGATCGCGCCGAACTCGATCGACTCGTGCGCCTTGGCGCGGATCGTGCGCGTGTCGCAGCGACACCCACACTCGAAGCGGTCTACGACCGAGTGGGCTTCGTGCCCTTGCCCTGATCCGTCCGAGCCCCGCGCGAAGTCGTGCTTGTCCTCGTGCGGGGACAGCCCAGCGAGTCGTGACGTCGACCAAACGGCTGCTCCCGGACCTCGACGTCGACCAAACGGCTGCTCCC
>JBMTDJ010000124.1:0-3770 GCA_049431945.1 Candidatus Nanopelagicales bacterium | reverse complement strand
AGGGCGGCGCGACACTTAGCACTCGAGGGTGCTTGTCTGCCAGGCCGTTCGTGGCGCAATCTTCACCCATGGCAATCGAGGTCTCCGCCTTCGCCGGCAAGGACCGCAACCTCGCCGGCTTCATCCTGTCGGGCCGCTGGCCTGACACCACGCGCGAGTGGACACAGTTCCTCGCCATCGCCGTGCGCTTCGCGGCCATGCCGGGCCTGCTGCCCACGACCACGGTGTTCCGTGCCGTTGAGGACTTGCCCGATGAGCCCGAACCCGAGGTCGTCGGCCTGGTGACCGCCGCCGGGCCTGTCCTCGGTGACGGCGCGCCTCGCCCTGGTCAATTTGCCGACCCTCAGCCTGCGGCTCTCATCGTCCTGCACCCACCAGCGGAGACCAGGCCGTCCACTCCCGAGGCCGAGGGTGCCGCGTCTGGCTGCGTGCTCCTACCCGGCGTGCCTCACCTGGGTCTAGACCATCGCGCCGGCTGGGTCGAAGCCGAAGCCGATGGCACGGTCACGCGACTGCTCAGCCGCGTGAGCGTCAGCCTCGGCGAGGATCCCGACGTCGCTGTCCTCGCGACCCTCTGCGCCTGATCCCGACTTCAGGTGACTAGGCCGATTGGCCGTCACCGGAACTTCCGCCGCCGGTGACGTAGATGGCCTCGATCCTGGCGAGCGTGCCGAGCGGATCGACGAGGGGTACGGCTTCCACCAGCGGCAGCTTGGCCTCGGCAAACGTGCTGTTGACGGCAGGCTGCGGGCGAAACCATTCCGCGGGGTCCTCGGCGGCAGCGGCCATGTAGTCGATCCACGCGCGATTGTGGGCGAGGTAGGCCTCCTGCGCGGCGAGGAGCCGGGAATGCCACGGCAGGATCACCACGAGACCGACCTGGTCGCCGGCCTCGGCAATGGCCACCTCGCCTTCGGCCGCGACGCGACTGAGTTCAGCACGCAGCTGCTCGCGCTCCGCGTCCGTCAGCGTCTCCGTGTCGTACGCCGACAGCACCTCATCGAAGGCGGTCTGAGTCGCCTTCATGGCGTTCTCGGAGTTCTCCACGGCGGTGACGAGGTTGGCCCCCTCCACGGAGCGGGACGCGAGCTCGCCGGCGACGACCGCATTGGCAGCGGTGACGAGCACGAGCGCGGCCACGCCCACTGTCCAGACGAGCCACGACGGGGCGGTGCGACGAGACCGGTCCGTGCCGGTCTCCAAAACCTCCTGGCTCACCCCCACATCCTGGGCTACGACTACCTTGGGTCGCATGTCGGCCACCCCACACACCGCGGTGCCGTCGTGGCGCGCGGCATACGACTCGCGGGTGGCCGGCCTGAAGGCGCAGTACGACGCCATTCCCCCGGGCAGCCCCGTGCGACTGGCCAAGAGCACCTCCAACCTCTTCCGACAGCGCGCGGAGAGTGACGTTCCCGGGCTCGACGTGGCCGACTTCGACGGGGTCTTGTACGTCGATCCCGTCGAAGGCACCGCCGAAGTCCAAGGGATGACGACGTACGAACACCTGGTCGATGCCACGCTGCCCCACGGGTACATGCCCCTGTGCGTGCCTCAGTTGAAGACGATCACTCTCGGCGGCGCGGTCACCGGACTCGGGATCGAGAGCACGAGTTTCCGCTGGGGCCTTCCCCATGAGTCGGTCATCGAGATGGATGTGCTCACCGGTGACGGCGAGATCCTCACCGTCTCGGGCCGAGAGGACGATCCGCATCGCGACCTCTACTACGGATTCCCCAATTCCTACGGCACCCTCGGTTACGCACTGCGGTTGAAGATCGAGCTCGAGCCAGTGAAGCCCTTCGTCCACCTGAGGCACGTGTACTTCCCCACCGCTGAGGCCATGGCGGAGGCGATGGAGGCCATCACCCAGACGCATGAGTGGGATGGCGAGGAGGTGGATTTCCTCGACGGCACGGTGTTCTCCCCGGCCGAGCAGTACCTGACACTCGGCCGCATGACGGACGATACCGACGGTCGCCGGCCCAGCGACTACACCGGCATGGACGTCTACTACCGATCGATCCAGCGCAAGCGTGAGGACGTCCTCACCATTCGCGACTACATCTGGCGCTGGGACACCGACTGGTTCTGGTGCTCACGCGCCTTCGGCACGCAGAAGCCGCTGGTGCGTCGCTTCTGGCCCAAGGGCAAACTGCGCAGTGACGTCTACTGGAAGATCATCAAGTGGGACCGGCGGACGAAGTTCTCGGCTCGGACAGCACGCCTGCGTCGCAAGCCTGCGCGCGAGGAGGTCGTCCAGGACATCGAGGTCCCGGTCGATCGACTGGCTGAGTTCCTCGACTTCTTCCACCGCGAGGTGGGCATCGAGCCCATCTGGGTCTGCCCGCTGCGCCAGCGCGATCCGAGCGCGAGATGGCCGCTGTACGAGTTCGACCCGCAGACCACCTACGTCAATGTCGGCTTCTGGTCGACCGTGCCGCTGCCCGCAGGCGTAGACCCCGCCGAGGGCCGCGTCAACCGTCGCATCGAACAGGTCGTCACCGACCTGGACGGCCGCAAATCCCTGTATTCGTCTGCGTACTACGAGCCCGAGGAATTCTGGGGAATCTACGGAGGCGGGGAGTACCAACGGCTCAAGGGGGTCTACGATTCTCGATCGCGGTTGCTTGACCTCTATGACAAGGTCGTACGCCGCCGCTAGTACGACTCGGGAGGGAACATGGATCTCGCGACCGCATTCGCCACCGTCGTCCCCGCAGAGCGACGGGTGGGCTTCAAGGCGTACGACGGGTCGAGCAGCGGGCTCATCGGTGCCGACGTCGTCCTCGAGATCACCAACCCGCGGGGCGTCCACTACATTGCCGCGTCCCCCAACCAGCTTGGCCTCGCACGCGCCTACGTCACCGGCGACCTGGAGATCCATGGTGATGTCTATGAAGCGCTCAAGCGTCTTTATCCGATGCCGCTCGATCATGTGTCCGTTGTCGATCGGGCCAAGCTCGTCAAGCGATTCGCTCGCGAGGCCCTCGTGCGCCCCGAGCCGCCGGTGCAGGAGCGCGCACTCGGCGGCAAGCGCCACTCCAAGCGACGCGATGCCGAGGCCATCCATCACCACTACGACGTGAGCAACACGTTCTACTCCATGGTGCTCGGGCCGTCGATGGCCTACACCTGCGCTGTCTTCCCGACTGAGGACGCCTCGCTCGAACTCGCGCAGGAGGAGAAGTTCGACCTCGTGTGCCGCAAACTCAACCTTCGGCCGGGCATGCGCCTTCTCGACGTTGGCTGCGGCTGGGGCGGGATGGTGCTGCACGCGGTCAAGAACTACGGCGTGAGCGCAATCGGCGTGACCCTGTCGCAGCAGCAGGCCCAGTGGGGCCAGCGGGCGATCGAGGACGCGGGACTGACGGATCGGGCCCAGATTCGCTTCAGCGACTACCGGGACGTCAAGGAGACCGGCTTCGACGCCATTTCCTCGATCGGCCTCACCGAGCACATCGGCCGCGACAACTACGCGTCGTACTTCTCATTCCTCTACGGCAAGCTCCGCCCCGAGGGCCGGATGCTCAACCACTGCATCACCCGGCCCGACGGCAAGTGGCCCGCGCTCTACAAGCGCAGTTTTATCAATCGCTACGTCTTCCCCGACGGTGAACTCACCCCTCCCGGCCCCATCATCACCGAGATGAACGAGGCCGGTTTCGAGATCCGTCACGAGGAGAATCTGCGCGAGCATTACGCGCTCACCCTCAAGCACTGGTGCGAGAACCTCGAGCGCCATTGGGATGCCTGCGTCGCGGAGGCCG
>JBMTDJ010000123.1:0-3789 GCA_049431945.1 Candidatus Nanopelagicales bacterium | reverse complement strand
GAACCGAAGCCGAGGCGCTCGCACAGTTGGCTCGCGGTGAGTTCGCGATCCTTGCCGAGGTCGACCCGAGCCGCGACGCGCTCGACCGCCTCCAGCACGCGCCAGGTCGGATCGAGCTCCTCGAGGTGCTGCGACAGGTAGGCCGGTTTGACCGTGACGCCGGTGGTGATCGATCCGGCCTTCGGCGGGATCTCCCCGAGCATCGTGCGGATGAGCGAGGTCTTGCCCGTGCCGTTGGAGCCGAGGATTCCCACGCGCTGCCCCGGACCCACGTCCCAGGTGAGGTGATCCACGAGTTCGCGCTCGCCTGCAGCGACCGTGACGTCGTGGAACTCGTACACGGTCTTACCCAGACGTGCGCCCGCGAAGGCGAGGAGTTGCACGTCATCGCGTGGTGCCGGCTCGCCCTTGATGAGCTCATTGGCAGCATCGACACGGAACTTCGGCTTCGTCGTGCGCGCGGGAGCGCCACGCCGCAGCCACGCGAGCTCCTTGCGCAGGAGGTTCTGCCGTCGCGCCTCCGAGGCAGCCTCCTGTCGGGCGCGCTCAGCCTTGCTCAGCACGAAAGCCGAGTAGCCGCCGTCGTACTCCTCGACGGTGCCGTCCACGACCTCCCAGGTGCGGTCGCAGAGTGCGTCGAGGAACCATCGATCGTGGGTCACGATGACGACCGACAGTCGCGGACGCGACGCGAGGTGATCGGCCAGCCACGCGACCACCTCGACGTCAAGATGGTTCGTCGGCTCATCGAGCAGGAGCAGGTCGAGGTCAGCGATGAGGGCGCGGGCCAGCTGTACGCGCCGGCGCTCACCGCCCGACATCGTGCCGAGCGGGCGAGCCAGGAGCGCCCCGTCGAAGCCCCCGAGCAAGCCGTCGAAGATCTCGCGAATCGACGGGTCGCTCGCCCACTGATGCACGTCCTGCCCCGGTACGACGTACTCCGCGACGGTCACCTGCGGATCGAAGGACTCCGCCTGAGAGACGGCCCCCACGTGGACACCGGAGTTGACGGTGACCCGACCGGTGTCCGGCGTCTCCAGACCGGCCATGAGATTGAGCAGCGTGCTCTTGCCCGCGCCGTTGCGGCCCACCACTGCAATGCGTTCGCCCTCACCGACGCCGAGGGAGACGTCGGACAGCAGGCGTCGCTCACCAAAGGCCTTCGCCACCCGATCGAAGTTGACGAGATTGCGGATAGCCATGGCGATTCGACCTAGATGCCCTTGCGCATGCGCAGCACCTGGATCCCGCCAGCGAGCCACGCTCGAGGCGATGACGCAACAAGCGCGAAGCCCTCGCGCGCGTAGAGCCGCCGTGCCGTGTGGTTCTTCTTATCGACATCGAGCGCCACGCTCGCCATGCCCGCGGCGCGCGCCTGCTCGGCCGCATCGCGCAGGAGAGCAGCACCGACACCGTGACCGCGTGCCTCCGGCATCACCGACACGGCCGTGATGTACCACTCCCCCGACTCGTGATGCTTCATGAACGACAGGAACGGGCGGAATGCAAACCCGATGACAGCCGCGCGCAGCCGAGTCCAGGCTCTTGGCATTTCCAGCGACGGTGGGGGCGACTGTGCCGGTCCGCTCAGGATCACGCCCACTGCCCTCCCGTCTATCTCGGCGATGCGGGCCAGGGCGACCGACCACGCGTGGCCGGGGATACTCACGGCGCGGATCAGGACCGGCTCCCAGTCGGCTCCGAGCATGATGGAGAACATCCGGTCGGTAGCTGTCTCGAGGTCCCAGGCGATCAGGGGCGCATCCGCGGGCTGCGCGTCGCGGATCTGAACGACGGACGCCACCGGACGACTATCGCAGATGGCCCGCCCGCTATCCGAGATGGATGGTGACATCATCGCCATCCATAGCGATGGATGCGTCGATGCCGTCCTCGATCCGGTCGTAGTCCGCTGGGCTCACGACGACGATAGGCATGCGAGCGTCGTAAAGCTCCGCCGCGACGAGTGCACCGGTTGCCACGATGCCATCAGGCTCGGTGAGGATGAGGCCGGCGGGCGCTAGGCCCTCGCGAAGCAGTTCGGCGAGGACATAGGCACCCGAACTCGAGCCCTTGCCGGTGCGCATGACCAGGATGCGCCCGGTGACGATCGCACCATGCTGCGGATGGTGGACATCGATGATGTCACCCTTCGCTCCGATGCCGCCCCAGAAGGACACCGGCTCGTCGAGTTTGAGAATCGGAGCGGCCGCGGTGCCGGACGTGACGCGCCACCCGGGAATGGCGCCGGGAGTCTCGCTCATGCGAAGAGCTCCCGGTCCCAGGTGACCTGCCCGGTGGTCGCTGATGCGACGCACTCCTCGAGCGTCGCGAGGACGACGTCGATCCCGAGGTTGCCCGGCGCATAGTGGGCCCACTTGCCTGAGTTGGTCATCACCGTGCGGGTGCCCGGGCGCAGGATCGAGGTGACGTAGGTGCAGGTGTCGAGCACGAACGTCACGCCCCACTCCTCCATCGGCGCGACCAGCCCGCGGCGCTCAGCCTCGGCGAAGACCGACCGCCCGGTGGAGATGTAGAACGCCACTCCGTCAGCCAGTGGCGGGCCGCCGATCACCGCGTCGTGGGCCTCCTGGATCTCGTCGACCGACGCGTGGGGAGTGCCGAGGCTCACCGCATCGAGTTGATCGAGGCGGGCGGTCGACAGCTCCTGTCGAGCCGAGTTGAGTCGCGCGGCAGTGATGTGGTGGACCGGCACCTCGCTGCGACCACCGAGCGCAGCCTCGAGAGTGGGAGCCTCCGGCGTGCGCCCGACGACGTGGAAGAGCGCTACGCCCCCCGATGATGCTGCAGCCGCGCCGATCGCCTTGAGTCGATCCTCGGACGTGTCAGCAGGCAGGCCGACGAAGACGGGGTTCTGCGTGCCAGCGATCTCTCCCGCGAGGTAGCCGAGCACCGGATAGGTCACATCCTGAGCGAGTGTGGCCTCGCTCAGCGAGGTGCAGTCAAGGATCAGATCGCCGTGCCGCTCCTCGTCGCGGTGAAGGCCGCCGCACGGTGCCTTGCCGGTGATCGCAGCGGCGATGTCGATGAAGTCGCCGTAGCGATCGGTCCGCGCGCCGAGCACGGAGTTGGCGAAGACGATGGCATTGGACTCAGCCCAGGCGATGTGCTCGCCGACGCCCGGACGGGAATCCATCTGGTACGGCGCGCACGTCCAGGTCTGCCGGCAGCCGAGGTCGACGTACGCCTGCATGAGATCCCGACCCCCCTGAGCAACCCACTTCTCGTGCTCGGTGTTGGTGAGGATGAGTGACGGATGGATGAGGTCGACGGAGCCGACGTTGACCGTCGTCGGCACGATGACCTTGCCACCGAGGTCGACGAGCTTGCGTGCAAAGTCCAGACCGGCCTGTCCATAGAAGATGCAGCCATCGATATGGACGGACTCGACGTCGACCAAACGCTCGGCACCGCGAATACGGCCGAGCTCGGTGACGATGCGCATGGACAGGGCGACAGCAGGTCCGTGCTCCCCCGCCAGCATCGCCTGCTCGTGCTCCGTGAGCGTGAGAGCCATCCCGGCAGCCTAGTGGGGGCGAGGACCCACGCTGGATAGTCTCGGCGCATGTCAGAAGCCCGCGGCCAGTTGTGGCTCCTACGTCACGGCGACACCGAATGGGCCTCCGCCGGCAGACACACCGGACGCACCGACATCCCACTCAGCCCGGCCGGTGAGCAGGCTGCCCGAGCACGCGCCAAGGATCTCGACGGCCACGACTTCGCTCTGGTCCTGTCCTCACCCCTGTTGAGGGCGCGACAGACGGCCGA
>JBMTDJ010000122.1:0-4010 GCA_049431945.1 Candidatus Nanopelagicales bacterium | reverse complement strand
GCGGACTGCGTCAGGTCGAGCGAGATGTCGCGGTCCTTGAGGCGCTCGTCGAGCAGGTTGACCATGAGGTCGACGATCTGCACGATCTCGGCCTTGCTCAACTGGTGGAAGACGATGGTGTCGTCGATGCGGTTGAGGAACTCAGGACGGAAATGCTGTTTGAGCTCCTGCTGCACCTTGGTCTTCATGCGCTCGTATGCCGACAGGTCGTCATTCTCGGGAGCGAAGCCGAGCATGACGCCCTTGGACACGTCACGGCTGCCGAGGTTGGTGGTCATGATGATGACGGTGTTCTTGAAGTCGACCACGCGACCCTGGGCGTCGGTGAGACGTCCTTCCTCGAGCACCTGCAGGAGCGAGTTGAAGATATCCGGGTGCGCCTTCTCGACCTCGTCGAAGAGCACGACCGAGAAGGGCTTGCGGCGCACCTTCTCGGTCAACTGGCCGCCCTCCTCGTAGCCGACGTAGCCGGGAGGCGAGCCGAAGAGGCGCGACGCCGTGTGCTTCTCGGAGTACTCGCTCATGTCGAGTGAGATCAGCGCATCCTCGTCGCCGAAGAGGAACTCAGCGAGCGTCTTGGAGAGTTCGGTCTTGCCGACGCCCGAAGGCCCGGCGAAGATGAAAGAACCGGAGGGACGCTTGGGGTCCTTCAGGCCCGCGCGGGTGCGGCGGATCGACTTGGACAGGGCCTTGATCGCCTGCTCCTGGCCGATGACCCGGCGGTGCAGTTCCTCCTCCATGCGGATGAGGCGCTGGGCGTCGTCCTCGGACAGGTCCGTCACAGGGATGCCGGTCATGAGTGCGAGGACCTCGGCGATGAGGCGCTCGTCGACCTCGGCGACGACGTCCATGTCGCCGGCCTTCCACTCGCGCTCGCGCTGGGCCTTCTCGGCGAGGAGGTTCTTCTCGTCGTCGCGCAGTCGAGCAGCGAGCTCGAAGTCCTGGGCGTCGATCGCCGACTCCTTGTCGCGGCGCACATTGGCGATGCGCTCATCGAACTCCCGCAGATCCGGCGGGGCGGTCATGCGACGGATGCGCAGGCGCGACCCGGCCTCGTCGATGAGGTCGATGGCCTTGTCAGGGAGCTGGCGGTCGGAGATGTAGCGGTCGGACAGGCGCGCGGCTGCGGCCAGCGCGCTGTCGGTGATGGAGACGCGGTGGTGGGACTCGTAGCGGTCGCGCAGGCCCTTGAGAATCTCGACCGTGTCGCTCACATCCGGTGCGTTGACCTGGACCGGTGCGAAGCGACGCTCGAGCGCGGCGTCCTTCTCGACGTACTTGCGGTACTCGTCGAGCGTGGTGGCGCCGATGGTCTGGAGTTCGCCGCGGGCGAGCATGGGCTTGAGGATGCTCGCGGCGTCGATCGCACCTTCAGCCGCACCGGCGCCGACGAGGGTGTGCATCTCGTCGATGAAGAGGATGATGTCGCCGCGCGTGCGGATCTCCTTGAGCACCTTCTTCAGGCGCTCCTCGAAATCACCGCGGTAGCGGCTGCCGGCGACGAGTGCGCCGAGATCGAGGGTGTAGAGCTGCTTGTCCTTGAGGGTCTCGGGCACCTCGCCGCGGATGATGTTCTGGGCCAGGCCCTCGACGATGGCGGTCTTGCCCACGCCGGGTTCGCCGATGAGGACCGGGTTGTTCTTGGTGCGGCGCGACAGCACCTGCATCACGCGCTCGATCTCCTTCTCACGCCCGATGACGGGGTCGAGCTTGGATTCGCGCGCGGCCTGCGTGAGATTGCGGCCGAACTGATCGAGGACCAGGGACGTCGACGGGGTGCCCTCGGCGGGGCCGCCGGCGGTGGCCGGCTCCTTGCCCTGGTAGCCGGAGAGCAGTTGGATCACCTGCTGGCGCACGCGGTTGAGGTCGGCGCCGAGCTTGACCAGGACCTGGGCAGCGACGCCCTCGCCCTCGCGGATGAGGCCGAGCAGAATGTGCTCGGTGCCGATGTAGTTGTGGCCGAGCTGCAGGGCTTCGCGCAACGACAGCTCAAGGACCTTCTTGGCGCGCGGAGTGAACGGGATGTGACCGCTCGGTGCCTGCTGCCCCTGGCCGATGATCTCCTCGACCTGGGACCGGACGGCCTCGAGCGAGATGCCCAGGCTCTCGAGAGCCTTGGCGGCGACGCCCTCGCCCTCGTGGATGAGGCCGAGCAGAATGTGCTCGGTGCCGATGTAGTTGTGGTTGAGCATCCGGGCCTCTTCCTGGGCCAGGACGACGACCCGGCGGGCCCGGTCGGTAAACCTCTCGAACATGCTCACCACTCCTTCACTCACCCCTGCGGGCCACCCTCGGCGGCCCTCGACTCCGACGCATGCCGGGCCAGGCTGGTTCGATGCTAGCGCCGCCTGGCGGGGGTCACCTGTTCGCGCCCGTTCAGCGGTCTTGGGGGTAACGCCAGGGGGTGCCCGATTCCTTCCCGGCCCTGGCGACCACGGTCTCGCTGTCGCGTCAGGCATCCCCAGGGATTCCTCAGGCAGTCGGTCAGCAACGGCGCTGGGCAGCGTGGAAGCGTCGGGTCATGCGAGTGCTCCAGCGGGCAGGGATAGCGGCTGGGACAGCCGCCCTGACCCTGGGCCTCCTGCCCGCAGTTGCGGGCGAGGGATCCCCAGGCCCGGGGTCGATCGGAGTGGCCCAGGCTTCGTCGGTCACCGTGACACCCTCGTCCGTGGGCGCCAACGCGACCACGACAGTCCGGATCTCCGGGTCGGGCTTCAACCCCGAGGATGACGTCGCGCTCACGAATTGCCCCGAGACCAATCCGGGTGCCGTGTATCCGGTCCCCTTCCCGAACCCTGGCCCTGGACGCAATACCGGTCGAGTGGTGTTCATCAACTCTCGCACCCTGCTCGTCTCGACGCCGTCGGTCATCCCGGAAGGGGTCTGCGACATCCGTATCGGCGACGTCACGGTCCCCGATGCCCTCACCTTCGTCGAGGCGCCGCCCCGGCTGGACATCGAGATCCGCAACACATCGGGCAGGCCTGACTCAGACGTGTGGGTCAGCGTCGCCTATAACTGCCCCACGTCCGCGCCCTCACCGCCGTGGCCGCCGGGGGTGGCCGGATGCGACACCGACGGTCGGACGAACCCCGACTACGCGTGGCCCGGCGGGTCAGGCGGAGACCCACGGCGATTTTGGTACGAGGTCTACGCCGGACGCGATCCACTGCCCGCGTTCACCGGGATCCGGCTCACGGACCTTCCCGCTGTCAGCGGCCGCTCAGGCACGTATCGACTGTCCGTGGCCAACATCGACTCCGGGGTCGTCTACGTCTCCTACGGACGGGCGGTGAACACGGGATCCCGCGCCGACGGCCGGGCCCCGTCGTACCTCACCTCTCCCACGCGATTCGATGTCTTCGAGTTGACCTTCCACGGCAGTGGCACGAGTGCAGGAGACCCTGGCGCTGGCCGCTGGACGAATCGTGTCTACGCCAACATCACCGCGGTGGCAGGACTGGGGATCCTCATGGACATGCAGGGCCTCGACAACTCCGTCGATGCCCAGGGCCCTGACCCGCAGCGCGTGGGGTCGGGCGTCTCATGGACCGCAGGACTGGGCATCTACGACGTCTACCGGACCCTGGCCTCCGCCGGCGCCGACGTCACCGACCCTCGCCTGATCGTGACGAGCGACGGCGGTCCGGCAACGGCGGCGAACTTCCTCCGTTTCGTCTCACCGAGCACGAATGAGGGAGCCGGCTACGCGAACCTGGGCTCAGGGCCCGACTCCTACCTGTCATGGCTGGAGCGGCAGGGGCGCCCGATGACCGTCGTGGGTCTGTACACCGGCGCGGGCCAGGGCTCGGGGACCTGGTTCTGCTACCGGGCGGCGCGCTTCCGAGCGGACGCCGCGACGGTCTTGCGCGGGACATACGGCCACGCGAGCAGGGACGCCGCCGCCGCAGCGGCGGAGAATGCCTGTGCTGGTGGCACACCGGGCCTCGACATCACGACAGCCACGTCGCCCACCTCGGGCGTGCCCGGGCCGGTCACCTCACGTGCCG
>JBMTDJ010000121.1:0-4096 GCA_049431945.1 Candidatus Nanopelagicales bacterium | reverse complement strand
CACGCCTATCCCTGCTACTGCACCGCCGAGGAGCTCGAGGCCGAGCGCGAGGCTGCGCGTGCAGCTGGGCGCACCCAGGGCTACTCCGGTCGCTGCCGCAATCTGACCCCGGAGCAGCGCGCGGCCTTCCAGGCCGAGGGGCGCCCGGCCGTCACCCGATTTGCGATGCCCGACCAGGAGACGTTCGCGTGGGATGACCTGGTCCGCGGCGAACTCAGCTTCGATCGCGAGCACGTGCCGGACTACGTCATCGTGCGCACCAATGGCCATCCGCTCTACACCCTGGTCAACCCCGTCGATGATGCGCTCATGGGCATTACGCACGTGCTGCGGGGCGAAGACCTGCTCTCCTCTACGCCGCGCCAGCTCGCGATGTACGCAGCCCTCGCGGATATCGGCGTTGGAGACGGATCGACGCCGCGCTTCGGCCACCTGCCCTACGTCATGGGCGAGGGCAACAAGAAGCTGTCGAAGCGCGACCCGGAGTCAGCGCTGCTCATGTACCGCGAGGAGGGCTACCTGCCTGAGGCGCTGCTCAACTACCTCGCCCTGCTCGGCTGGTCGATGGGGGAGGATCGCGAGTTCTTCTCCATGCCCCAGATGGCCGAGGCGTTCGAGATCTCCCGAGTCAGCCCCAATCCGGCCCGCTTCGATCTCAAGAAGTGCACGGCGATCAACGGCGATTGGATCCGGTCGCTGACCCCGGAGGCGTTCGCGGAACGAATCGTCCCCTATTTACAGCGGGCGGCTCTGGTATCCGACCCGCCAACACCTCGGCAGAGCGAGATCCTGACCGCAGCCGTGCCGCTCGTTCAGGAGCGGATGGAGACCCTCGGCCAGGCGGTCGGCATGCTCGGCTTCCTCCTCGTCGATCCGGCCGACTTCGGCATCGACCCGGATCAGTCCGTGGCCGACGACGACTCCCAGCGCGTGATCGCTGCGGCCACCGACACCCTCTCGGGGCTCTCGGACTGGGCCGCGGAGCCCATTGAGCAGGCTCTGCGCAGCGCCCTGATCGACGGCCTGGGCCTGAAGCCCAAGGTCGCCTTCGGTGCCGTCCGGATCGCCGTCACCGGACGCCGCGTGTCCCCACCGCTCTTCGAGTCCATGGAGATCCTTGGCCGCGACGAGACCATGCGCCGCCTCAGCGCAGCCGCCCTGGCGTCCTGATCGGGAAGTTCGGGAGTTCGAGCGAGGTTTTCTGCGCATGTCTCCCGAAGTTCGCACGAGCAGGTCAATCGCGGCCCGACCTAGCGCCGCCCGCACCGCTTCGAGCACGTCCCTGTCGCTCGGGTACACTCTCCGGGTCGCTTGGAGCACTCGGCCGAGCGTCGCCCATGGGGTATGGGGTAATTGGCAGCCCAACTGATTCTGGTTCAGTTAGTCTAGGTTCGAGTCCTGGTACCCCAGCGAGTGCACGTGCTCTCTCACGTGTGCATGGCCCCGTTGTGTAGCGGCCTAGCACGCCGCCCTCTCAAGGCGGTAGCGCGGGTTCGAATCCCGTCGGGGCTACGCCAACGAGACGCAAGTCTCACTGGAAGGCCCGATCCCCTCCCCGGGGGTCGGGCCTTCTCGCTTTGCTCGTTACCCTTGGGCGATTCCCCGAAGGAGTACACATGGGCAAGACACTGGCCGAGAAGGTCTGGGACGCGCACATCGTCAGCCGCGCCGAGGGCGAGCCTGACCTGCTCTACATCGACCTCCACCTCGTCCACGAGGTCACCAGCCCCCAGGCGTTCGATGGACTGCGAGCGACGGGCCGCGTCGTACGTCGGCCCGACCTCACCATGGCCACCGAGGACCACAACATCCCCACGATCGAGATCGATAAGCCGATCGCCGATCCGGTGAGCCGGGCGCAGGTCGAGGCGCTGCGCAAGAACTGCGCCGACTTCGGGGTTCCGCTGTACTCCCTCGGCCACGCCGAGCAGGGAATCGTCCACGTCGTAGGGCCCCAACTCGGTCTCACCCAGCCCGGCATGACCGTGGTGTGCGGTGACTCCCACACCTCTACCCACGGCGCGTTCGGGGCCCTGGCCTTCGGGATCGGCACGAGCGAGGTCGAGCACGTCCTCGCGACGCAGACGCTGCCCCTGAAGCCGTTCAAGACGATGGCGATCACCGTCAACGGCTCCCTGCCCGAGGGCGTCACGGCCAAGGACCTCATCCTCGCTGTCATCGCACGTATCGGCACGGGTGGGGGCCAGGGCTACGTCCTCGAGTACCGGGGTGAGGGGGTGCGCGGCCTGTCGATGGAGGGCCGCATGACCCTGTGCAACATGTCGATCGAGGCGGGCGCGCGCGCCGGCATGGTCGCGCCTGACGAGACGACTTTCGCCTACTTGGAGGGCCGCGATCACGCACCCAAGGGCGCGGACTGGGATACGGCTGTCGAGTACTGGCGCTCCCTGACCACCGACGATGACGCGACCTTCGATGCCGAGGTCATCATCGACGCCAGCGAGCTGAGCCCCTTCGTCACCTGGGGGACCAATCCAGGGCAGGGTCTGCCGCTCTCAGCCGCCGTGCCCTCGCCGGACGACGCCGTCGATGAGGTCGATCGTGTCGCCATAGAGCGAGCGCTGGAGTACATGGACCTGGCGCCGGGCATGCCTCTTCGTGACATCCGGGTCGACACGGTCTTCCTTGGGTCGTGCACCAACGGGCGCATCGAGGACCTGCGGGCCGCTGCAGACGTGCTGCGCGGCCGGCGGGTCGCCGACAGCGTTCGCATGCTGGTCGTGCCAGGCTCCGTGCGCGTGCGACTGCAGGCGGAGAGCGAAGGCCTCGATCAGGTCTTCGTCGATGCGGGGGCCGAGTGGCGCGGCGCCGGGTGCTCCATGTGCTTGGCGATGAACCCCGACAAGCTCACGCCCGGTGAGCGCAGCGCCTCGACGTCCAACCGCAACTTCGAGGGACGTCAGGGCCCGGGTGGTCGCACCCACCTCGTCTCGCCTCAGGTGGCAGCCGCCACCGCCGTCACGGGGCATCTCGCCTCTCCCGCCGACCTCGCCACCGCGTAGGAGCAGACATGGACGCCTTCACCACTCATACGGGCGCGGCCGCCCCTCTGCGCCGCAGCAACGTCGATACCGACCAGATCATCCCCGCGGAATTCCTCAAGCGCATCACGCGGCATGGGTTCGAGGACGCCCTTTTCTACTCCTGGCGCCAGGATCCGGAGTTCATCCTCAACAAGCCCGAGTACGCGGGTGCGTCGATCCTTGTTGCGGGTCCGGACTTCGGCACGGGCTCATCCCGCGAGCACGCTGTGTGGGCGTTGCAGGACTTCGGCTTCAAGGTCGTGCTGTCGTCGCGCTTCGCTGACATCTTCCGCGGCAACTCGGGCAAGGCCGGCCTACTCACGGCGCTTGTCGACCAGGCGGTTATCGAGCAGTTGTGGGCGATGGTTGAGGCGGATCCGACGACGCAGGTCACCGTCGATCTGGACGCACAGACCGTGACGGCGGGGGACATGTCGGCGTCCTTTGACGTCGACCCTTATGTCCGCTGGAGACTTCTTGAGGGACTCGACGACATTGGCATCACCTTGCAGAAGGGCGATGCGATCGAATCATTCGAGGCGACCCGTCCGGCGTTCGCGCCGACGACGCTGGGCTGAAGCAGGATGGGCCGACCCGGGTCGCCGATGCCACCGTGGCGACGACGTACTAGGGTGAACTCGTCGCCGGTCGCGGGACCGGCCTACCGGCCTTCAGGTCGGTCCGACTTCCCTCCGGAGGGGACTTAAGTGAACAAGCAGGAACTCATCGACTCGGTGTCCACCCAGCTCGGACACAGCAAGCGCGATGTCAGCAACGTCATCGAGACGGCCCTCGACGAGCTCAAGCGTGCTGTTGCGCGCGGCGAGAAGGTTGCCCTCGCTGGGTTCGGCGTCTTCCAGCGCCATGACCGCAAGGCTCGCACCGCTCGCAACCCCCAGACCGGGGAGGCCGTGCAGGTGAAGGCCACCAAGCTGCCGAAGTTCCGCCCCGGTGCGGAGTTCAAGGCCGTGGTGTCCGGCGCCAAGAAGGCTGCTCCCAAGAAGGCTGCTCCCAAGAAGGCTGCCGCCAAGAAGGCTCCGGCCAAGAAGGCT
>JBMTDJ010000120.1:0-4104 GCA_049431945.1 Candidatus Nanopelagicales bacterium | reverse complement strand
CGGCCGGGCGGCCACGCCTTATCGCGGTCGCTCGACAGCGTCCATGTCGCCGGCACTCCCGGACAGGTGTGCCGAGAGGAACTCCGGCGTCTCCGGCAGGGCCAGATGCAGATCGGTGACTCGGTGCATCTCCACGACGAGACGGTCAGCGGAGAGGTCGAAGACGTGGCCCGCGTGGGCCCGGTCGTCGCTCACGCAGTGCAGATGGAATCCCGGAATGGCCACCGCCTGGGCGTAGGCAGGGGACCAGAAGCCCACGATGGTCACGGGAATGTCCGCGAAGTCGAACACCGCCTGGTCGGCAACTGCCTCGACTAGGGGAGTGCCGGATGCGTGGCGGCACGCGCTGCGCACCACCAGAGTCGAGCATGTCCCCGTGATGCGGTAGGCGATGAAGTCGTTGTCAGTCGTGCGCAGCGCGTCGAGGCGTTGCGTGAGGTCGTCGTACGACGTGATGCCCGTCAAGGCGTGTGTCTCATCCGCGACAAACGGCACGACAGTGGCGAAGGGAGTGAGCATGTCATCGCTCGTTTCGATCACGCTGCCGTCGCTACGCGCCTGGTAGCAGTGACCGTCAACCATGATGAGCTCACCGTCGAGATCCTCGAAGGTGCCGAGGCCGGTATCGCCGTGGCGGCGCAGGTCGCCGACCGTGATCGCTCCCTGGTAGAGCCCCTCGACGAGCGCTCCGGAGGTCGACACCTGAAACATCGAGTGATGCGCGATATCGAGGGCCTCCGCGAGGGCGTCCTGCACCACCTGGCGCGGGGACTGCCCGAGTTGACGGGCCCGCTCCTGGATCGCCGCCCACAGGGCATCGGAGATGGTCGTCTGGAGGCGATGCGGCATGGCCCCACGCTAGGGCCCCGCGGGACCGGGCGATGACCGGTCCTCGTGTTGCCAGGGTCCAATTCTGGACCTAGTCTGACCCCATGGTCGTCGGCGCTGAGGTTCTCCGGGAGCACGGGCTCCAGGTGACCCCGCAGCGGCTCGCGGTGCTCCAGGCGGTGCAGTCCCAGCCCCACACCACGGCCGAAGCCGTCGCCGACACGGCGCGCGAGCAGATCGGCAGCATCTCCAAGCAGTCCGTGTACGACGCGCTCGCCGCCTTAGTGGACGCAGGCATCATCCGCCGCATCGAGCCCGCCGGCTCAGCAGCGCGATACGAGACGCGTGTCGGCGACAACCATCACCACCTGGTCTGCCGTGCATGCGGCGCGATCATCGACGTCGACTGCGTTGTCGGTGCCGCTCCCTGCCTCACCGCAGCGGACGCGGCGGGCTACACCGTCGACGAGGCCGAAGTCACGTTCTGGGGGACCTGCCCCACCTGCGCGTCAAGCGCTCCCAGCTAGCACGACCGCAACGAACAAGCACCACGCAACGCCATACAACCGGAGGAGATCACATGGCGAACGAGAGCAAGTGCCCGATGTCGGCAGGGGCCGGCGTCGGTACTCAGAATGAGGATTGGTGGCCCGAGCAGCTCGATCTGCGCGTGCTCCAGCAGAACCCCCCTCAGGCCGATCCGATGGGCGCTGGTTTTGACTACGCGAAGGAGTTCGAGAGCCTCGACCTCAACGCGGTCAAGGCAGACCTGCGCGCGCTGATGACGGACTCACAGGAGTGGTGGCCCGCCGACTACGGGCACTACGGTCCGTTCTTTATCCGCATGGCCTGGCACAGCGCCGGCACCTACCGCGTGAGCGATGGTCGCGGGGGCGGTGGCGAGGGCCTTCAGCGCTTCGCCCCGCTCAACAGCTGGCCGGACAACGCCAACCTCGACAAGGCGCGTCGTCTCCTTTGGCCAATCAAGGCTAAGTACGGTCGCCAGCTCTCGTGGGCGGATCTCTTCATCCTCACCGGCAACGTCGCGCTCGAGAGTATGGGCTTTGAAACGTTTGGCTTCGGTGGAGGTCGGGCCGATGTGTGGCAGGCCGACCAGACCTATTGGGGCACGGAGCAGGAATGGCTCGCCGACAACCGCTACACCGGTGATCGCGTCCTCGAGAACCCGCTCGGTGCGGTGCAGATGGGCCTCATCTACGTCAACCCCGAGGGCCCCAACGGCGTACCCGACCCGCTGGCTTCGGCGCGCGATATCCGCGAGACGTTCGGTCGCATGGCGATGAACGATGAAGAGACCGTCGCCCTCATCGCGGGCGGTCACACCTTCGGCAAGACCCACGGCGCCGCGGACCCGAATAAGTACGTCGGCCCGGAGCCCGAGGGTGCGCCTATCCAGCAGATGGGCCTGGGCTGGAAGAACTCCTTCGGTACCGGCGATGGCGACGACACCATCACCTCCGGTCTCGAAGGCGCATGGACCCCCTCGCCCATCACGTGGGACAACAGCTACTTCGACACCCTGTTCGCCTACGAGTGGGAGCTCACGACGAGCCCCGCGGGTGCCAAGCAGTGGGTCCCCGCAGGCGGTGCCGCGGCTGACGCCGTGCCCGACCCGCACGATCCGTCGAAGCGCCACGCGCCCGTCATGCTCACGACGGATCTCGCACTGCGCATGGACCCGATCTACGAGCCCATCTCGCGCCGCTTCCACGAGAATCCGGCTGAGTTCGCCGACGCCTTCGCGCGCGCGTGGTTCAAGCTCACGCACCGCGACATGGGCCCGAAGTCCCGCCTTCTCGGTCCCGAGGTGCCGGCGGAGACCTTGATCTGGCAGGACCCGGTCCCCGCGCCCGTGCTCCCGCTGATCGATGCCTCCGACATCGCGACGCTCAAGCAGAAGGTCCTCGACTCGGGACTGTCCGTTGCTGACCTGGTCCGCACGGCATGGGCCTCGGCCTCGACCTTCCGCGGCACGGATAAGCGAGGCGGCGCCAACGGCGCTCGCATCCGACTGGAGCCGCAGAACTCCTGGGAGGCCAACAATCCCGTCCAGACGGCATCGGTCATCCGCCACCTCGAGGCCATCCAGGCGGAGTTCAACGCCGCGGGCGGCACGCAGGTGTCCCTGGCCGACCTCATCGTCCTCGCAGGATCCGCGGCGGTCGAGAAGGCCGCTAAGGACGCGGGTGTCACCGTCACGGTGCCCTTCACTCCCGGGCGCACGGACGCCACGCAGGAGATGACCGACGTTGCGTCCTTCGCGGTGCTTGAGCCGACCGCCGATGGGTTCCGCAACTACCTCGCCAAGGGCCACGTGCAGACGGCGGAGTTCCTCCTCGTCGACAAGGCCAACCTGCTGGGCCTCACCGCGCCCGAGATGACCGTGCTCGTCGGCGGTCTGCGGGTGCTGGGCAACAATTACGACGGTTCGGATTTGGGTGTCTTCACGGCGACGCCGGGCACGCTGACGAACGATTACTTCGTCAACCTGCTCGACATGGGCACCGTCTGGACGCCGACCTCTGACACCGACCAGACCTTCGAGGGCAAGGACCGCACCACGGGCGCGCACAAGTGGAATGCCTCGCGCGTCGACCTGGTCTTCGGATCCAACTCCCAGCTCCGGGCGCTCGCCGAGGTCTACGGCAGCTCGGATGCCAAGGAGAAGTTCGTCCATGACTTCGTTGCCGCGTGGGACAAGATCATGATGAACGACCGCTTCGACGTGAAGAAGTAGTCACAGCACGTTCGCCCAAGCGCCGCTCGGATCCTCCGGTCCGGGCGGCGCTTGGCGTTTGCAGGCGCATTCAGTTGCGGGGCGCCGTATCGTGAGCGGGTGACCCGGAGAGTGCGTGCATGCATCGTGGGGGCCGGCTTCTCCGGCATCGCTGCCGCCATCGAGCTCCGCCGGGCGGGCGTCACCGACATCGTCATCGTCGAGCGCGCCGATGCCGTCGGCGGAGCGTGGCGGGACAACACCTATCCCGGGTGCGCGTGCGATGTGCAGAGCAGGCTCTACGAACTGCAGGTAGCCCCCTGGCCCGGATGGACACGCAAGTTCGCCGGCCAGGCTGAGATTCGCGCCTACCTCGAGAGTGTCGTGGAGATCTTCGGACTGGAGTCGTCGATCAGGCTCGGCACCGAGGTCCTGCGCGCTGAGTGGGATGAGCCCCAGAGCGCCTGGCAGATCGAGACGACGACGGGACCGATCACCGCGGATGTGCTCATCAGCGCCTGCGGTGGACTCACCGAGCC
>JBMTDJ010000119.1:0-4138 GCA_049431945.1 Candidatus Nanopelagicales bacterium | reverse complement strand
ACTGCCATGACCTCGCGGATCTGCTCGGCGGAGTCCGCAGTGCCGAGGGAGAACGCCGTGACCGTGCCACCGCCATCGGCGAGTTGGACGGCGGCCTCGACGGCGCACTCCTCGTGCGGGCTCAGGGTCCAGCCCATGGCGCTGCCGCTGGTGTCGATAGCGGTCTCGTCGGCGGTGAGGGTCCACTTGCCGGGAGACAGGGGGATGCGCTTGATGCAGACGGCGATGTTCACGACAGGATCCGATCATTGCTGGGGTCGAAGAGGGCTCCGGCGCCCTCGACCGTGACGGGGTACTGCTCGCCGAGGTACTCGACGACCAGGTGCGTGCCGGGCGAGGAGTACTCCGGGGGGAGGTACGTCATCAGAATGTGCTTGCCGACCGACGGGCCAGAGCCGGCCGAGGTGACATAGGAACGGCGACCGTGCGCGTCGGTGATCGGCTGGCCGTCCTTGGTGAGGACCGGCTCGCCGCCGAGCATGTAGCGCTTCTCGCCTGTCGATGACGTGTGGTCGTCGACAGTGAGCAGGCACATGGTCGCGACCGGCGCTGACTCGCGGTGACGCAGGTGCGCCTCCTTGCCGATGAAGTCGGCGTCCTTGATCTTCTTGGGTGCCATACCCGCCTCGACGACGCTGAAGTCGCCCTCGAGCTCGGGGCCGTAGGCGCGGTAGCCCTTCTCGAGGCGACCGGTGGTGCCGTAGACGCCGATGCCGACGGGGATGAGGCCGTGCTCCTGGCCCGCGCCCCAGATCGCATCCCACACCGCCAGGCCGTCGGCCATCGGGACGTAGAGCTCCCAGCCGAGGTCGCCGACGTAGGAGATGCGCGAGGCCAGCACGGTCTTGCCGGCGATGGTGATCTCGCGGCAGGTGCCGAAGCCGAATCCGTCATGGCTCACGTCGGCATCCGTGACCGACGAGAGGATCGCGCGGGCGTTCGGGCCCCACAGGCCGATGGTGGAGATATCGTCGGTGAGGTTGGTGAACGTCGCACCCTCGGCGGCCTTGTCCTTGAACCACTTGAAGTCGCTCATGCCGTGAGCGCCGCCCGTGACCACGCGGAAGTGGTCATCACCGAGGCGCATCACCGTGAGGTCGGACTTGAAGCCGCCGTTGGGCGCGAGCACCGGGGTGTAAACGACCTTGCCGATCGCGACGTCCATCTGGCGCATGCAGACGCGCTGCACGGTGGCGAGGGCGCCGGGGCCGGTGATGTCGAAGAGCGCGAAGGCGGTGAGGTCGACCAGACCTGCGGTCTCGCGCATCTGCAGGTGCTCAGCGTTGATGATCGGTGACCACCAGCGCGACTCCCACTCCGCGGTGCGCGGCATCACGGCGTCGCCGTACTTGTCGACCAGGCCGGCATTGGAGTCGTACCAGAAGGGGCGTTCCCACTGGACCGTCTCGTAGAAGACGGCACCGAGGGCCTTCTCGCGCTCGTAGTACGGCGAGAGGCGCACCTCGCGGTTGGACGACCACTGCTCGGCCGGGTGCACGATGCCGTAGGTCTTGTTGAAGCCCTCCGACGTGCGGTCCTTGATGTGCTTGGTCGTCGTCTGACCGGGGTAGAAGCGGGCGATGTCGGAGGCGTGCAGGTCGATCTCGGGCTGGCCGAGCACCATCCACTCGGCCATGGCGCGTCCGACACCCGGACCCTCCTTGACCCACACGGCTGCGGCGGACCACAGGCCCTTGACCTCGGGGGTCTCGCCGAGGATCGGCATGCCGTCCGGCGTGAGGGACAGCAGGCCGTTGATGGCGTACTTCTCCTGAGCGCCCTCGTCGCCCACGATCTCGGGCATGAGTTCGAGCGCGTGCTCGTCCTGGTCGGCGAAGTCGTCCGGAGTGAAGGGGAACTCGGTGGGGGAGAGCGCGGCCTCGGCGTTCGAGGGGATGTCCTCTGCGTCGTACAGGATCGGTCGGTGCGCGTAGGAGCCGATCTCCAGGCCCGTGCCGTGCTGACGCTCGTACATGTTGGTGTCCATGTCACGGACGATGGGGTACTCGAGGTCACCCTTGGCGTCGGCGAACATCGCGACGGGGCCGATGTCCTTCATCTGGTGCACCGCCGGGGTGAGGGGGATCTCGGCGCCGGCCATGGCGGCGATCTGACGGCTCCAGCAGCCGCACGCGATGACGACGTACTCCGCCTCGATCGTGCCCTGGTCGGTGACGACGGCTTTGATCCGGCCGTCCTGCACGGTGAGGTCCTCGACCTCGACATTGGCGAAGGACTGCAGGGCACCCATCTCGATGGCCTTCTCGCGCATGAGCGTGCCGGCGCGCAGGGAGTCGCACACGCCCACGCCCTTGGTGTAGAAGCCGCCGAGGATGACGGTCTCGTCGATGAAGGGGACCATCTCCTTGACCTCGTCCGGCGTGAGCAGGCTCATGTCCTCGATGCCCCAGGACTTGCCCGAGGTGATGCGGCGGGTGAGCTCCTGCATGCGCTCGGGCGTGCGCGCTACCTCGATGCCGCCGGACTCGAAGAACGTGTCGAGTTCGATGTACTGCGCGAGGCTGTCGAGCGTGAGCTGCGCCATCTCCTTGTTGTGGTCGACGAGGAAGATGAAGTTCGACGCGTGGCCGGTCGACCCTCCCGGGTTGGGCAGCGGGCCCTTGTCGATCTGGACGATGTCGCGCCAGCCCAGGCGCGCCAGGTGATAGGCCACGGAATTGCCCACGATGCCGGCGCCGATGACGACGCACTTGGCCTTGTTCGGCAGGGTGCTCATTGTCTTCCTCTCGGATGGTGCGTATCGGGTGGTGCGTTGCTAAATGGCCCGGCGTACCTCGGCCTCGAAGCCGTGGACGTGGGAGGACATGACCTCGGCCGCCCGCTCGGCGTCGCCGGCGCGGATGGCGAGGAGGAGGTCCCTGTGCTCGGCGACCGCGTCCCCAAGGTGCATGACCCGGTCGAGGGCGAGGAACCAGATGCGCAGGGCGTGCATGTAGTGCTGGTCGCACATCGACTGCAGGAAGTCGTTGTGCGCGCAGTGATAGACGTGATGGTGGATGCGCTGGTCGAGTTCGATGAGCGCGCGCATATCGGGGGCGGCCGCGATCGCGTCGATGTCGGCGAGGAGCGCGTCGATGACGATGAGGTCCTCGTCGGTACGCCGCTCCGCGGCCAGGCGCGCGGCGAAGGGCTCCATCTCCTCGCGCACCTCCGAGAGAGAGGCGAGATCACGCGGATCGAGGGCGGCGACGAACATCCCGCGCCGGGGGTAGACCTCGACCAGGCGCTCGTGCGCGAGGGTGCGCAGGGCCTCGCGGATGGGGGTGCGGCCGAGGCCCAGGCGCTCTTGGAGCTCGGGCTCGCTGATGAGGGCCCCGGGGGCGAGCTCGAGGGTGACGATGAGGGCCCGGATCTCGCGATAGGCAAGGTCCGCCTGGGACTCTCCGCCACGAAAATCGGGCTGGACGAGGACGGCCGGTGCGCTCACGGGGATAGATATATCAGTTATGCGGCCAGTTGTACATCAGATTCCCGAAGTGGGGTCCGGCCGCCCGCGTCGACCATGCGGCGGCCATTCGGTCGACAGCGCCGTCCCGCAGCGGCCATTCGGTCGACGGCAGTGGCCTGCCTAGGGGAGCAGGCCGCTCAATTCCGGTCCTAGGCGGCCGGTGGCGTCGACGATCTCCAGCGGCAGGCCTAGGCGGTCCGCCGCTCGCTGAGCCGCACGCTCCAGGTCGGGGGTGCGCCGCCCCGCAAGCCACACCACCCGCGTGTAGTGGCGGAAGTAGTCGTCGCGCAGTTCGGGGTGGCGCTCCAGACCGAGTTCGCGCCACACGACGCGGTCGAAGGACAGCACGAGGAAGTCGGTGAGCACGTAGGTCCCGGGTTGGGCTTCCCAGATCTGGGTCATCTCGTCCTCGCCGGCGTAGAGGTCGTAGCAATGCCGGCCCGGAAGGCGACGCACGTCGAGGCGCTCGCACACCTCGTCCAGCGCGCCGTGCGTGCCGCAGTCGGCGTAGCCGATCGCGATCTCGTCGTAGTTGTCCTTCAGTTCGAGCACGAGGCGCTCCACCTCGGGGGCGATGCGCTCGGGCCGGTTGTGCAATAAGGGAGGCAGCGGATGGATCGCGACGTCCGCGCCCGACTCCTCGATCCACGCCGAGGCATCGGCGCTCAG
>JBMTDJ010000118.1:0-4229 GCA_049431945.1 Candidatus Nanopelagicales bacterium | reverse complement strand
GCGTGACAACTGCCCACTCGCGGGATGAGCGGTCGGGTCGGCTCCTCCATCGCTGCCTCAACGCTCCAAGGCCCCGAGGAGTTCTGACTCGCTCGGCTCCACGAGCACGACCCCACCCGGCAGGACGACAACCGGGATGTTCTTGCGTCCGCTGATCGACTCCGCCTCGGTTGCAGCCTCCGGCTCGGCCACGAGGTACCGATAGATGTAGTCGATCCCTGCGGCATCGAGTGCCCGCTTGGTCCGCGTGCAGTCAGGACACCAATCCGCGCCCTACACCGTGATCTCGGTCATGGCGCCAGCGTAGGGCTGGCCCACATGGTCGACGCGGGCCCGGGAGCATGGGACGCTAGAGGCATGACGGCGATCTCAGACTCCCCCGACGTCAGGCTCCTCATCGACCTCGAGCCGGTCGTGACGGCGGAGCTCGAGCGCCATCTCACGATGCACAAGCCGTGGAACCCGCACGACTACGTGCCGTGGGACGAGGGTCGCAACTTCGCATTCCTCGGCGGTGAGGATTGGTCACCGGAACAGCAGCGCTACAGCGACGCGGCGCGGTCGAGTCTCGTTGTCAACCTGCTCACCGAGGACAACCTGCCCAGTTACCACCACGAGATCGCCAGCATCTTCGGCCGCGATGGTGCATGGGGTACGTGGGTCGGCCGCTGGACGGCTGAGGAGAACCGTCACGCGGTCGCCATCCGGGACTACCTCGTGGTGACGCGCGCTGTCGATCCCGTGGCGCTCGAGGAAGCTCGCATGGTCCACATGACCACCGGCTTCGAGGCAATCCATCCCGGACTGCTCCATGGCGTCGCCTACGTGTCCTTCCAGGAGTTGGCTACGCGCGTCTCGCACCGCAACACGGGCGCTGCCACGGGAGATCCCCTCGCCGAGCAGCTCTTCCAGCGGATCGCCCTCGATGAGAACCTCCACATGCTCTTCTACCGCAACGTTTTCGGTGCCGCCTTCGACCACTCACCCGATATGGCGATGCGCGCCGTCACGGACACGGTGCGCGACTTCGCAATGCCGGGGCACAGCATCGAGGGCTTCACCCGCAAGGCCATGGAGATCGCCGTCGCCGGGATCTACGACCTCACCCAGCACATCGATGAGGTCCTCATGCCTGTCTTGCGCCACTGGAAGGTCTTTGAGCGCAGCGACCTCGGTCCCGACGGCGAGATCGCGCGTCAGGAGCTCGCGGACTTCCTTCAGGGACTGCAGGAGCAGGCTGACCGCTTCGCCAACAGGCGCGAGGCTCTCGCCAAGCGACTCGGCTGGCTGGACTAACGCCTCACAGGTCCACCCCTCACGGGGGTGGAATGCTCAGGCCTGCTTCACGCGGTCGGTGAAGAACTCGTTGGACTTCGAGTTGAAGAGCAGCAGCAAGACGATGATGTCGAGCGCCACGGCCAGGAAGGTGCCGAACATCCAGGTCTGAGTACCCCAACTCGTCACGATGAAGACGATGCCGCCGAGTACCCGGATGATGATGAGGATCGTCAGCAGGATGCGCGCCACGTTGCTTCCGCGGCTGATCGCGACGGCAAAGATCGCGTAGATGATCGCGATAATCAAGATCGCGACACCCGCAACGATCGTGATCGGCCCCGCAGTGGTGTTCCAGGATTCGGGCAGGTCGAGTTCCTTCAGGCGGTCGGCCACGACCGCGGGATCGCTGGCGGCGATGGCCGTGCCGGCGATGATCGCCGCGATGGCTCCCACGAGGGTGAGCGCGAAGCCGATCCACAACAGGACGGCGACGATGGTGACCTGGCTCGGGCGTACGCGAACTTCAGACATGGTTCAAAGGTAGCGGCCTCAATCGCTCGGAGCGAACATCCCGGGCTCGGAGTCGCCCACAATTCGGGCTATTTGGGGAACGACGAGGAACCACGTGATGACGTGGGGGATGAGCAGCCAGATGCGTGTCGACCAGAGCACGTCATCGGGCTGAACGAGCGGGATTGCGCACGTCAGGACTGCGATCCCGGTGCCAGCCCAGAAGACGATCCGGCGCGCGTGGCGACGTCCCAGCATGATGGCGGCAAGCAGCGCCCCGACGACGGCGGCGAGCAGGGGCACCAGCAGCATGAGGAACCACGGCACAACCTGGAGCCCCTCGATCCCGGGCTGGGCGATCTCGAAGGGCACGCCGAGTAGGCGCCCCAGGCCATAGATGGTCAGGCTGAGCAGCCCTGACCAGGCCCCCGTGACCACGCCCGCGTAGACGAGGTTGGACGTGTGGGGGACCGAGCTCGCCGGAGGCGGCACGGGCGTGACCGAGTCGGCCCAGGGAGCACTCACGGGGGCCACCGTATGCCCGAAACGGGTCCGAGCGTCCCCTTGCGTGGGCTACCGATCAGTAGCATTATGGGGTTACTGACGGGTAACACCGACCGGTAACCCGATCCGCGAACGCAGGGAGTCACCATGTCGCACTACCGCGCCAACCTCCGGGACATCGAGTTCAACCTCTTCGAGGTCTTCGGTGCCGCAGACCGCCTCGGCACAGGTCCGTTCTCCGAGATGGATCCCCAGACGGCGCGGGAAGCCTTGTCCGAGATCGAGCGCCTGTCCGTGGGGCCGCTGGCTGAGTCCTACCTCTCCTCCGATCGCAACCCGCCGACGTACGACCCCGCGACGTGCACGGTGAAGATGCCCGAGGACTTCAAGAAGTCGTTCCGTGCGCTCATGGACTCCGAGTGGTGGCGCCTGGACCTGCCCGAGCACATGGGAGGCGCCGGTTCATCCCCGTCACTGCGCTGGGCCGCCGCCGAGATGTTCCTCGGCTCCAACCCCGGTGCCTTCCTCTACATGTCCGGCCCCGGCTTCGCCGCGATCCTCGACCGCATCGGAAACGAGGACCAGAAGCGCTGGGGTCAGCTCATGGTCGACAAGGAGTGGGGAGCCACGATGGTCCTCACCGAGCCCGACGCCGGATCCGACGTCGGCGCGGGACGCACCAAGGCGTTCGACAACGGCGACGGCACCTGGCGCATCGAGGGCGTGAAGCGCTTCATCACCTCCGCCGAGCACGACATGGCCGACAACATCGTGCACCTCGTCCTGGCCCGACCCGTCGGCGTCGAGGGAGTCGGAGGTCCGGGCACCAAGGGCCTTTCCCTCTTCGTCGTCCCGAAGTATCACGTCGACCTCGAGACCGGTGAGCTCGGCGCCCGCAACGGCGTCTACGCGACCAATGTCGAGAAGAAGATGGGCCTGAAGGTCTCGACGACCTGCGAGCTCACCTTCGGTGAGAAGGAGCCGGCCATCGGCTGGCTCGTCGGCGACGTGCATGACGGCATCGCCCAGATGTTCATGGTCATCGAGAACGCGCGCATGATGGTGGGAACCAAGGCGATCGCGCAGCTCTCCGCGGGCTACCTCGCCGCACTCGACTACGCAAAGACGCGCGTCCAGGGCGCCGATCTGCCGCAGATGATGGACAAGACTGCGCCGCGCGTGACGATCATTCATCACCCCGACGTACGCCGTTCGCTCATGCTGCAGAAGTCCTACGTCGAGGGCATGCGCGCGCTCGTCCACTACGCCGCACAGTGGCAGGACCTCATCATGATGGCCAAGGCGGGAGTCGAGGGAATCGACCTCGACATGGCTGAGCGCATCAACGACCTGCTCCTTCCGATCGTCAAGGGCGTCGGCTCCGAGCGCTCCTACGAGCTCCTCGCCACATCGCTGCAGACCTTCGGTGGCTCCGGCTACCTGCAGGACTACCCCATCGAGCAGTACGTCCGCGATGCCAAGATCGACACCCTCTACGAGGGGACCACGGCGATCCAGGGCTTGGACTTCTTCTTCCGCAAGATGGTCCGCGACCAGTTCAAGGCGATCTTCTACCTCGCGTCGCAGATCACCGAGACGGTCAAGGGCGATGCCGGCAACGGCGTCCTCGCCGCTGAGCGCGAGTTGCTCGGCAAGGCCCTCGAGGACGTGCAGGGCATCGTCGCCGCCCTCGGTGGCTGGGCGATGGCCTCGCAGGAGAACCCCGACGAGATCTACAAGGTCGGCCTCAACACCACGCGCCTGCTCATGGCCACCGGCGACCTCGTCATCGGCTGGCTCCTGCTGCGCCAGGCCGAGGTCGCGCTCGCTGCCCTCGAGGCTGGCGCCACCGGCAAGGACAAGGAGTTCTACGAGGGCAAGGTCGTCACGGCCAAGTGGTTCGCGCAGAATCGCCTGCCGCTGCTCGCAGCCGAGCG
>JBMTDJ010000117.1:0-4237 GCA_049431945.1 Candidatus Nanopelagicales bacterium | reverse complement strand
GAGACCAGCGGCAAGAACTCCCTCATCATCACCGCGGCCGCCGATATCGATCTGGCGATCAAGGACCTGGTGAAGTCGGCGTTCGGCCACGCCGGCCAGAAGTGCTCGGCCGCGTCGCTGGCGGTCGTCGAGGCGAGCGTGTACGACGACCCGTCGTTCAAGCGGCGGCTCGCCGATGCCGTGCGATCGCTGCGCGTGGGCTGGGCGACCGATCCCGCGACGATCATGGGCCCGGTCATCAACCCGCCCAGCGGTCCGCTCGCGCGCGGCCTCACCGAGCTCTCCCCCGGCGAGACCTGGCTGGTCGAGCCGAAGCCACTGGACGACTCCGAGCGGCTGTGGTCGCCCGGCGTGATCTGGGATGTGCAGCCGGGGGCGTGGTTCCACCTCACCGAGTGCTTCGGGCCGATCCTCGGCGTCATCCGCGCGCGTGACCTGGACGACGCCATCGAGATCCAGAACGCGGTGGAGTACGGCCTCACCGGCGGGTTGCACAGCCTCGATCCGCTGGAGATCGACCACTGGCTCGAGCGGGTGCAGGTCGGCAATGCCTACGTCAACCGCCACATCACCGGCGCGATCGTGCAGCGCCAGCCCTTCGGCGGCTGGAAGCGCTCGAGCATCGGCGGCGGCTCCAAGCCCGGCGGTCCGAGCCACCTTCACACCTACGGCACCTGGCAGCCGCACGACCTCGACGTCGATCGGGCTCGACGGTCCTTCGATCACGCCTGGGCGACACGCTTCGGTGTTGACACTGATCCGAGCGGTCTGCGCTGCGAGTCCAACGTTCTGCGCCATCACGCACTCGACGGTGTCGTCGTGCGCGGCGCGAAGTCCGGTGCGGCGTACGAGATCGAGATGCTGGCGTCGCAGACGACCGGCACGCCGGTCATCTGGTCCGATCCGGCCGATGAGACTGATGCGGCCCTCGCCGCACGTCTGGCATCGCTCGGCGTGGAGCGCTTGCGTCTGCTCGTGCCGGCATCCGATGAACTGCTCGCCGCATCTCACGCGGCTGGCGTTGCTGTCGACCGTCAGCCCGTCACGGATGCCGGTGAGGTCGAGTTGCCGCGCTGGCTCAAGGAGCAGGCGATCTCGGTGACGCGTCACCGTCACGGCCGCCTGCTGGGTTAGCGACCCGACGTACCCGCGAGGCGCTTGGCCATCTGGTCGACCTGGTTGACCAGGGCACCGCCGAGCAGTAGCGCACCGGTGTCGTCCATCTCCTTGAGTTCGGCGACCGAGCGGCTGCGATCCTCCTCGACGACCTCGAGGGCTTCCATGACGCCGGTCGAGGGACCGTCGTTCATGGCGCGATCGATCGAGACAGCGTGCACACTCAACGCCTCACCGGTCGAGGACAGGAGTTGCCCAACGCCGTGCGGCAGGCGCACCGCCCCGCGCGAGGTGGCGTCGAAGAGGCCGCGGGCGATCGTGTTGACGTGGTCGCTGGTCTGCTGGAGCAGGGCGTGCTGCTCGAGGATGGCCCGGCCGACAGCGCGCTCGCTGCCGACACTGAAGCGCTTGCCCAGGCCCAGGTCGTCGATCTCCTCGCCAAGATGGCGGGTCTCGACCGCGAGTGTGCGCGCCTCGGTGAGCCACTGCGTGGCCTGGCGACGGTTGAGCGAGTCGTCCGACACCTCGCCCATCTCGACCAGGAGCGCGCCAAGGCGGCCACCGATCTCGGACAGCTGCTCGGTGATCCGTTCCTCGGGCCGCTCGGGATGCGCGACGAAGGAGAAGACGAGTCCAATCGCCACACCGAGGAGGGTCGCGGCGATGCGGGCGATGATGACGTCGTCGGTGAGTGCCTCGCCCATGAAGTAGACGAAGAGCGCGGTCACCGGGATCTGGAGCGATCCCTCGGGTCCCAAGCGCATGAGGCGACCGATGACCAGGGAGATGACGACGAGGACACCCACGGTCCACACGTGAAGGCCCCACCACTGGTACAGCGCGAAGGCCACCACGAGTGCGGCGGCCGTCGCGCCCACGAGCGACAGTCCCGTGCGCAGGGAGCGATTCAGGGACAGGGCGACGGTGATGACAGCGCCAACCGCGGCGGGCACTGGCGCGGGGATGCCGAGGAGAAGGGCGGCAACCCAGGCGGTGCAGGCGGCGATGGCGGTGATGCCGATCAGCCAGGCGGTCGCCCACGAGCGAGCCGCGCCGCGGAGGAGCCGCTGACGGACAGACCCCTCGGGGGCACGGCGTACCGCACCATCGAGACCATCCTGCACGGCGCGGGAGATATCGCGCACGAACGTGCCCGGGGTGCGCACGTGCGTGCGCATGGCCTTAGGCGGAGTCGTGGCGAGCATGCTCTCAGGGTCCTCCCTCTCATCAGGCCCCGCCGTCGCGGGCCCGGAGAAGGTGACGGCGCTCACGCCGGATCGGTTCCCTTAGCCGCAGCCGCAGGATCCCCCACAGCACCCGCCACCCCCGGCCGGCGCCCGGTCCGTCGATCCCCCGACAGCCGCGACACCGAGCAGGCGGACCGTGTCGTCGTGGCCAGCCGGGCAGGTCGCCGGGTCGGATGAGGCCGCCATGGGGCGCGACTCAACGAAGGTCGCACCGCATGACCGGCAGCGGAATTCGTAGGTCGGCACGGGGCCAGTCTAGGTCCGCCGGACCTGGGGGAGCGCGCGAGCGCCTAGCCTTCGGCCATGCGCGCAGTCGTGTATGACGCCCTCGGATCACCGTGGCGCACCGACGAGGTGGCTGACCCTGTGGCGCCACCCGACGGCGTGGTGCTCAAGGTCGAGGCCGCCGGGCTGTGCCGTAGCGATTGGCATGCCTGGCACGGGCACGACAACGTCTCGGACTTCCCCCACGTCCCGGGCCACGAGTTCGCCGGCACCGTTGCGTCGGTCGGCACCGAGGTCACGCGCTGGCGCGTCGGCGATCGAGTAGCTGTCCCCTTTGTCTGCGCCTGTGGCCGGTGTCTTGTTTGCGAGTCGGGCAACCACCAGGTCTGCCCGCAGCAATGGCAGCCCGGCTTCGACGGCTGGGGTGGCTTCGCGGAGTACGTCGCACTGCCGGCCGCTGACGTCAACCTCGTGACGTTGCCGCACGACATCTCATTCGAGGTGGCGGCATCGCTCGGCTGCCGAGTGGCCACGGCGTACCGCGCGGTGGCCACGATCGGGCGGTGCGCACCCGGCGAAGAACTCGTCGTCCACGGCGCTGGAGGGGTCGGCCTCGCCGCGGTGATGATCGGTCGAGCACTCGGAGCACGTGTCACCGTGGTCGACCCCTCAGCGGCGGCGCGCGAGACGGCCATGCGTCTCGGGGCTGCCGTCGCGCTCGAGCCCGGGCCGGACCTGCTCGAGCGCCTCCATGACGCGACGGGCGGAGGTCCTCACCTCTCCGTCGATGCCATCGGCGACTCCCTGACCTGCAGGACCTCGATCGAGAGTCTGCGACCCCGCGGCCGGCATGTGCAGGTCGGGCTTCTCCCGGCAGGTACGGCTACGGACCCCGTGCCGATGCACCGCGTCGTCTCACGTGAGCTCGAGGTGCTCGGAAGCCACGGGCTTGCGGCGCACGACTACCCGGAGTTGCTCGCGCTCGTCTCATCCGGTCGGCTGCGCCCGGAGCTCATGGTCGGCCGCACGATCGAGTTAGACGACACACCCGCGGCGTTCGCTCTCATCGGCACAGCCGATCAGCCGGCCGGGATCACGCTCATTCACCCCTGATCCACGTCACCTCGTTTGCCTGAGGTGAAGGACTAGGACGGCCAGTGGGCCAGAGTCTCGAGGTACATCTCGCGCACGCGGTGCACCTCGTGGTCGATGTCATCGCGATTCCAGCCCTCGGTCGGCACGGGCGGCAGCACCGCGACATCGAGCGTGCCGGATGAGATGAGCACGCCGTGGGACGGCATGAGCTCTCCCGCGTTGCGGATGACAACCGGCACGATGGGCACACCGGCCTGCATGGCGACGTGGAATGCGCCCTTCTTGAAGGGACCCAGGCGCGGAGTGGCCGAGCGAGTGCCCTCAGGTGCCATCGCGAGCGACCGTCCTTCCCTGAGCGCCTCGACCGCGGGAGCGAGCGCCTTCTTGGCTTCCTCGGTGTTGGCCCGATCGATGAAGGCGACATCGGCAAGCCAGCCGAGCGGGCCGAACATCGGATCGTTCTGCAGTTCCTTTTTGGCCACACCGGTGAAGTCGCTGCGCAGCAGCGACGCCATGATGATGACGTCGAGTTGGCTCTGGTGGTTGAAGATGAA
>JBMTDJ010000116.1:0-4260 GCA_049431945.1 Candidatus Nanopelagicales bacterium | reverse complement strand
TTCGAAGCCGGCTGGTCCTTCGGCGAGACCACCGAGGCGTTCTCGTTCCGCTACGAGGTCAAGCCCGCGCCCATGCGGGAGGGGACCTACCGCAACATCACCGGCAATCCGGCGCTCGCCTACGGCCTCATCGCCGCGTCGCAGCAGTCCGGTCTGCCACTCTTCCTCGGCTCCTACCCCATCACGCCAGCGTCGGACATCCTCCACGAGTTGAGCAAGCACAAGAACTTCGGCGTCGTCACCTTCCAGGCCGAGGATGAGATCGCCGGCATCGGCGCAGCGCTGGGAGCGTCGTACGCCGGCTCACTTGGTGTGACCACCACGTCGGGTCCCGGCGTCGCACTGAAATCCGAGACGATCGGGCTCGCGGTCTCCCTCGAGTTGCCGCTCATCATCGTCGATGTGCAGCGTGGTGGTCCGTCAACCGGACTACCGACGAAGACCGAGCAGTCCGACCTGCTCCAGGCGATGTTCGGCCGCAACGGCGAAGCGCCAGTGCCGATCGTCGCCCCCCGCTCACCCGGAGACTGCTTCGACGCGGCCTTCGAGGCCGCGCGGATCGCCGTGACCTACCGCACGCCCGTCTTCCTTCTCTCCGACGGCTACCTCGCCAACGGTTCCGAGCCCTGGCGGATCCCCGATGTCCAGGCCCTACCGGTCATCAACCCCGATTTCGCCACCGGGCCCAACCGCGAGGACGGATCCTTCTGGCCCTATCTCCGCGACGAGGAGACCCTCGCGCGGCCCTGGGCGATTCCCGGCACGCCGGGGCTCGAGCACCGGATCGGCGGCCTGGAGAAGGCCGACGGCACGGGCAACATCTCCTACGACCCCGACAACCACGACCGCATGGTGCGGCTGCGCCAGGCCAAGGTCGATGCCATCGCGCGCAGCATCCCCCCGCTCGAGGTCGAGGATCCATCCGGAGATGCTCGCGTGCTCGTGCTCGGCTGGGGCTCGACGTACGGCCCCATCGGTGCCGCCTGCCGCGATGTGCGGACCCAGGGCATGTCCATCGCTCAGGCGCACCTGCGCCACCTCAACCCCTTCCCGGCCAACACCGAGGAGGTCCTGCGCCGCTACGACCGCGTGATCATCCCGGAGATGAATCTCGGCCAGCTTGCCCTGCTGATCCGAGGCAGGTTCCTCGTCGACGCCATCGGCTACAACACCGTGCGAGGACTGCCCTTCACCTCGGAGGAGCTCAGCACCACCATCACCGACGTCATCAGGAGCCTGTGACGACATGACCGCCATCGACCTGCCCATGCCCGGCCTCGCGCTCGTCCCTCGCACCGACGAGAAGCAGTCGGCGAAGGACTTCAAGACCGACCAGGAAGTGCGCTGGTGCCCGGGGTGCGGCGACTACGCGATCCTTGCCGCCATGCAGGGCTTCCTGCCTGAACTCGGCCTGCGCAGGGAGAACATCGTCTTCGTCTCCGGCATCGGCTGCTCCTCACGCTTTCCGTACTACATGGACACGTACGGCGTGCACTCCATCCACGGTCGCGCGCCTGCCATCGCGACCGGTATCGCGATCACGCGACCGGACCTGTCGGTCTGGGTCGTCACCGGTGACGGCGACGCCCTGTCGATCGGCGGCAATCACCTCATCCATGCCCTGCGTCGCAACGTCAATCTCAAGATTCTGCTGTTCAACAATCGGATCTACGGTCTCACCAAGGGCCAGTACTCCCCCACGTCGGAGACCGGCAAGGTCACGAAGTCCACGCCGCTGGGATCCCTCGACTACTCGTTCAACCCCGTCTCCATCGCCCTCGGTGCGGAGGCGTCCTTCGTGGCCCGGACGATCGACTCCGATCGCAAGCACCTCACGGAGACGCTGCGCCGCGCTGCAGCACACGAGGGCACGGCGCTGGTGGAGATCCTGCAGAACTGCAACATCTTCAATGACGGAGCCTGGGAGCCTCTCAAGGACGTCGAGACGAGCGACGACTACCTCATCCGCCTCGTCGACGGCGAAGAGGTCCGCTTCGGCAAGGACGGCAGCAAGGTCGTGGTCCGCGGCGCCGACGGGCACCTCATGGTCGCCAACGCTGCCGAGGTGGACCAGTCCGAGATCATCGTCTTCGACTCTCACGCCAAGGACCCCGGCCTTGCCTTCGCGCTGTCGCGACTGTCGAAGGTCAAGTCGCTGCGCGACTCCGCCATCGGTGTCTTCCGCGATGTCGAGAGACCGTCCTATGACCGCCTCGTGCGTGAGCAGGTCGCCACCGTCCGCGAAGCGGGAGAAGGTGACCTGGGGGCTCTGATCCGGGGCAAGGACACCTGGACAGTCACCTGAACGCTCCCAAGAGATCCGAGCTCACCACAGGCCTGCTCTTCGGCATCGCTGCCTACGGGCTGTGGGGCACCTTCCCCCTCTACTTCTCGCTCTTCGACGACGTCAATCCCGTCGAGGTCGTCGCCTACCGCATCGTGTGGTCCCTGGCCTTCTGCCTGCTCCTGCTCGTGATCATCCGGGGCGGCTGGCGCGAAGTCACCCAGACCCTGCGGAACCGCCATAGCCTCGGCCTGCTCTCCCTGGCCTCCATCGCCATTGCGATCAACTGGACGACGTACGTCTATTCGGTCTCGACCAATCAGGTGGTCGAGGCGGCCCTCGGCTACTTCATCAATCCCTTGATCTCGGTCGCCATGGGCGTGGTGATCCTGCGCGAACGGCTGAATGCGCCGCAGTGGACGGCCGTGGCCATCGCGGGTGTGGGCGTCGTCATCATCGGCTTTGCCGAGGGGGCAGCCCCCTGGATCGGGCTCATCCTGGCGTTCAGCTTCGGGTCCTACGGCCTGCTCAAGAAGCTCGCTGGGGTCGGTGCTCTGCCGGGCCTGACGGTCGAGACCCTCGTCCTCCTGCCCGTCGCGGGAGTGGTCCTCGGCTACTTCGAGGTGCAAGGCAGCGCGGCCGTGACGAGTAGCGGCTGGGGCATGGGCGTGCTCCTGGCCCTCCTCGGCCCCGTGACGGCGATCCCGCTCATGGCCTACGCCGCTGCGGCTAATCGACTTCCCCTGGCCACGCTCGGAATCCTGCAGTACTCCACGCCGACGGTGATCTTCATCCTCGGCATCACGGTCTTCGGGGACGTCGTCAACACCGGCGAATGGATCGGCTTCACCCTGATCTGGGTGGCCCTGGCGGTGTTCTCGACCGATGCCCTGCGGCGCTCGCGCCAGTCCCGACCCATCGACGCCCTCGAGGTGTCCGAGCCGACCTGATGGTGCGAGCGGCTAGAGGCCGGCGCGCTTGGCCCTCTCGAGGATCTCAGCGCGGCCGCTAGCGCCGAGGAGCTGGCCGAGAGCGGTGATGTCGGCCTTGATGGTCGCCACGCTATAGCCGAGGTCCTCCGCTATCTCACGGTTGACCCTGCCCTCGCGCATGAGCACGAGCACCTCGCGCTGGCGAGCCGTGATTTCCAGGGGCGCTACCTCGCCAAGGTTGGATCGTGCCGTCCCCCGCAAGGCTGACGAGGCGAGCACCCACATCACTGTGGCACTGAGCAGCGCGTCGATCGTCGCCCGCATATGCCAACTCCGCTCGATTGGGTCCGCAAAGGCCAGGACCATGAAGCCGATCGGCGCGCCTCGATGGCGAAGCGGCAGGAAGGCGAAGTCGCCCTGCGAGCTCCACGTACGGAAGAAGGGCGCCGCCAGCGGATAGCCCTCCGCGACCTGCTGTTTGCTGAGCCACTTCTCGGTGCCGAGCCGGAAGGTCTCCGCTCCCGGCAGGTGCATGTCCGCGGTCACGCGCCCGTAGACGGCGTTCTCCTTGCGGCCCATGCCATAGGAGGCGACGAGGTCCAGGGCCCTGCCATCAGGGCGAACGGCGTAGACGAGAGCTAATTCGGCTCCATAGGGAGCCAGGAGGCCGCGGCAGATGGCGAAGCCAACCGCATCTCCATCGGGCAGATCGCTGAGCATCCAGAGGTAGGAGATGAGCGGCGTGCCATCGAGGGCAAAGTTCTCGGGGCGAGCGATGTCACCGAGGCGTGCCTCATCGACCTCGCGATCGGTGCTTCGGCGTCTGGGCATGTCACCCCCTCGAGTGGAAGGGCGCCCAGTCTCCCAACCCCGGCCCGCCAACCTCAGACCGGGTCTATAGCCGGGATATAGCCACGGCGAATCGGTTAACGGGCCCCTCAGGAGCGATAGACCTGACTCGTCCGCCAGTCGCGGGGGTGGCGGAACGAGCTCGACTCGTCGCCTCGTCCCGTCGGGGGGCAGGCGAGGCGGCGGGTCGAGCCC
>JBMTDJ010000115.1:0-4268 GCA_049431945.1 Candidatus Nanopelagicales bacterium | reverse complement strand
GGCGCGATCGATCCGGTGGTCCTCGCCCATCTGGAGGACATGAACCCGCGTTAGCCTGCGACTCCGAAATCGCGCCAGTGCGCGTCGCCGACGAAGGACGTCACGCGGCGGAAGTGCCGATCCCACTCGCGCAGGACCAGATCCGCGCGTTCCTTGACCGCGGTGACACATGAGCGATCGGGTGCGGCATCGGCAGCGAATCGGCGCAGTCCGGCGATCTCGGCCCGAAGGTGGTCGGCGCGAGCATCCAGGCGCGATGCGCGATCGCGCATCTCGGCGGGGTAGTCACCCAGGGAGAAGACGATCTCGGCGTCCTCGCGGAGCTGATCGGTCAAGCGGGCGACGTCGGCCCACCAACTGGCATCGGGGTCCGACGCCCGGAGGGTGGCGCGGAATCGATCGATCGTGGGGGTCATGACGACCTCCTTCCCTGAGCGCTAGCCGACCCCGTGGACGAGGCCGATTCGGCGCCCCCATCGTGGACCAGGGAATGTCGCAGAAGTGTCGCGCGAGCGTGCGAAATCGGTGCCGACCTGGTCAGGAAAGCCCCGCCCATGAGGGAGGGGAGGTCAGGCCGACAGGAAATCGACGATCAGTCGGGAGGTGCGCTCGGGCTCATCGTGGAGCACCCAGTGGGTGGCGTCGTCGAGGAATTCGACACGTACGTCGTCGCAGAAGGCGGCACTCGGCTCGACCATCGTGTCGCTCAGGGCCACATCACGCCTGCCCCAGATGATGAGCGTCGGCACGTGAACGCGCTTGTCCGCCAGCCGCTCCGGGCGACGACGCACCGATGCTCGGTACCAATTCATCATGCCCGTCCCAGCGCCCGGGTGAGCCCACGCATCCTCGAGCTGCTCGAGATAGCGGGCGTCAAACGATCCTGGATTGCCCGTCTTGGCGATCATGCGGGCGAAGCGCCCGCGCGTGCGCTTGCCGAAGGCGATGCGCTCGGGCAGCCATGGTGCCTGGATGGCGAAGATGTACCAGCTCTTGCGCATCTGCTGCCGATTGGACTTCACCTCGCGGGCGAAGACGCTCGGATGCGGCACGTTGGCGACGACGAGCCGTGTGACGAGGTCCGGTCGGGTGAGCGCAAGCCACCAGGCGACAGCGGCACCCCAGTCATGGCCCACGACGAAGGCGCTGTCGCGACCCAGTGCCGAGACCAGACCCGCTGCGTCCGCGCTGATCTCCTCGATCCGATAGGCGTCGATGCCCTCGGGCTTCTCGCTGGCGCCGTAGCCCCGCTGATCCGGCGCCACGACGCGAAACCCTGCCTTGGCAAGGGCGACCATCGTGCCGGCCATGCCACGCCAGAACTCAGGGAAGCCGTGGAGCGCAAGCACGAGCGGCCCGTCCTCCGGGCCGGCGAGCGCGCAATGTAGGCGAATGCCATTGGTGAGGATGTCGCGATGCTCGATGTCGATGCCGTCGATGCTCTCCACCAGGCTCACCCGGCGAGCCTAGACCCTGCCCGGGCGCCAAGAGGGTGCTGGCATCCTGTGGGCGTGGTGGACTTCGGGTACGTCGTGGGCGCGCGCAGCGGATCAGCGCGTAGCGGAGTGATCACGACGCCACACGGGGAGATCCGCACACCGGCCTTCATCCCCGTGGGCACGAAGGCCACGGTCAAGGCGCTCCTGCCCGAGACGGTCCGCGACCTCGGGGCACAGGCCGTCCTCGCGAACGCGTACCACCTCTACCTGCAGCCTGGGCCGGCCATCATCGAGGAAGCGGGCGGGCTCGGTGCCTTCATGCACTGGCCGGGCCCGACCTTCACCGACAGCGGTGGCTTCCAGGTGCTGTCCTTGGGGGCGGGATTCAAGAAGGTCCTCGCCATGGACTCGGGGCAGCGCGATGACGACGTCATCGCCGAGGGCAAGGAGCGCCTCGCCCGGGTCGACGACGACGGGGTCACCTTCCGCTCGCACCTGGACGGTTCGGAGCATCGCTTCACCCCCGAGGTGTCGATGCAGGTGCAGACCGCCATCGGCGCGGACATCGCCTTCGCCTTCGACGAGCTCACCACCCTCAACAACACCCTGGACTATCAGGTGCTCTCCCTGGAGCGCACGCGGCTGTGGGCCGAGCGTTCCCTCGCAGAGCACGACCGGCTGCGCTCCCCCGATCGGCCTTACCAAGCGCTTTACGGCGTGATCCAAGGTGCGCAGCACGAAGAACTCCGGCGCAAGGCCGCTCGGGATCTCGGTCGGATGCACTTCGACGGTTACGGCATCGGAGGTGCGATCGAGAAGCGCAATCTGGGAGAGATCGTGCGCTGGGTGACGGACGAACTCCCGGATGACAGGCCGCGCCACCTGCTGGGTATCGGCGAGCCGGGCGATCTTTTCACCGGCGTCGCCGCAGGCGCTGACACGTTCGATTGCGTGTCACCCTCGCGCGAGGCACGCAACTCCGCGGTCTACACCCCGGACGGCAGGTTCAACCTGCTCACCAGCGCACACAGGCGCGCGTTCGAGCCCATCGACGCCGAGTGCGACTGCTACACCTGCACCCACTACACGCGTGCCTATCTGCATCATGCCTTCAAGGCCAAGGAGATGATCGCGTCAACACTGGCGACGATCCACAACGTCCGCTTCACCGTGCGCCTCGTAGATCAGATGCGGTCAGCGATCGACGACGGTGACTTCGACGCGTTGCGCGAGGAGTTTCTGGGCCGCTATTACGCCGGCACCGCCTCGGCGTAGGTGGGCTCCCTGCGCTTCACCCAGCCGATGACGGCGTAGGACACCGGCAGCAGGACAACCTCGACGAGCGTCTTGTAGGCGAAGCCGAAGGCGACGTAGATGAGGAACTCCTCGCCGGTGATCACGCCGTAGAAGGCAATGGTGCAAAAGACGATGGTGTCGGCGAACTCGCCGACCGCTGTCGAGCCGAGCAGGCGCAGCCACAGCGCCTTCTCTTGCGTGCGCTCCTTGATCTTGACGAGCACCCAGGCATTGAGGAGCTGTCCGACCAGATAGCCGGCGATGCTCGCGAGAACGATGCGCGGGACGAAGCCCAGCACGGCCTCGAAGGCCTCCTGGTTGCCCCAGGCCTCGGCGGGCGGGGAGATCTGCACGACGAAGAACGTGAGGGCAGCGAGAGCGGACATCGCGAAGCCGATGAGGATCGCCTTGCGCGCAGCCTTGAAGCCGTAGACCTCGCTCAGGATGTCGCCCGCGATGTAGACCAGCGGGAAGAGGAAGGCGCCTCCGTCGGTGATGATGGGCCCGAACTCGATGAGCTTCACTGCTCCGATATTGGAAATGAGCAGGAGGCCGACGAACACGCCGACGATGACCGGATACAGGCTCCGGCTCGTCGAAGCGAAGTGGGCTGTCGGCTGGCTGCTCATGGCGCCGACATTCAACCAGCCTGATCACTCACCTTTGAAGTGAGGATCCCGTCGCTCGCGAAACGCCGCCAGCCCCTCGGCGAAGTCACCACTGGTCCACGCAGCGCGGCGCAGCGCGGTCAGTCGCTCGAAAGTGCCGCTATCCAGCGCTCGAGCGTCGGTGAGCGCGTTGATCTCTGCCTTGATGGCACGGATCGACAGGGGGGCCGCACTCGCGATGCGTCGGGCCAAGGCGAGGGACTCCTGCGTCAATCCCTCGGAGTCTTCGGCGATGCGGTTGACCGTTCCCGAGAGCTCGGGGGCGTCTGCGCGCAGCGGCTGGGCGGTGAAGAACATCTCCTTGGCCACGTTGACCGGCACTGCGCCGAGGAATTGGGCGACCCCCTCGGTGTGGTACGGCACACCGAGTCGGGCCGGTGTGATGGCGAAGCTGGCGTCGCGCGTCGCCACGATCAGGTCGCACGCGAAGGCGAGGTTGCATGCCGCACCCCAGGCGCCTCCCTCCACGGCAGCGATGATGGGAAAGGGAGCCGCGCGCACAGCGCGCACAAGGTGCTCGACCGGGGAGGTCCAGGCCAGCGGATCCCGACCGTCGGTGGGTAGGTCATCGATGTCATGACCGGCGGACCACGTCTTCGCTCCAGGCTCCGCACGCAGAATGAACGAGCGGCACTCAGCGTCCTCGATAGCCGCGGACATCTCATCCGCCATGACGTGGCTCAGGGCATTGCGGCGTTCGGGATGTCTCATCGTGAGGATGCGGATGGGGCCGTCATCGACGACATCGATCAGCGACATGCCGTCAGCCTAGGCTGATGCCCGAGCAGCCGGGCGCCGTGGCAAACGCCTCGCGGATATCGCCGTCTGCGGAAGCAACCAGCTCGTCCACCGAGTCCTTGACGAG
>JBMTDJ010000114.1:0-4520 GCA_049431945.1 Candidatus Nanopelagicales bacterium | reverse complement strand
GCGGCAGCGACTTCCCAGGATTGAGAATTCCCCGCGGATCGAAGACCTCCTTGATCCGCAGGTGGAGATCCTGAGCAGGAACGTCGAGCTCTTCAGCGAGCGCAGGTCGTTTGAGTAGGCCGATGCCGTGCTCCCCAGTGACGCTTCCGCCATGGCGCAGCGCTACCGACAGGATGTCGTCAAAGGCAGCTAGACCCCGTGCCGCCGCGTCGGCATCCCCGCGCGGCGTGACGATCGTCGGATGCAGATTGCCGTCGCCAGCATGTCCGAAAGTGCCGATGAGCACGTCGTGGCGGATAGCAATGTCCTCAATCTCCGCTACCGCAGCCGCAAGAGCGCTCCGAGGAACGGCGACGTCGTCCAGGAGCCAGTCACCCTTGGCCTCGAGAGCGGGTATCGCCATCCTGCGAGCGCCCAGGAGCATCTCAGACTGCTCCGCGTCCTCAGACCGGTATGCCTCACTGGCCCCCGCCCGTTCGCAGGCCCGCAGGATGGCGTCGGCTTCATCGAAGGCCGCTGCACCGGGCAGATCCGACTGCGCGATGAGCAGGGCACCGGCGTCGACGGGAAGGCCCGAGGGGCGCCACTCCTCCACCGCTCTCATCGTGGTGCGATCCAGCAGTTCCAACAGGCTCGGCGTCGCCGTCGACATGATGTCGGCGACAGCGCGGGCCGCGTCGGCCACATCGTCGAAGAGAGCCACCGCCGTGGTGGCCGGGGGTGGGAGCGGCCGCAAGCGCAGGCGGGCCATCGTGACGATACCCAGCGTGCCCTCGCTCCCCACCATGAGGCCAGCGAGGTCGTAGCCCGCCACACCCTTGACAGTGCGCCTGCCCACGCGCGTTACGCGACCATCCGCGAGCACGACCTCAAGACCGAGCACGGCATCCCGCGTCACGCCGTACTTCACGCAGCACAGTCCTCCCGCGTTGGTGTTGACGTTGCCGCCGATGGAGCAAAAATCCTTGCTCGCCGGATCCGGGGCGTACCACAGCCCGTGAGCAGCTACGTGCTCGCGCAACTCGGTGTTGAAGATCCCGGGCTCGGTCTCGACGTATCCGTTGGTCACATCGACATGGCGAACCTCGCGCATGCGTTCCATGCACATCACCAGGCTTCCATCGATGGCATTGGAACCGCCCGTGAGGCCAGACCCTGCTCCGCGAGGGATGACAGGAACACGATGCTCATGGGCGGCAGCCAGCACCGCGCTGACCTGGGTCGTGTCGCGTGGGAACACAGCGGCGAAGGGCACACCTACTGTTGTGCCGACTGATCGATCCGCCGAGTACGAGCGAAGGATGTCGGGGTCGGTGACCACGTCACCGTCATTGAGCGCGGATGCCGCGGCCGCAAGCACCGCGTCATCTGGACTCACGCGCACCCTTGCACGATCGCCGCCACCGTGTCGATGGCCAGGCTGGTGGACGCGGACGGGTAGGACCAGGGGCGCTTGTTGACCATGATGGCGAAGCTGCGCCACTGTCCGTCGGATCCCTTCGTCACCCCAGCGAGCGTGGACACGCCCGTGAGGCTGCCCGTCTTGGCAGCGACCTCGCCGCGCGCGCAGGAGGCGGGCGGTGCTGCGAATCGATTGATGAGGGTGCCGCTGCGGCCAGCGACGGGGAGTCCGTCGATGAGCGCATCCAGCGAAGGCTCACTCATGGCGACGTCGAGGACCTCGGTGAGGGAAGCGGCCGTGAGGCGGTTGCTCCCGGACAGCCCGCTGCCATCGATGAGCTTCATTCGCCAGGTCTGCAAGCCGAGGCCCCGCAGTGCCTCCTTCGCTGCAGACGACGATCCGCTCCACGTGGCGGGGTAGCCGCGGCCGAGAGCTACCTGCCGGTAGAGCACCTCGGCCACGTTGTTCTCGCTGACGGTGAGCATGACTCTCACCGCCTCCCGGAGGGTGTGTGGGCGCACGAAGGCAATCCGAGCGGCTTCGTCGCTCGCGAGGACGCGATCGCCGACGCTGGCAGACACGCCCTTCGCGCGAAGCGCCTGGACGAAGGCGCTCCATGCGATGGCGACCGTGTCGTTGGAGTAGGAGCCCAGCAGTCCTAGCGGTCGAACGGCCGAGGCGTAGGTGGGTCGATCCCCCGGCTCCCAGCCCTCGGCATCGCTCGGTCGAGGGAAGAGGTAGTCGTCGACATCGACGACGACCGTGCCGCCCCCCAGGGATCGGGCGGTGCGCTTGGCAAGCATCCTGAGGTCACGGGTCGACAGCAGTGGATCTCCCCCGCCCACGAGCACGATGCGCCCCGAGGTCGCTCCGGCGACCACCCGGGTCGTGAAGCGGAAGTTCTCGCCCAGCGTGCTCAGCGAGGTTGCCGCAGTCATCACCTTCATGGTTGAGGCGGGGATCTGGCGCTCCTGCGCGCCATCGTCGGCGACGGTCGCGTCGGAGGCGATATGACGCACGTGCAAGGTGGCATCCCCACCGAGCGCGGGAGCCCGCATGGCTGCGAGCGCGGATCGCTCGATGCTGTCATCCGCCGGGGCGGCGGTTGCGGGTGCCGCAACGAGCGATCCAGCGAAGGCGACGACCCCGAGACCGACGATTAAGGGCATCCGGCGACGGGCGGGAGTCACAGTCCAGCTCGCTTGCGTGCGACGTACTCGAACACCGAGGAGTGCCCCGTCGGCGCGAACCGAGCGAGCAGGTCCCCCGCATAGGTCTCCGGCCCGATGAGGACACGGGCACGGCGCCGCACGATCCCCACGGCGATCTTGCGTGCGGCCTCAGACGGCTCGATGACCAGGAAGCGGTCGTAGGCGCGCAGCCCCGCCTCCCATTCCTTCTCGCTCACGCCTGGCCCCCGGCGCGCGTGGCGTGCGATGGCTGTCTTGATGCCGCCGGGGTAGACGGTGGTCACCCCGACGCCGCGCGGTGCGAGTTCCGTGCGTAGCGCCATGCTGAAACCGCGCACGCCGAACTTGCTCGCTGAGTAGACCGCATTGCCGACCGGCGCGACGATGCCGAAGAGGCTGGAGACGTTGGCGATCTGGGCACCGGCAGCCAAATGGGGAAGGGCCGCGGACGTCACCGCGATAACACTGCGCAGGTTGATCGACAGGAGCCAGTCGGCATCATCGATGCTCACCTGCTCGAAACGGCCGGCGAGGGCGACACCTGCATTATTGACGACGAGAGTGAGCCGCCCGTGGTCCGCGAGCACTTGCTGGACAACCGCCTCTGGCGCCTCCGGTGCGGCGAGATCGGCGACCATGCTCGTGATCGTCCGATCCGGCCGGCGCAGCCGAAGCCGGGCCACCACTTCCTCGAGACCCTCGGCATTGCGGTCGGCCAGCGCGAGGTTGCTGCCTTCCCGCGCAAGTCGATCGGCGAGAGCGGCCCCGATGCCACTCGCCGCACCGGTGACAAGGGCAACTCCCCCGTCGACCACGTAGTCAGGCTGTCGGGACACGTGTTGACTCCTCGCGGCTTCGGATGAGATAGGCCTCTGGGTCGAAGCGGCTCAACAGCCGGGCGAAGCCATGCGTGCTTCCCGGCCACAGGGCCACGTTGCGACCCTGACCATTCTGGTACCACGAGCGGCAGCCGCCTTGCTGCCACACCGTGCGTGCGAGCCGATCGTCGATGTCGCGGACGTAGGCACCCTGGTCGGCCTCAGTCACCTCGTGCACGTGCCCAGACGCGATCGCCGGGACGACGTACCCCACCTGGGCCTCGGTCATGAGCACCACCGACGAGTGGCCCAGACCGGTGTTGGGGCCTTGGAGGATAAAGAGATTAGGGAAGCCGGCAACGGTCGTGCCCTTGTACGCCGACATGGCATTGCGCTGGAAGGCCTCGGCCAGCGTGACTCCTTCACGTCCCACGACGCGATCTGCCAGAGGCGGCTCGAGGACCTTGAAGCCGGTGGCCCAGATGATGATGTCCACGTCATAGGCCGCGCCGGATTCGTCGACGACGCCGTCGGGAGTTACTCGGTCCAGCGATCCAGCGACGGTGACGTTCGGGCGCATGAGTGCCGGGTAGTAGTCGTCGCTGAGCAGGATGCGCTTGCAGCCCATGTCGTAGCGAGGGGTGACGCGCTCGCGCACTGCCGGATCGGTCACCTGGGCATGCAGGTGACGCCGCGCGATGCGCTCCCCCAATCGCCGGAAGGCGCCCTGACGAGTGAACGACAGCAGTTGCACCTCGCGGGCCCATGACGACAGGCCACGCATCGCTCGCTGGGCAGGTGGCAGAGCGCCCAACAGGGATCGATACCACTGCGGGACCGCTCGGTCTCGCCGTGGCATCACCCAGGGGGGCGTGCGCTGCAGCACGACCACCTGTTCGGCGACGGGAGCGATCGCGGGGATGACCTGGATGGCGGACGCGCCGGTGCCCACGACCGCGACACGTTTGCCGGCGAGTTCAACCGAGTGGTCCCACCGGGCGGTGTGCATGGCGGTGCCGGCGAAAGTGTCCATACCGGTGACGTCGGGCATCAATGGCTCGGTGAGTCCACCGCAGGCGCTGATGAGCACATCCGCGGTGATCGGTCCCG
>JBMTDJ010000113.1:0-4582 GCA_049431945.1 Candidatus Nanopelagicales bacterium | reverse complement strand
GTCCGCCAAGCCACCTGAGTCCGCCAAACCACCCGCATCCGGGGGCGCAGTGAGTCTGGCGGACGTGACGACGATGTGGCCGGCGATCCTCGAGGGGCTGAAGTCCATGTCCCGCGTCGCCTGGATGGTCTTCAGCGACTCGCGTCCGCTGTCGCTCGATGCGGGAGTGCTTGCGGTGGGAGTGCCCGAGGAGAGCAAGGTCCGCAACGCCCGGAGCAGTGGCCACGCCGAGCGACTGCGTCAGGTGGTGATCGACGTCATGCACGGAGACGTCCAGATCGATGTGGTGGCCACAGGCTCGGAGCCGCTGCCGCAAGCCGCGTCGACGCCGGGGTCTGATGTACCCAGCCTCGATGACTCCGACAGCGACGACGATGTGAGCGGCGAGGAACTGGCGGTGCGCGAGCTCGGAGCGACCGTCATCGGTGAGATCGAGCAGGGCTGACGTGTACGACGGTGTCATAGCGGACCTCATCGACGAGCTCGGAAGGCTCCCGGGAATCGGCCCCAAGAGCGCGCAGCGCCTCGCGTTTCACATCCTCCAGGCCGAGCCGGTGGATGTCCGTCGTCTCGCAGAGGTTCTCGTATCCGTCAAGGAGCGTGCCAGGTTCTGCACCATCTGCGGGCATGTCACCGAAGAGGAGGAGTGTCGGATCTGCCGTGACCCCAGGCGTGATCCTCGCTCCCTGTGTGTCGTCGAGGAATCCCGGGATGTCATCGCGATCGAGCGCACGGCCGAATACCGGGGCCGCTACCACGTCCTTGGCGGTGCGATCAGCCCCATTGACGGTGTCGGTCCCGACGACCTGCGCATTCGCGAGCTCATGCAGCGTCTTGCCGATGGCAGCATCACTGAGGTCATCATCGCCACGGATCCCAACCTCGAGGGCGAGGCAACGGCCACATACCTCGCGCGGATGCTGGCACCACTCGGCCTCGAGGTGACGCGTCTGGCCAGTGGTCTGCCGGTGGGTGGGGACCTCGAATACGCCGACGAGGTCACTTTGGGTCGGGCGTTCGCCGGCCGTCGCCGAGTCGACGGCTGACGTAGCCCGACAGGGGCGGCTGGGCCGACCCGCTGGGCCGTAGCCAGGGACCAAGGTCCCGCGCCCACCGGGCACTTGCGCGCATAGGTGGGGTCTTTTGCCGGGCGTGAGCCGCAGGCAACCTGCATAGCCTGAATTCATGCAGGTGGTGCAGGACGCGCAGGAGCGTTTGCTCAGTGCCGATGAGGTTGGGCGGCGCTTGGGTATCGACGTGTCCACCGTCTACCGGATGGCGGGGGACGGGCGTCTGACGGCGATCAAGGTCGGTCGGCAGTGGCGTTTCCCGGCTGACGCGGTGCCGATGTCAGGCGTCGACTCGCCGATTGACTCCGTGACAGCCGATGCGGTTGCTTCCGTCGCGGCTGACCTGCTCGGAGGGATGGTGCTCGTCACCGACCTCGACGGGAACCCGGTCACACGCGTCCACAATCCCTGTGATCGCTACCTCTCAGCCTCACCTGAGCAGGCGCATACGTGCCTCGAGGAGTGGGGCTCGCTTGCTGGTCGTCACGATCTCGTACCTCGCTTCCACCGAGGTGTCCTGGGCTATGAGTGCGCTGCTGCGTTCATTCGGTCCGGAGATCGCCTCGTCGGGCTGGTCATCGTGGGCGGCATCGCTCCCCTGGATGAATCGGCTCCGGATCTGCACGTCCTCACGAAGGCTCAGCGGAGCCTCGTCCTTGATTCCCTGCCGCGCATCGCTGCCGCGGTGGTCGAAAGGAGAACATCATGAAGCGGCTCCTGGTCCTCGGTGCTGGCACCGCGGGCACCATGGCCATCAACAAGCTGCGGCCGATGCTGCCCGAGTCCGAGTGGCAGATCACGGTGGTGGAACCGAGCGACGTCCACCATTACCAGCCTGGATATCTCTTCCTGCCCTTCGGCTCCTACACACCTGAAGAGACCGTTGAGCCCACTGACCGCTTCATCCCGGAGGGGGTTACCCGCGTCTGCGCCGAGGTCGATCGCGTCGATGCGGAGGCGAATGCCGTCCATCTCGTCGATGGCCAGGTCCTTCCCTACGACTACCTCATCATCGCGTCGGGGACAACGCCGCGCCCTGACCAGACGCCTGGCATGGACGATGAGGCGTTCTGGCGTCACAGCGTGCATGAGTTCTACACGTTCGACGGTGCTATGGCGCTACGCGAGAAGCTCGACACATGGCCGGGCGGTCGGCTCGTCGTTCACGTGACGGAGATGCCCATCAAGTGCCCCGTGGCGCCGCTGGAGTTCACCTTCCTTGCCGACGCGTACTTCTCCGAAAAGGGCATGCGCGATCAGGTGGAGATCGTCTACGTCACGCCCCTCGAGGGCGCATTCACCAAGCCCGTCGCCTCGAAGTTGCTGGGCCACATGCTCGAGGATCGCAAGATCGGTCTCGAGTCCGATTTCATGATCGATCTGGTCGACGGGGAGGCCGGCAAGATCGTCTCGATGGACGAGCGAGAGGTTCCGTTCGATCTCCTGGTCACGGTCCCTTTGAATATGGGCGCGGACTTCGTTGGCAGGTCGGGGCTCGGTGATGACCTGAACTACGTGCCGGTGGACAAGCACACCCTCTTGAGCACGAAGTACGACAACATCTTCGCGATTGGCGACGCATCCAACATTCCGGCTTCCAAGGCCGGCTCCGTGGCTCACTTCTCGATTGACCTCTTCCCTGAGAACTTCGTCAATCACGTGAACGGACGTCCCATGACTGCGCAGTTCGACGGACACGCCAACTGCTTCATCGAGTCTGGCCGCGGCAAGGGAATGCTCATCGACTTCAACTACGACACAGAGCCCCTGCCAGGCAAGTACCCCATCCCGGGAGTCGGCCCCTTCAGCCTGCTGAAGGAGACCGAGCTCAACCACCTCGGGAAGCTGGCCTTCCGCTGGATGTACTGGAACCTCCTGCTGCCGGGCAAGGAGCTCCCTCTTCCCGCCCTCATGTCGATGGCGGGCAAGCAGACCGATGCCTTGGAGCGTGTGTGATGACCGTCGTCGACCTGGACTCAACTCTCGTGGATCGGCTTGATCGCCTCTCACTGCAGATGACGGAGATCTCCGAGGAGTTGGAGCGCCAGCGCGAGATGCGCGAGATGCTCCTGGGCCTCACCGAACTGGCCGGGCCGGTCATGCAGATGGTGACCAGCAAGGCGACGGAGTTGGAGCAGAAGGGCTATTTCACCTTCGCCCAGGGTGGCCTGGAGATCGCGGATCGCGTTGTCACGTCGTTCGACGAGGATGACGTCAGATCGCTCGGCGACAACGTCGTGCTCATCCTGAACACCGTCAAGGAAATGACCCAGCCCGAGGTCATGAACCTGCTCAGTCGCACGGCACTCGAGGTGCAGGAGACGGAGGATGCCCCGGCTGGGCCGGCGCCGTCGACCCTCGCCCTGCTGCGCCAGATGCGCGACCCGGAGGTTCGACGCGGTCTCGCCCGGGCCCTGGTCGTCTTGCGCTCCCTCGGGGCCAAGGCGCCGTCCGATCCCGCACTTCCCACCACCCCACCCAAGGAGTAATGCCATGCCCACTACCACTATTGCCGGTCGCGACGTCGTCGTCGACGATGAAGGCTTCCTCACCGAGTACGACCAATGGGATGAGACCCTCGCTGCCGAACTGGCCAAGAGCATCGGCGTCGATATGACCGATGAGCACTGGGCGGTCATCCGATTCCTTCGCGATGACTTCAAGACCCAGGGTGAGACGGCCACGACTCGCCGGGTCGACACCGTCGGCGGCTTCCCGGTGAAGAAGCAATTCGTGCTCTTCCCCAAGAAGCCTGCCAAGAAGATGGCCTACATCGCGGGCCTGCCCAAGCCCCACGGCTGCGTTTAAGGAGGGAGTGCCATGACCATGATGGATACCTCACCGGCGATCGTGCCGAACTTCGGAGACGAGGATGAGGTCGATCGCAAGCTCGTGATCATCTGCTCCAAGGGCAATCTCGACATGGCGTACCCCGGCCTGGTCCTGGCCAACGCCGCCTTGGGTGAAGGCATCGAGACGCACGTGTTCTTCACCTTCTGGGGCCTGGACATGATCCTCAAGTCGCGGATGAACGATCTGCAGTTCACTCCGGTCGGCAATACCGCGATGCACATGCCCGTGGGTGACTCGCGGATTCCGCAGTTCCTCACCGCCTTCCCCGGCATGCAGGGCATGAGCACGAAGATGATGAAGAAGCAGATCTCCGATCTCGGGGTACCCGAGGTACCGGAGTTCCTCGACCAGATCGTCGCCGCGGGGGGCCACCTCTGGGCATGCCGTATGTCTGTGGACATGATGAAGGTCACCGAGGACGACATGTACGACGGTGTCGAGGCGGTCATCAACGCCACCAACTTCATGGAGCTCAGTGAAGGCGGACAGCTGCTCTTCATCTAGGCCCAGTCGCCACTCAACGAATGTGGGGCGCGGGTCGCGCGACGGCGGAGGCTGGCTAAACTGGAGCCTCCGCCGTTGGTGTTCGCCCCGTCGGGGCGGCCGGTGCGCTGTCCAGGAGCCGATGTGGGCCTCGTCGTGCAGAAGTACGGCGGCTC
>JBMTDJ010000112.1:0-4689 GCA_049431945.1 Candidatus Nanopelagicales bacterium | reverse complement strand
GGGGGCTCCCCGGGGGGCCCCCCCCGCGCCAGCGTGCTCATGCGATCGTCAGTCGTACCACGTCCACGAGACGTTGCCGAGATTATCCGTCTGCGTCACAAGGACAATGCCCTCGCTCTCACCGTCGGAGACGTAGCACTCGATCTCCAGTCCCTTCTCAAGCGGCACTGCTTCTGGGCACTCGAGCTCGACGGGCACTCCCAACTCGGCCTCGATGAGGGGTCTCAGCGCGTCCGTCTTCAAGGTCGTGCCCAGGCTCCAGTCGACGTTCCCCTGGTCATCGATCTGAGTGATCACCACAATCGCATTGGCTCCGTCGGCTGTCGCCGCGCATGTGGTCACCAATCCGGCCTGATACGGGATCTCCCCAGGGCATTGAAGAGTGACCGTCTGGCCAGTGCTCTCCAGAATGCTCGCCTCGACCTTTTGGGGATCAATCCCGTCCGACGTCGCGGTCACCGTGCAGGCCGTCATCAAAAACCCGGCGACGGCCACACAGCACATCGCTGCATGGGAACGACGTGGGCGCAGCAGCGCAGATATCGGCTTACCGGGCTCAGGATGGCGCATCGACGATCGCAATGTTGTAGCGGACATTATCTCCATCAAGCGCAATGACGGTTACCTCGAAGGTGTAGTCCCCGTCGGGATCGCTCAATGTGCACCGCATCGACGCGTCGATCTCTGCAGGGAGGTCACCAGGACAGGTGACATCCGGTACTTCATCGATGGGATCACCGAACTCACTTGCGAGCTGCTTCCTGATTGATTGGGCTACGTCGGTCGCCGGCACGGCGCCGCTGCCGCACGCAGCGAGGAAGAGTGCAGCCCCCGTCGCGGCACCGACCGCGAGAAATCTGGACCTGGATCTAGGCATCGTCGCAACTCCCTTATCTGGACGGAATCGGGCTCGTCTGCCCTCGTCGTGTCGGCACCGTCTCAGAATCGCGAGACCACCGTGCGGGCGTCGACCGAAGAGTGGCACTAGCACCACGGACGCCCCTGCCGCACGACGATTACGTCAGGGAGGCCCACCCTGCCGTCGTGACCAGGACTGCGATGCCGCCAACAAGGCCGACGACGCTCAGCGCGATGAAGCCGAACTGGATCGAGCGCCGCTGCACAATGGTCGTCAAACCTGCGACGAAGAGAACCACGGCGAAGAAGACATTGGCGAGATCGAAGCGATCGCTCACCGCATCAGCCTCCTCGGCTGCAACCCGGAGCCCTTCACCCTCCTCGATCAGTGCATCCCCCTCTGAGACCAGCACCTGACTCGGCAGGTCAAGGTAGTAGGGGTTCGCGGCATCGAACGGAGTAGGCGGCGAGGAGGCCTCCGGCTCGTTTTGCCACCAGTCGAGGGCGGCGTACAACTCATCACTCATGACCTGCTCGAGGTAGTCGGCGGCGTCGATATTGCCCGCCGAGACGGCGATGGCCCATTCGAGGAAGAGGCTGACCTCGAGTGACTCCTGTTGATCGGCGCGGCCATAGGTGTCGTTGGCCAGGGCAATGGTCGCCTGCTGCTCGGAATAGTTCTTCAGGACGAGGTCGCTCGTCAAGGACTCGCGATAGGCCGACCACGCAGTGAGGACGGCCGCGACACCGAGGAGAACGGCGGCCACGAGCGCCAGGGCCCCCTGCGAGACTCCCGCGCCGTCCCGCTCGGGGGCTGCCTGTGTCTGATCCGTGGCCATGGGTGCCTCCATCCCTCACGTCGGTCGCTCCGACGTGACCTCACCCAAGCGGGATCGGGCGCACGACCGGGCGGTACGTCGTCAAGCGGGGTGCTAGGACCATGCTTGGGAGCGGTCGTCGTCGCGACTGACCCACGCATCAAGCACGCAACCACCTGCCGGCGCCGCCTCCAGGCTCCAGCGACCAGCACACGCCTCGTCGATGTACGCCGAACCGAGTCCGGCCGACCACTGTCCGGGCCCATGCCCGTCATCCACGACGCGAATGCGGATGAACTCCCCAGCCCCCTCCGTCACCGCCTCGACCTGCACCGACACCGAGTCCGCCTCGCCGTGGCGTACGGCGTTGCACAGGCCCTCCTCGACGATGTCCCCTACGCGCACCACCACACGGCCGTGGTCACCGCGCAGACTGGGGTCGACGTATGCGGTGATGCCCGCAAGTCCCTGCCACAGCGCAACCTTGTCGCGAACAACCTCGTCGAGGTCGGTCGCGGCCGGCTGAGGTGCAGGCACGGACCAGGCCTCCGTGAGGATCTGACGGGCCTGTGCGATGGCCGCCGCGTGCGCCTGGACGTCCTGGTCTTGCGCCGCGCGATCCAGTGCCACGACGCACGCGGTCAGCCGAGACTGCAGCGACCCGTGGAGTGCTCGTGCCGCGTCCCTGGTGATGGCGCGCAGGATCTCACCCTGGGCCAGCACTTCGATACGGGCCGAGTCCAGGTCGTCCGCATACATCTGGAGCAACTCGGCCTCAGCCGTGCGCCCGTGCCCGAATCCTGACGTCAGCCACACGATGCATCCGCTCACCAGCACCGTCACTGCGATTTCGACCACAGCAGCGACGCCAGCAGATGGCTGCGCCCGCACGATCCACCACACGGTCGGTAGCTGAAGCACGCCGAACGTCGCTACGAAGATGACCGCGTGATGCTGTCGCCACCGTCGCATCAGTACGTTGCCGGTGCCGAGAATGCCGAAGATCAGCGCCACCCCTGCCGCCGTCGCGACGAGCGCCGGCGTGGGATCTGCTCCCGTCCACGCTTCAGCCACGCTGGAAACGACGAAGATGAGCGCCACGGCCGTGGGGCGAAACGGTTGATGCCGTGCGACACCGCGGATGAACGCGAGTGGGCCACGCCGGCCACGCGTGTCGCGCGCGCGACGATCCAGCGCCTGGCTGAAGGGGCGCACGGACGCCTCGGTCAACTCGGTCAGCACCTGAGCGGCCGAACCCGCGACGTGATCCTCAGCGAATCGGGCCTCGAACTCCAGCCGCTCGGCTGTCCGCTCGAATTTGGGGCGCAGTGAGCCCTCCAATTCAGCGTTGAACTGCCGCCGCAGGTCCTCAATCAACGCCGCTTGGCTCTCGCTGGTCATGACCACGACGGCTGCCTGCTCGACCATCGCCCGCTGCGTCTGGCTGATGCGTTCGCGCCCATCGCGCATGGAGCCCACGAGCAAGGCGGTCCAGGCTGCCATGACAGCCATGGAGACGATCGGAACCACGGCTGGTGCCCTGCCCTCAAATCCCACCCGTGGCAGCAGGGCGACGAGGAGCATTCCGACGACTGCTCCGCCGAGCGCGTAGACAATCACGAAGACCGCGACGTCGGTGCGTCCTCGCCGTCGAGCGATCGCCGCCTCGCCCCACACCCACGCCGCCGCGACGAGGCCGACGACACAGCTCACCGCAAGGAGTCCTAGCAGGGTGGCCACCGTCAGCGGATCTGGTCGCGGCATTGCCTCGGGGGAAATCAGTAGGGGAATCGTGAAGGCCACCGCGGCTGCGCCGACCACAACAGGTATGAGGATCCGTCGTGTCGCCGCCGGGGACACGTCGCGCTGATCCATGCGCGTGCGCTGGACCGGTGCTGTGTTCACGGTCGCGAAGTCCCGGGCCCGACGATGAAGGCGAAATAGGCCTGGGTGATGAGCACTCTCGCGTTGCGCTCGGGTGTCGCTGCAAGGCCGAGTTGCCTGAGCAGACGGGCGATCGCCTTGGCCACCGATGCTTCCTCCAGCGAGCGCTGTCGACCGATTTCCGCATTGGTGTAGCCACATGCGATCAGCCTCATGATCTCGAGTTGGCCGTCCCGAAGGCGTGGCATCCCCAAAGCGCTGGGGTCGGCTGTGCTCGGTGGCTCACGCGTGACCGCCATCGCCACGGCGGACTCCAGCGTGGCCGTGTCGGTGAGCGAGCGCTTGACCATGAAGACGGCCCCTACAGGCAGGGGGCGGAAATCACCGATAAGGCGAGTGTCGACGTAGGTGGACAGCATGAGAATGCCGGCTCGGGGCAGAGCCTTGCGAACTGCATAGGCGAGATCTACTCCTGTCGGGCCGGCACCGAGATCGAGATCGATGACCGCCAGATCCGGCTGGGTCACCTTGAGGACAGCCATGCCCTCGGCCGCCGTCGCCACGTCTGCGACCACCTCATGTCCGAGTTCTCGAAACTGGGTGCGGAGCAGCATGCGCGTGAATCCGTCGTCCTCAACGAGGAGTAGCCGGCTCACGGCGACCACTGCCCGGCACAAGGCTCGCCGCACTCCATCAGCCCATCATGGGCGACTCCCCGCAGGATGGGACAGGAACCGGCAAACCATGGCACTGGCGCCACGCCCGTGCGCAGACCCACCTCGGCCTGCGCACCTCCATGGAATGCTGTCCTGGCCGCGGCCAAGGAGGTCCACGCCCATGCCCATCCCTGTGTTCGCACGTCGATCCCTGTCCGCCGCGGCTCCCGTGGCCCTGGCTGCGGCGCTGTCGCTCGGTGCGCCGCAGGCTGGCTCCAGCGCAGCCGAGACGTCCGTCGACACCGCACCGACATTCACACCGACGCTGACGTACGTCGAGTGCCCGGACGCAAAGAAGCCGAAGCTCCCTGCGGGCACGGAGTGCGCTGAACTCACGGTGCCGCTCGACTGGCAGACCCCCGATGACGGTCGCACCGTCGACCTGGCAATCCGCGTCACGCCAGCCTCCGGCA
>JBMTDJ010000111.1:0-4834 GCA_049431945.1 Candidatus Nanopelagicales bacterium | reverse complement strand
ACAGGCACCGGGCAACGGCAGCATGGCCCGCGCCGTTGAGGCGGCAGCCGGGCGGTCACCCGACGACATCGCGGGCAAGCCCCATCCGGCGTTGATGGAGGCCTCCCTGGTGCGCACGAATGCGCGATCTCCCCTTGTCGTCGGCGACCGACTCGACACGGATATCGCCGGTGCCGCTCGGTCATCCATCCCGTCCCTGCTCGTCCTCACCGGAATCTGCGACATCGCCGGCGCGCTCAGCGCCACACCTGGCGAGCGCCCCGACTACCTGGGGGAGGATCTCGGCGCCCTGCTCATGCCCCCGGCAGCCACGGGCGGCGACGGGGGGCCGCGCCGCGAGGGGAACCTCTGGCTGCTGAGGGGGGCATCGGCCTGGGTCGAGGGGGCTGAGCTGCGGGTGACGTATGGCGAGGACTGGCTGGCCGGCGTGCAATGCGGTTGTGCCGCGGCGTGGGCCGCGCCCACGCCCCCGAGTGTGGCCGCGGCGGCGAGTGCCCTCGAGCGGGCACGGCGTACGGTGGGGTCATGACCGAGCAGCGCGATGACGATCCCATGGCGGGCGTGCGCCCCTATATCCAGCTCGCCTCGGGCCTCCTTGAGGTGTCTGCGGCCAAGGCGGCCGAGCTCGCGCAGGGCCTGTGGAGTCAGGGCAGCGAGACAGCCGGGGACGCGGTGTCCGGTGCCGTCGGCACTGCGATGGACCAGGGCGGTCAGATCGCGGCTCTGCTGTCGCCGGATCAGATTCGCGACGTCGTACGCGACGAGGTTGATCGCGTCGTCCGTCGCCTCGGCTTTGCCCGCGCCGATGAACTTGCGAGCCTGCGGCGCGAAGTGGGTCGCCTAGAGCAACAGGTTGGCGAGTTGAGCAAGCGCATCGAGGGTATGTCGAATCCCTCGGAGAGCAAGCCCGGAAAGAAGTCGGGCAAGAAGTCGGGCAAGAAGTCCGCGAGCGACAAGGGCGCCTAGATGATGCCGTCTGACGAGAATGCCGTCCAGCAGGGACTGCCCATCACTGTGCCCGTTGAGCCGACCGGCGATGCGCGAGTGGACGCTGCGCTCGAGCGACTCCAGGAACTCGACCAAGTGCCCATCGAGGAGCACGCCGAGGTCTTCGGCGACATTCACGTGCGCCTGAGTGGTGCGTTGGGCGAGGTGCAGCAGCACGACGGAGGCCCATCCTGACGCGTCGACGCCTGGACGCGGAGTTGGTGCGCCGCGGACTTGCTCGATCGCGCGAGCAGGCTCGCGAACTTGTCACGGCGGGACGCGTGCGAGTGGGCGGCCAGGTCGCCAGCAAGCCGGCGACGATGGTCGACGATGCCGCGCCTGTGCTCGTCGACGAGGATGCCGACGACCCCGGCTACGCCTCTCGCGGAGCTTGGAAACTTGCTGGAGCCCTCGACGCGATGGGCGGTCCCTCGATTCAGGGGCGCCTGTGCCTCGACGCGGGAGCGTCGACCGGTGGGTTCACCGATGTCCTACTCCGTCGCGGTGCCCGACGGGTGACCTGCGTCGATGTCGGCTACGGACTGCTGGATTGGCGATTGCGCACCGATGAGCGAGTGACCGTGATCGACCGCACCAACGTCAGGCTCATGCAGCCCAGCGACCTGCCCTACGCCCCTGAGTTGATCGTCGCAGACCTGTCGTTCATCTCCCTCGAGCTCGTGCTGCCGGCCCTGGTGGCCTGCGCCGCGGAGGGCGCCGACCTGGTCCCCATGGTCAAGCCGCAGTTCGAGGTGGGGCGGGACGCGGTCGGATCTGGCGGAGTTGTGCGTGACCTCGGGCAGCGAGCGGATGCTGTCCGTAGGATCGCGCAAGCGGCATATGGGCTCGGCTGGGGCACTCGCGACGTGGCGGCGAGTCCCCTCCCCGGTCCCAGCGGCAATGTCGAGTTCTTCCTCTGGCTCCGCCGTGGTGCCGGAGCTCCGGATCCGGATCGGATTCGCCAGGCGGTGGAGGTGCAGTCATGACGGCACAGAGCCGCGCGGTCCTCTTGGTCGTCCACGCATCCCGACCCGACGTGCACCAACTCGCGGGTGAGGTCGCTCGGGCACTCCTTGGGTCGAGCATCGAAGTGCGGATGTGCGAGGACGATGGCCTCACTCCGTCAGAAGGCGTCACCATCGTCCCGGCTGACGAACGAGCGGCCGACGGAGCCGAACTCGTCGTCGTGCTCGGAGGAGACGGCACGATTCTGCGCGGCGCGGAGCGCGCCCGACACGGCGATGTGCCACTGCTGGGCGTCAACCTCGGACATGTCGGATTCCTCGCCGAAGCCGAGCGTGAGGCGGTCGATGACGTTGTGCACGCGATCGTCGAACGGCAGTGGCTTGTCGAGGAGCGCACGGCGCTCGATGTCGCTGTCCTTGTCGGGGGTCGGATCGTCCACCGCACCTGGGCACTCAATGAGGTGAGCTTGGAGAAGGCGGCACGCGAGCGCATGGTCGACGTACTCGTGGGCATCGACGGGCGACCCTTGTCACGCTGGGGCTGCGATGGAGTCGTCTGCGCCACTCCCACCGGCTCGACCGCCTACGCCTTCTCGGCCGGAGGGCCCGTCGTGTGGCCGGAGGTGGAGGCCCTTCTCGTCGTGCCCATCAGCGCCCACGCACTCTTCGCACGCCCCCTCGTGGTCTCGCCCCACAGTGTCATCGCCCTCGAACTGCCCGACGAGTCCTCTGCGGCCGTGATGTGGGCCGACGGCCGGCGCGCCATAGACCTGCCGCCCCGTGCGCGCGTCGAGGTGCGTCGCTCGACTCAGCCAGTGCGACTGGCGCGCCTGTCCCCGGCTCCCTTCACCGATCGGCTCGTGGCGAAGTTCAACCTGCCGGTCGACGGGTGGCGAGGACGCAGGTGACGGCCCCGCGAGGCCTCGTCGAGCTCAGCATCGACGGCGTCGGAGTCATCGATCGCGCTGCGTGGGAGTGGGGACCGGGCCTCACAGTCATCACCGGCGAGACGGGTTCGGGCAAGACCATGGTCCTCACGGGGCTATCGCTGGTCCTCGGTGGTCCGTCGGACTCCGGACTGGTTCGCGCCGGTCACGCTGCCGCCGTCGTCGAGGGTCGCTTCATGGCGGATGATCCCCAGGTCGCCGACATCGTGGCTGAGTCGGGTGGAGAACTCGACGAGGATGGCAGTGTCGTACTCACTCGATCCGTCGCTGCCGCGGGTCGCTCCCGGGCTCACCTCGGCGGGCGCACGGTGCCCGCGGCAACTCTCGCGGCGCTGGGGGCACGGCTCGTGGCGGTGCACGGCCAGGACGACCAGCACCGACTGCTGAAGCCCGCCCAGCAGCGGGCGGCCCTGGACCGCTTCGGAGGAACGGCCGTCGATGCGGCCCGCCACTCCTTCCGGGCTGCCTACGACGAGCTCGTCGAGTCGATGCGTCGCCGCGACGACGTCGTGCGACACGCGGGCCAGCGCCGTCGTGAGGCTGAGGACCTGCGCGAAGCGATCGAGGCGATCGACAAGGTCCAACCCGGGCGTGATGAGGAGTCCTCACTCCGATCCGAGGCCGCGCGGCTCGCTCACATGGACGAGATCGTGCGCGCTGTCGCGTCAGCCCACGAAGCACTCGCTGCTGACGACGCGTCAGCGAGTAGCAGCATCGGCGCCTCGACCGCTTCATTGGCGAGAGGTGCCGAGCGTGATCCGGACCTGGCCGACATGGCCGCGCGCAGTGAGCGGCTCGGTGCAGAGATCGTGGAACTCGCGGCTGACATGACGCGCTACCTCGACGCACTCGACGCCGACCCCGGCCGCGTCGACGAGGTCGAGGAACGTCGCGCGGCGCTGGGGGACCTGCGCCGACGACTGGAGCGCTCGGGCCTGTGGCCCGATCTGGCCTCCGATCCCGCGGCCTGGCGCGAGGCTGCCGCGGCACGACTCGACGAGCTCGGCGACGACGACGCCCTCGTCGCGGCCCTGGATGCGCGCGTGGAGGAACTGCTCCTGCAGGCGGCCGGGCTGGCGGGGGAGTTGTCGACCGCCCGGCTCGAGGCAGCTGCCCGGCTGGCCGATTCCGTGAGCGGGGAGTTGGCCGCACTGGCTATGGGATCGACTGGGCTGGACGTGGCTGTCCGGCGGCGTGCTGCCGGCACTGCGGAGGTGGACCTCACCATCGACGGTGCGACGTACTCTGCAGATCGCCACGGCATCGACGACATCGAGTTCCTGCTGGTCACGCGCGATGCACCGGAGGGCCGACCGCTCGCGCGCAGTGCATCCGGCGGAGAACGTTCGCGGGTGATGCTCGCTCTCGAGGTCGTCTTCGCGGGCCTCGACCCCGTGCCGACCTTCGTCTTCGATGAGGTCGACGCCGGTGTCGGCGGCAAGGCGGCTATTGAGGTCGGGCATCGGCTCGCGCTGCTGGCACGGACTGCGCAGGTCATCGTGGTCACCCACCTGGCCCAGGTGGCCGCCTTCGCTGACCACCACGTTGTCGTGCGTCCCGGGACCGTGACCGCCGCGAGCATCTCCTACGTCGCGGGTCCCGAGCGGGTGGCCGAGCTCGCGCGGATGCTCGGCGGCCAGGAGGACTCCGCGACAGCGGCGGCCCACGCCGAGGAGCTGCTGGGCCTGGCAGCCGAGAGGTTGTCCGCGGGTCGCTCCGCGCGGCGGGGGTCCCGGCGCTGATACCCTGATCTCCCGTGGAGCAGCGAGGGACAACACGTCACGTCTTCGTCACCGGCGGCGTCGCCTCCTCTCTCGGCAAGGGCCTGACGGCGTCGAGCCTCGGCAACCTTCTCAAGGCGCGCGGTCTGCGCGTGACGATGCAAAAGCTTGATCCCTACCTCAATGTCGATCCGGGCACGATGAATCCCTTCCA
>JBMTDJ010000110.1:0-4916 GCA_049431945.1 Candidatus Nanopelagicales bacterium | reverse complement strand
CACCGACATGCCCGACACCGACATGCCCGACACCGACATGTCGCAGGGGGAGATGACTGACAGCGACGACTCCGTCCACGGCGGTGAGCTCACCATCGACTGCGCGAGCTGCCTGGCCCGACCCGCCGCGTGTGGTGATTGCATCGTGACCGTCCTTCTCGGGCCGCCCGGAGCCATCGGGGGCGAGGAGCAGGCGGCCTTCGCCGTTCTCGCTGGCTCGGGCCTGGTGCCACCCCTTCGACTGGTGACCGGGCACGAGGGCGTCGCATGATGGCGGGGTGACCCCCGCACGCACGGCGATGGTGACGTCCGTGGCCGCCTTCGTGGCGGCGGCCGTCATCGCCGTGATCGCTGTGCCGTGGGATGCCGGCGTAGCGCCCTGGGCCGATCTCGACGCCGCCATGCTGAGCGAGTTCACGACCGAGCAGATCGCGAGCATCACCGCCTTCGCCGCGGCCGCGTGGCCACCGGGTGTCCTCGGACTGCTGGCCGGCCCGCTTGCCGCCGTCACGGTCTTCCTCATCCCCGCGGTACGGCGTCGCACCATGGCGATCGGCTCGCGCGGCACGTCGGGCACCGGGCGTGCGGTCGTCAGAGACGTCCTCGTCGCCGGTGTCGTCCTGACCATCGTCCGGCTAGCCGCCCTGCCCTTCGCCGTGTGGTCGGCCCAGGTTCGCCGCGATGCAGGACTCCTCGTCGAGCCTTGGGGCAACTGGTGGCTCCGGTGGACGGGGGAGTCGATCGCCTACGTCGTGCTCGGCGCTGTCGCCATTGCCGCAGGGCTAGCCGTCCTCCGGCGTTGGCCGAGACGCGGGTGGGTCGCTGTCACTGCTGGTGCTGCCATTGCGATCCTGGCCGTCACCGCCCTGCTTCCCCTCATGCAGCGAATCGAAGGGACCACCGCCGACCCGGCGCTGACGGCGCGGGTGCTCGAGATCGCCGACCGCGCAGGTGTCGATGTCGGGAGCGTGACCGTGATCGCCGTCGCCGACACGTCGCCGGCCGTCAACGCCAATGTCTCGGGCTGGGGGCCCACGCGCACCGTCACCGTCTACGACACCGTGTCCGCGACGATGAGCGACGCGGAGATCGATGCGCTCATCGCCCACGAACTCATCCACGCTCGCGACGCCGACGCTGTGCTCGGCGCGGTGCTGGCGACGCTCGGCGGCGTCGGTGTCGTCGCGCTCGCGTGCGGCCTCGTGCTCTCGTCCCGCGTCCGCGATTGGCTTGGGGGAAGCGGAGTCGTGCCCATGGTCGTGGCGGTGCTGCTGACGGCATCGCTCGCCGCGACGGTGGTGGGAGCGAATATCAGTCGCTCCATCGAGGCGCGGGCCGATCGCGAAGCACTGGCTCTCACGGGTGATTCGCAGGCCTATCGCGACCTCATCGTCCGACTTGCGATCACCAACAGATCAACGCTCACGCCCGCCCAGTGGCGCTACGCGCTGCTCTTCACCCACCCAACTCCGCTGCAGCGCCTTGCGGCGCTGAAGCGCTAGTCGGCCGGCGCAGCGCACTGCGCAGGACAACCCACAGCCCCACACCCGTGGCCGCGAGCAGGAGGGCGATGCGTACGACCTGCAACAGCACGGCCCACCAGTCGCCGCTGAGGAAACTGCCGTAGGCGAAGGGGTAGACGGCTTGGGTGACAAGGATTGATCCCGCCAGCAGCCATCGTGCTGTGCGCATCAGGCTGCGCGGATCGAGAAGGGTCACGGCGGCCACGCCGACGATCCACACGTCGTACTGCGGCGACAGCACCCGACTGGTCACGATGCTCACCAGCAGTGCCGCCAGAGCAACATCGGCCGGCGCGCTCAACTCGAGACGGCCCATGAGTCGTAGCACTCCGAGGATGCCCAGGATCGCGAAGCCGCTGAGGGTGATGACCAGTCCGATCGGGATCGTCGCGGGTACGTCGACCTCCATCGCCCCGAAGCGAAACTCCGTGGGCACGTCAGCGACGACGTTCCACACCATGAAGGGCAGGGCCCCGACCGACTCGACCTGCAGCCCGCGCGCTCCTTGCTCGCCAAGGAAGGACACCCCTCCCGTCGACCAGATCATGACCCCGGCGAGGATGCCGGCGGCCATGAGGGCGAAGCCGAGGATGCCGCGGGGAAGGGATCGGCGTGGCAGGGCGATGAGCATGATCCCGGGCCACACCTTGAGCAGGGTGCCGGCTGCGGCAGCCGCACCGCTGAGTGTCGGCCTGCCGATCAGGACCAGGGCCACCACGGCGGCCAGGGTGGGTACGACATCGAAGCGCGCGAGCCACACCGGGCCCACGAGCACGGCGCCGATGACCCACGCCCATGCCGCATCCAGTCCCGCGCCACGACGACGGCCCGCGACGATGAGGACACCGAGCGTGGCGAGATCGCAGGCCAGGGCGATGAGCGCGAACGCCGCGACGGGGTTGGATCCAAGCAGCGCTGCGATCGCGAAGACGATGCCCGCGCCCGGCGGGTACTGCCACATGTCGTCGCCGATCGGGAAGCGACCGGTGACGAGCAGGTCCGACCACTCCGCGTACAGCTTGACGTCGTTGAGGATGGACGGGCCATCTGGATACGGCACGGCACCGGTCAGCGCCCCGATGAGCAGGACACGAGTGACCACCCAGGTCGCGGCTACGGCGACGGGACTGCCGCGCAGGCTGGTCAGCACGACCGGGCTGCCATCACGGCGCGTCGTCAGGGGTGGCGAGGAGGCCCAGGCGCAGGGCGGTCATGAGCGCCTGCGCGCGATTGCCTGCGCCGAGTTTGTCGTAGAGCTTCGAGATGTGCGTCTTCGTCGTCGAGTCGGAGATGAAGAGTTGTCGGGAGATCTGGGAGACGCCCATGCCGTCGGCCAGGAGCTGCAGCACCTCACGTTCGCGAGGGGATAGCTGGGGACCTTGGGGGGTGGTCCGTCGCTTCATGGCCTCAGCCAGATCCGCGGCGGTGAAGGATCGTGGTGAACTCGCCGCATGGCGCGCGGCCGCGACGATCTCCTCCGCCGGAGCGCTCTTGGGCACGAAGGCGCTTGCTCCCGCGTCGAGCGCGTCGAAGAGCTGATTGTCGCCTGCGTACATCGTGAGGACGACGATGCCCATGTCGGCCGACTGCTCGCGCAGGGCGCGAACGACCTCGAGGCCGTTGCCGTCGGGCAGTCGCAGATCGACGATGGCGACGGTGGGATCGTCCTTGCGGCCCATGGCGATCCCCTCGGCCACGCTGGCGGCTTCGGCGACGACCTGGACGTCCTCCTCGCGCTCGAGAGCGCGGCGTAGACCCTCGCGGATGAGCTCATGGTCGTCGACGAGGAGAACCGTGATTGTCACCGGGTCGCCTCCTCTGGGTGGCCCGGTGTCCCCGGACCCTGCAGGGACAACTCCACCACAGTGCCCTGGGGGCTGCGGCGCTTGACCGTGAAACTTGCTCCGATCCTGGCCGCCCGCTCTCGCATGATCTGCAGGCCGAAGCTGTCGGGCCGTGCCCTGTCGTCGGTGATGCCCTGGCCGTCGTCTGCCACGCGCAGGAAGGCGTTGCCCTCCGTGACGCGATAGGTGACCCAGAGGGTGCGGGCATGTGCATGCCGGCGGGCGTTGGCGACGGCCTCCTGCGCGATGCGCAGGATCTCCGGAGCGACGCCGGGGGGCAGTCGAGTGGGGTCCTCGTCGAGGACCAGGTGCACGGTGAGCCCCGCCTCGGCTCCGACGGCGCGCACATGCGACGACAGCGCATCACCGATGCCGGCGCCGACCTCGGTGCGCAGGTCGAAGATCGACAGCCGTAGCTCCGTCACGATGCGGGTGAGCTCGTCACGGATGCGCTGGAGGGATTCGCGCACGGCGGGATCCGCAGGCGTCGCGAGGGCATCATCGACGAGGAAGCCCAAACCCGCGACCTCCTGGGCGATGCCGTCGTGGATCTCGCGCGCAAGTCGGCGGCGCTCCTCCAGGGTCGCCAGGTCGCGCACCTCGTCGAAGATGCGCGCGGTATCCAGGCGCAGAGCGGCCTCGTCGGCGACCGCCTGCGCCTCGCCGAGATCTTCAACAGGCCACAGCCCACCGGCTCGCTCGAGTCCGACGAGACCGACACGCTCGTCGCCGAGGCGAAGGGGAATCACGGCGCAGGCACGGGTCGTGCCTATCTCGGGCCCGTCCATGCCGCCGAGGCGTTGGACCGCCGCTCCGGATTCCCAGGCTTGGGCCCACAGGCCCGATGTCAGGGAGGGAGACCACCCCTCGGCGGTCTCGGGATCTCGCGCGATGGTGAGCAGGCGACCACCGTCGGCGCGTACGACGACCTCGGCCCGATCATGGGGGAGGACTGTGCGGAAGCGATCGAGTGCTGCTTGAGCGAGGACCGACTCCTCGAGTCCTCCGGGGAGTTGCCGTGCGACCTCTCGGAGCGACACGAGCAGGCGGCGCGCCGCGTCGTAGTCGGTGCTAGCGGGTGCAATGCGCTCGCGCAGGTGGGATGTGAGGACGGCGCCAATGCCCAAGGCTGCGCCGAGCGCCAGCACCACGATGAGATCGACGACTCCGGTCGGGAGGTCCTCGCGCACCCTCAGGACCGTGCCCACCACGAGCACGAGCACTTCGACCGCGATGGCCGCGGACAGGCCGGCGGCCCCCATGGCGAAGGCAGAAACGATCGGGGGCACGGCGAGGTAGACGATCGACGGTCGGTCCCCGGGGGCGGAGGTCACCACGACCAGTGCGATCGCGGCGGCCTCGGCGATGAGGACGGCGTATCGCAGCCACACCGGGCGCGCCGGAGTCGTGCCGAGTTGCGCCGCTATGGCGATGACCGCGACGAGTGCCACCTGAAGGGTGGCGATGGACATGTCGCCGGTGACGATGGCGACGAGGAGTACGCCAGCAAAGCCAAGGCCTCGCGTCACGCCATCACGGACGTGACGCG
>JBMTDJ010000109.1:0-5067 GCA_049431945.1 Candidatus Nanopelagicales bacterium | reverse complement strand
GCGATGGGCTGACCTGCCCTGACTGTGTCTCCGACCTTCACGGTGGGGTCCATGACGTGCTCGTGCTCCCAGGTCGCCACCGAGCCGGAGCCCCTCCCATCCGGCCCGAACATGCACGCAGACTTGCCTCCCGCAGATACGCCGATCCCCACGGAGTAGTCGTCGCTGTATCCGGTGTTGAGTTTCGTCACCGAGCAGACCGTACCGCTGGCGATCGCATGGACGACGGTGCCGAGTGGCACGAAGAAGGTCATCTGCGGATCGACGTAGTCAGGCGGATCCGTCGGCCGTCGTGGCCCCTCGCCGTAGTACTGAATCGGCGACTGCATGACCGAGCCCGCCGGGAAGGGTATCGACCCGACATAGAGGGCCCCGGCCATATTCGTCGTGGCGTTGTACGGCCCCACATCGATCCCCCAGGACTCGATGACCGATGGAATCCCCGACGTCGGTGTCGGGTCAGGGTTCGGACCTTTCTTCAACCGCCAGATGAGCTTGCCCTTGTTCTTGCCCCTCTTGACCTTGACGCACACCAGCGTGCGTCCCGACCCATCCACCGTGGTGGCACCGACCTTCTTGCACGGCTTGCCGACGAGAGACGCCTGCGCCGGGGCAGAAACAGCAGTGCCTACGACGAGCATGGTGAGGACGGCAACCAACATCGTCCTGATGGTTCCCACGACGGCCTCCTCGGGCGGGCCCCGAAGGGCCGACACCAGTGTGGGGCGATTCATTCCTCGTGTCCAGGGCAGACCATGCGTCCGGGGAACTTCCTTGGATCAGCCCTGCACGATGAGCGCCTGGCCGAGCGGCTTGCGGTGCAAATCGGGCACCTCGCATCCGGGGGCGGGATAGCCGACGGGGAAGAGGATGTACGGGCGCTCCGTCGCCGGTCGCCCGAGGATCTGGGTCAGGAAGCCCATGGGATTCGGCGTGTGGGTGAGAGTCGCCAGCCCCATCGAGTGAAGCGACGCGATGAAGAGGCCGCACGCGATGCCCACCGATTCGTTGACGTAGTAGTTCTTGCGCAGGGTCCCATCCGCCATCGGCGTCGACTTCTGCGCGAAGACCACGACGATCCAGGGCACGATGTCGAGGAAGGCCTTGTCCGACGTCGTGCCGAGGGGAGCGATCGCCTCGCGCCACGCGTCGGGCAGGCGGCCGCCCTCGTAGTTCTCACGCTCCTCGTCCTCGGCCGCGATGCGGATTCGATGTTTGACCTCAGGGTCGCTCACCGCAACGAAGGTCCAGGGCTGCTGGTGCGCTCCACTCGGTGCAGTGTTGGCCGTGGCTACGGCGACCTCGATGAGTTCACGGGGAACAGGCTCATCGCTGAACTCGCGGACACTGCGCCTTGCGTCCATGAGGTCGAGGAAGTCCCGTCCACGTGCAGCGGGGTCCTCGACTCGTCGCGCGTCGTACGGGATGAAGCCTGATGTCATGATTCGAGTGTGGCACCTTGACGGCCGCCGGTCTCCACATCGCGCATGCCCTGCTGCATGTTGACGCGTGACAGGAGGATGCCGCCGATAATGAAGAAGACGACGAGCGCGAGGATCGCGACGCGGTAGGACCCGAGGAACTGCAGGGTGAGGCCGAAGATGATGGGTCCGAGCAGCGAGCTCGCGCTCCCGGATATCTCGTAGAAAGAGAAGTACTCCGCCTCGCGGTCTCGGGGCACGAGCTGAGCGAAGAGTGACCGGGACAGTGCCTGGCTGCCACCGAGGACGAAGCCGATGAAGGCGGCCAGGAAGAGGAAGGGCAGGCTCGATCCGGCAGGCAGCAGGAACGCCACGACGAGGACAAGGGCCCACAGGATGAGACTGAAGATCACGACCTTCTTTGCCGTGAAGCGCCGGGCCGCCCGACCGAGGAGCAGCGCGCCCGCGATGCCGACGGTCTGAACGATGAGTACCGCCACGATGATGATCGTCGTCTCGAGGCCGAGTTCCTGGTCGGCATACGTCGCAGACAGCGCAATGACGGTCTGGATGCCGTCGTTGTAGAAGAAGAACGCCACCACAAAGAGCAGCGCGACGGGGTAGCGGCGCAGGTCACTCATCGTGTGCGCGAGTTGGCGGATACCGACACCACGACGGCCACCCTCTGTCACCTCAGCCGCAAGCCGGTTGGGTCGATTGCGGAGGCGGGCGAGCGGGATCAGCGTGAACAGCGCCCACCATGCGCCGGCAGAGAAGAGCGCGATGCGCACGGCCATGCCCTCGGTGATGCCGAATGACTCGTGTCCGAGGAAGAGCACGAGATTGGCGACGAGCAGGATGATGCCGCCGACATAACCCATCGCCCAGGCACGCGACGACACTCCGTCGCGCTCCTCGGGGGTCGCGATCTCGGGGAGAAAGGAGTTATAGACGACGATCGCTGCACCAAAGGCTGCGTTGGCGATGATGAAGAGAACACCGCCGAGTTGGTAGTTGGTGCCGTCGAGGAAGAACATCCCCATGACGGCGAAGGCGCCGATGTAGGCGAAGAGCCCCATGATCGACTTCTTCGATTTCGCCGTGTCCGCGATCGCGCCGACGATCGGCATGAGGATGAGCTGGGCAAGGACCGAGAGGGCAACGCCGTAGGGCACGTAGGACTCGGCGGTGACCGGGATGACGCCGAGGAGGGTGATCTGCTCGCCCGCATCCTGCGCCGTCTTGGCGATCTCGGTGAGGTAGGGGCCGAGGAAGACCGTGCCGACGGTGGTCGAGAACGCCGAGGCCGCCCAGTCGTAGAAGTACCAACCGCGTTGCTCGCGGCGACGGATCTCGGGGGGATCGAAGGCCTCGGTGGTCGCCATGGCCTGATAGTGCCGCAGCCCGGCCTCGAGCGGAAGCCCCTGCAACCGCGTGCCCGGCGCACCCAGGCCCTACGCTCCGCTCGTGACTCTCGCCGAGCCCATCCCCGTCGTGCCCTTGCGCAACCCTCGCGCCTGGGCATCCTTGGTGATCGGCGTTGCCCTGGTCGGTATCGGCCTGGGCTTCATGATCGATGCGGACTTCGGTGTCGCACCCGCAGACGCGCTGTTCACTGCCCTGTCACGCGCGAGTGGGCTGACCGTCGGGACCATCCTGGTCCTCGCGAGCATCCTCATGGTGCTCATGTCGTGGGCTCTTGGGCTGCGCCCGGCCATCGGAACTCTCGTGTCGTTCGTCGGCATCGCCGTCGTCGTCGATCTCACACGCCTACTCCTCGGGCTCGTCGACGCCCCCGAATGGTCGCTCGCCGCGCGCATCGGCCTCTGGATCGTCGGTCTGCTCTTCTTCTGCTCCGGGGTGATGGGCATCTTTGCCTCCGACCTGGGTGCCAGCCCTTACGACCAGGTCGTGCGGTCAATCGCCTACCGCACCGGCCGATCCCTGGGCGCCTCGCGCCTCATGGTCGATGTCATCGCCATGCTCGGTGCGATCGTCCTCGGCGGGTCGTGGGGCATCGGCACCGTGATCATCCTCGTCGCGGTGCCTCTTGCCCTCACCCTGGTCCTCCCTCGCGTGCGCGCGCGCGTCTACGCCTCGCCGCGCATACTGACTGGGTGACTTCGCCCCTGCATCGCATGCCGGCTCGACTGCTCGCGGTCGCGCTCATCGCCGTGCTCGGTGCCGCCGCGTTTGTTCACGGCACATCGACCACACCTGCGGATGCCGTCACGGGCTCGGATGCATCGGCGAGAGCGGCGCAGCCGCGCGCGGACATCTGGCAGCGCCTGCGCACGGGACGCGGATACGCCGTGCTCATCCGTCATGCGCTCGCACCCGGCACCGGCGACCCCGCCGGCTTCAGGCTGGACGACTGCTCCACCCAGCGGAATCTCTCGAGCGAAGGGCGCCGTCAGGCCGTCGCCATCGGGGCTCTCTGGCGCAGGGAACGACTGCCCGTCGACCGTGTGCTCACCAGCCGCTGGTGCCGGGCCCGTGACACCGCGCGCCTCCTCGCGGTGGGCAAGGTCGAGGCGTACCCGGCGTTCGATTCGAGTTTCACCGTCCCCGAGGCAGTGGCGAATCGCCGTACCGCGCGAGTGCAGGCCCTCATCGATCGCCACCGTGGCAAGCGGGGCGTGCTCGTCCTCGTTGGCCACCAGGTGAACATCACCGCACTCACCGGGGTCGTGCCGTCGTCCGGCGGCGCGGTCGTGGTGAAGGCACGTGCGGACGGCTCGCTGCGTGTCATCGGCACCCTGCCCGGCCCCTGAGCCGGAGCTGACTCTCCCACTGCGCTCGCCTACGCCGTCAGCGCCTCCGAGATCACGGCCCAGGCGGCATCGGTCGGCTCGCCCGGCACCCGCGCAAGCACCTCGCCGGAGGGAGTGACGACGCACGCCTGCACATCATCGGATCCATCGACGCCGAGGATGCGCTGGAACGCCGAGACATTGGTGTAGACGGTGATCGTGCGCGCGAGTACGCGCGGAATCTTGATCGTCGAGGCCATGCCGCCGTCAATGAAGGTCCTGCCGAGACGCCACCGGGTCGAGATCACGGGGATCTCGACGACGCACGTCTGGTCGCCGGCCGTCATGTCGAGCGGGGATCCGGGCACACCAGCGGCTTCCGCGCGAGCGATCCAGCGGTCAACGCAACCCTGGTGGCTCTGCTGGAAGGCGACGAGCGCGAGGGTGCGCGCGGCCGGGAGCTCAGCGGGCAGCGCGATCTCGCTTCCTGCGAGGGAGCGACCGTCGACGCGAGGGAACTCCACGGGTCGACTCTCTCAGGCGACTTGCAGCGAGCGCTTGCTCAGCCCGAAAAAGGAGCCGGTGATGGTGGTCTCGGGAGCTGCTGCGGGGTCGGTCGCAGCACCGAGCGTGACGAAGATCGGCGTGAAGTGTTCGACCGTGGGGTGCGCATACGGCATGCCGGGTGCCTGGCGGAATCGCGCGAGCTCATCGACATCACCACGGGCCAGCGCATCGGCGGCCCAGGCGTCGAAGTCCGCGGACCAGCCGGGCTCGGCGGCACCGGGCGACCAGTCGGTGAGGAAGGGCAGGCCATGAGTGAGGAATCCGGAACCGATGAGGAGCACGCCGTTGTCGCGCAGCGGCGCGAGCCGTCGGCCCAGGTCAAGCAG
>JBMTDJ010000108.1:0-5200 GCA_049431945.1 Candidatus Nanopelagicales bacterium | reverse complement strand
CTAGGCTCCCCGCATGACCACCAACACCATCTGCCTGTGGTTCGAATCCGATGCCGAGGGCGCGGCGAACTTCTACGCGCAGACCTTCCCGGACAGCTTCGTCACCTCGGTCGATCGTGCCCCCGCGGATTTCCCGTCGGGAAAGGCGGGCGACGTACTCACCGTCTCCTTCACCGTCGTCGGCGTGCAGTGCCTGGGCCTCAACGGGGGCGACGCCTTTAGGCACTCCGAGGCCTTCTCCTTCCAGATCGCCACGGAGGATCAGGAAGAGACCGATCGCTACTGGGATGCCATCGTCGGCAACGGTGGTCAGGAGAGCGCGTGCGGATGGTGCAAGGACAGGTGGGGCATCTCGTGGCAGATCACGCCGCGGGCGCTCACCGATGCCCTCGCCGCCGGAGGTGACGAGGCCCGACGCGCGTTCGAGGCGATGATGACGATGACCCGCATCGACATTGCCGCCATTGAGGCCGCCCGACGTGGCTGACGACACCGAGCCGATGAGCGAGGACGCGCCCGGTGTCCGGGCACTGCGCCAGCGAGAGATCGCGCACCGCATCATCCACCCAGGCCACGTGACCTCGGTCGAGGAAGCGGCCGCTGCGTGCGGGGTGGGGACCGATCAGGTCGTCAAGACCCTCGTCGTACGCCGTGGCGAGGGCGACTACGTCCTCGTGCTCGTCCCGGGTAGCCGCTCGCTGTCGTGGCCCAAACTCCGCACGCTGCTCGGCGTCAATCGAATCTCGCTGCCCGACGCCGACGAGGCGCTCGCCGCCACGGGATACGCCCGAGGCACCATCTCGCCCCTTGGCCTCGATCTGCCGGTGGTGGCCGATGAGCGCATCGCCGGGCAGGAGATCACCCTCGGCACTGGCCAGCGCGACACCGTCGTCGCTCTCGACGCCGACGCGGTGATTGATGCTTACGCCGCGATCGTGGCCGACGTCACGAATGATCCCGGGAACCGATGACGAGCGGCGCCCGGACGCTCCAGTCATAGATCACGATCGTGCGCAGCACGACGTCCTGTACCGAGCGATTGCGCCGACTGATGATCGCCCAGGCCAAGCCGATCGGAAAGGCCACGGAGAAGGCCGCGCGCGCGAAAGCAATCGGCAGATGCACGCGCTCGCCCTTGCGATTGACGACGCGCACGCCCATCACCCAGGCGCCGATTGACCGCCCGCTTGTCGACCAGGACGCGGTCCAGTAGAGCGTGGTGAAGATATAACCCCACAGCACCAGGGTCCCGGCTCGAGGCGGCTCGACGTTGACCCCGGGCGTAAAGATGAGTTGCAGGATCTCAATGCCCAGCCAGACCATCATCATGAGGCCCGCGACGAGTGCCACGTCGATGACACTGGCGAGGAAGCGTGTGGCGAATCCCGCTCGCTCGCCCTGGAATTCGCGCGCATTCTCGGGGATGGCGTAGTCGGCCGCGGTATGCGAACCCTCTCCGCGCTGCCACGCGCTGAACGTCGTCATGACTCACCTCCCGAGAGCGACTCTGGCTCGCCCGGAGCGTCGAGTTTGCGGCCGCGGCGTGGCAGCAAGCGATCGATGATGCGGGCCGTCGCCACGTCGGTGGCGTAGGAGCGCAGGCGCACGGCATCGATGGCATCTGCGGCGATGCCACCGGTGGACTGCCGGATGATCGCCGGCAGATCGGTCTGCTCGATGACGTACTCCGCGATCTCGACGATGGGAAGCCGGTCGATCACCTGATCCATGTCGACCGTGGCCACCAGGGCATCGATGTCGACGCGCTCCTCGACGAGTTCGGTGAGATTCATCTGATCGAGTACCGCGTCAACAACGGCCACGAGATCGACTCTCTGCAGCACGATCTCCGTGACATCGATGGAGTCAAGCGCCGCTTCGACGATTCGACGGAGGTCGACTCGGTCGAGCACGAGTTGCGTCAGGTCGATGCGGTCAAGGGCCTGCATGACGATCGCGCGCAGGTCGACTCGGCCCAACACGAGCCCGGTGATGTCAATGCGCTGGACCACGGCGTCCGTCACGCCTGGGACAACCCGATCGAGCACGGCGGAGGTGGGCGGGCCCGCGACGGTGGAGACGGCATCCATCGCGGTGTTGGCGGCGGACTCCATGGCCGCACCCACCGTTGTCCCGACAGCGGCAAGGAAGCCGAGCAGCCCCTCGGGCGGGTCTGCCTGGACAGGACGCACCACGAGGATGACCTCGGAGCGATCGTCCACCGGCATAGACCGATCCTCGCAGAAGCGCGCCCGATCAGTACCTCGGAGCCACCGATGCGGGCAGGGCTGCGAGGTCAGCACGATCGCGATCGGTCAACTCCAGGCTGGTCGCGGCGGCGTTCTCCTCGAGCCAGCGGCGCCGCTTGGTGCCGGGGATCGGCACGACATGGCGCCCCTGGGCGAGGACCCAGGCGAGGGCCACCTGCGCGGGTGTCGCGCCATGTCGATCGGCGACCTCGCGGACGCCGTCGACGATCGCGGCATTCGCGGACATCGCCTCGGCCGTGAAGCGCGGATTCGCGGATCGGAAGTCGCCGTCACCGATGGCATCAGCGGACAGCGCACCCGTGAGGAACCCACGTCCGAGCGGGCAGTAGGCAAGGAAGCCAATCCCGCGGTCCTCGGTCAGTGACAGGACGCCGTTGGCGACGTTCTCCTCCGTCCACAGTGAGAGCTCGCTCTGCACGCTCGAGACCGGATGGACGGCGTCAGCAAGGAGGATCTCCTCGACGGTGGCCTCGGAAAGACCGAGGTAGCGCACCTTGCCCTCGGCCACGAGGTCGGCCATCGCACCCCACGTCTCCTCGAGCGGCATCTCGGGGTCGACGCGATGGAGTTGGTAGAGGTCGATCGTGTCGACGCCGAGACGCTGCAGCGACGCCTCGCATGCGGCGCGAATATGCGCTGAGGAACCGTCACGGCCGTACGTCGTGGCATCGATGGGGACCAGGCCGCCCTTGGTCGCGATGACGACACGATCGCGCAACCCGCCGCGTACGACGTACTCGCGGATGATCTCCTCATTGGTAAACGGGCCGTAGACGTCAGCGGTGTCCAAGAGAGTGATCCCCAACTCGACCGCACGATGCAACGTCGCCTCGATCTCAGCCGGATCGGCCTCGCGGACGTTGTAGGCCCACGACATCGGCATGCAGCCCAAACCGATGGCACTGACCTCGAGCTGTCCGAGCATCCTGCTCTCCACGCGAGGTCCTCTCAAGAGGTGAAACGAGGTGGCATGTCCGTCGACACGTGGCACAGTAGTCGCTCACCCGGGAGGTGAGCGATGTCAACGCAGAGATACGCCGCGGTCATGCTGGCCGAACGTGTGGGAGTCGGGGCCGCCGCTGGTCTCGCGCCCGGGGCGCTGCTGAAGTCCTTCGGCATCAGCGCCGATGAGGACTCTCCCACCCTGCGCTACTTCGCGCGCCTCTTCGCCGTCCGCAACGCCGTGCTGGGCGTCCTCGTGTGGGACGCACGGCACGATCCGCGTCGTCTCGAGCGTCTGGCGTGGATCAATGCAGCCACCGAACTCGTCGACGCGGCCGCCGGAGCCGCACCTCTCATCACCGGCCGCACGCAGCCCCGTGCCGCCGCTGGGGCCATTGGCGCATCGCTGGCGGTCAGCGCGGGCTTCGTCGGCCTGGCCCTCAAGGCTCGGCGTCAATCACTCCAGTGATGGCACTAACGTTCCCCCTCGGGCCAGCGAGCCCCACCCACGAAGGATTGAGGAGAGCATGGATATCCGCGCTCTGAGCATCACGCTCAACGAGGTGCACTCCGAGGCCGGCCATGCCGTCTCGCCGCCCACCCGCAAGGTCGTCGCCACCGCCGTCGTCGCCAATCCGCTCGCGGGGGTTCGCCGCGCCGATGACCTCAGCGAGTTGGAGGTGCTCGGCTCTGACGTGGCAGCGGTCCTCGTCCAGCGCGCCCTGGAGGTGCTCGCGAGCGCGGGCGTCACGCCCGATCAGGTGCGCGGCTACGGCAAGGGCGCCATCGTCGGCACTGACGGAGAGCTCGAGCACACCGCGGCGGTCCTGCACCCGCGGTTCGGCGCGCCGGTGCGCGCAGCCATTGGCGGGGGCACCGACATCATCCCCGGGACCAAGAAGGTGGGAGCACCGGGCGCACCCATCACGATGCCGATCGGCAACAAGGATGACCGCTGGGTTTTCGACGACATGGATGCTGCCGAGATCGTCATCCCCGATGCACCGCGTGCCGACGAGATGCTCATCGCGCTCGTGCTGTCCGCCGGCGGTCGACCGCACGCTCGCGTGCAGAAGCCGGGGGCGTGAGATGAAGGTCATGGTCGGCCTCGTACGCCGTGAGGACATGTCCCGCGACGACTTCCGGCAATGGTGGATCGACGAGCACGCGCCGCTGGCCCGAACCCTCCCTGGGGTACGCCGAATTCGATTCAATGTGCTCGATGAAGACGCGCCCTTCGACGGGATCGCCGAACTCTGGTTCGACTCGGCGGAGGCCGCAGACGCGGCGTACGCGACGGACATCGGCAAGGCAGTCGCCGCTGACTCGATCGCCCACGTCGCATCCCGCGTGCGCATGCTCGCCGACGAGAGGGAGATCCTCTAGGACTCGCAGTACTTCTTCAGTCCCTTGGTCGCACCCTTAGCGGTGTCCCCGAGCGCCTTCTTGACGAGGAAGCCTGGCAGTGGCAGCGACGGCTCGATCGCGATGGAGAGGGTGGCCTCGGTGCGATCACCCTTCGCGATGAGCGACCAGGAGCCGCTCGCGTCCTTCTGCGCGGTGCTGGGGGCAACGAGTTGCCACGACATCGACGCGTCGGTGTGGGTGTAGTCCAGGTCGAACTCGTCCTTGGCCACCTTGACGTCATTGACCTGACGAGCGCGCACAGGCAATCCGACCGCATCAGTCTCGACAACGGTCGACGACACGCAGCCGGGGAACCACGAAACCTGGGCTGGCAGGTCGCGCAGGACGGCGAGCACTTGCTCGATGGGCGCGTCGATAACCACCGACTCCGTAATCCGCACCGTGCCCATCACCCCACCGTAGGGCCCAGTGCCCTCGCTGCGGGCGATAACGTCTGCAGCCATGACGTCGTCACCGGAGTCCAGTTTCCCCACGCGTGCTCGCGTCGTGGTCATCGGCGGGGGGATCATCGGCGCATCGGTGGCCTATCACCTGGGCAAGCTCGGTTGGGGGCCCGAGAC
>JBMTDJ010000107.1:0-5258 GCA_049431945.1 Candidatus Nanopelagicales bacterium | reverse complement strand
GGCCCCCCCCCCCCCCCCCCCCCCCACCCCGACTACTTGATGATCTTGGTGACGCGCCCGGCGCCCACGGTGCGACCGCCCTCGCGAATAGCGAAGCGCAGGCCATCCTCCATGGCGATGGGCTGGATGAGATCGACCTTCATCTCGGTGTTGTCACCGGGCATGACCATGTCCTTGCCCTCGGGCAGGTGCACGACGCCGGTCACGTCCGTGGTGCGGAAGTAGAACTGCGGACGGTAGTTGTCAAAGAACGGCGTGTGACGGCCACCCTCGTCCTTGGACAGGATGTAGACCTGAGCCTCGAACTCGGTGTGCGGGGTGATCGAGCCGGGCTTGCACACGACCTGGCCGCGCTCGACGTCCTCGCGCTTGGTGCCGCGGAGGAGCAGGCCGACGTTCTCGCCCGCCTGGCCCTCATCGAGCAGCTTGCGGAACATCTCGACGCCGGTGACGGTGGTCTTGGTCGACTCCGGACGGATGCCGACGATCTCGACCTCCTCGTTGACCTTGACGATGCCGCGCTCGATACGGCCGGTCACGACGGTGCCGCGGCCGGTGATCGTGAAGACATCCTCCACGGGCATGAGGAACGGCTTGTCGATCTCGCGCTCGGGGGTGGCGATGTAGGAATCGACCGCGCCCATGAGCTCCATGATCGAGTCGGCCCACTTCTCGTCGCCGTTGAGCGCCGGGAAGGCAGCCACGCGCACGACGGGGATGTCGTCGCCGGGGAACTCGTACGTCGACAGAAGTTCGCGGACCTCCATCTCGACGAGCTCGAGGAGATCCTCATCGTCGACCATGTCGCACTTGTTGAGGGCAACGACGATGGCGGGGACGCCGACCTGGCGGGCCAGGAGGACGTGCTCCTTGGTCTGGGGCATCGGGCCGTCGGTCGCGGCGACCACGAGGATGGCGCCGTCCATCTGAGCGGCGCCGGTGATCATGTTCTTGATGTAGTCGGCGTGGCCGGGGCAGTCGACGTGCGCGTAGTGACGGGCCTCGGTCTGGTACTCCACGTGCGCGATCGAGATGGTGATACCGCGCTGACGCTCCTCCGGAGCCTTGTCGATCTGATCGAAAGGCGTGAAGGGGTTGATCTCGGGCATCTTGTCGTGCAGGACCTTGGTGATCGCCGCGGTCAGCGTCGTCTTGCCATGGTCAATGTGCCCGATGGTGCCGATGTTCACGTGCGGCTTGGTCCGCTCGAACTTCGCCTTCGCCACGGTGGGCTCCTCTTCGTTTCGGTCCGTCCGGCTGTCGCGGATCGGGGCTGGTCTTGGCTATTTCGTTGTTCTTCGATCCGCGACTATTCGCCGCGAGCTTTCGCGATGATCTCCGTCGCCACGTTCTGGGGAACCTGGGCGTAGGAGTCGAACTGCATGGTGTAGCTGGCCCGGCCCTGGGTCCTGCTTCGCAGGTCGCCCACATAGCCGAACATCTCGGAGAGCGGCACAAGGGCGCGCACCACGCGCGCACCGGCCCGCTCATCCATGGCCTGGATCTGGCCACGGCGGGAGTTGAGGTCGCCGATCACATCGCCCATGAAGTCCTCGGGCGTGGTGACCTCGACGGCCATCATCGGCTCAAGGAGAACGGGATTGGCCCGGCGTGCAGCCTCCTTGAACACCATCGAACCGGCGATCTTGAAGGCAAGCTCAGAGGAGTCGACCTCGTGGTAGGCGCCATCGAGGAGGGTTACCTTGAGGTCGACCATCGGATAGCCGGCGAGCACGCCGTACTCCATGGCCTCCTGGCAGCCAGCGTCCACCGAGGGGATGTACTCCCGGGGGATGCGACCGCCGGTCACCTTGTTCTCGAACTCGTAGCCGCCCTCGCCGTCGGTGTTGGGCGCCAGGGTGATCTGGACCTTGGCGAACTGACCGGAGCCACCCGTCTGCTTCTTGTGGGTGTAGTCGATCTTCTCGACGGCCTTGGTGATCGTCTCGCGGTAGGCCACCTGCGGCTTGCCGACATTGGCCTCGACCTTGAACTCGCGGCGCATGCGGTCGACGAGCACCTCGAGGTGAAGCTCGCCCATGCCGGAGATGATCGTCTGGCCGGTCTCCTCGTCGCTGGCGACGCGGAAGGTCGGGTCCTCCTCGGCCAGGCGCTGGATGGCCGTGCCGAGCTTCTCCTGGTCACTCTTGGTCTTGGGCTCGATGGCGACGGAGATGACCGGGGCCGGGAAGCTCATGGACTCCAGCACGACCGGCTTGGCCGGGTCGCACAGGGTCTCACCCGTGGTGGTGTCCTTCAGACCCATGACCGCCACGATGTCGCCAGCGCCCACAGCGTCGATCTCCTCGCGCTTGTTGGCGTGCATCCGGTAGATCTTGCCGATGCGCTCCTTGCGGTCCTTCGTGCTGTTGAGGACCGCGGTGCCCGTCTCCAGGCGCCCGGAGTAGATGCGGACGTAGGTGAGCTTGCCCAGGTGCGGATCGCTCATGATCTTGAAGGCGAGTGCCGAGAAAGGCTCGTCATCGCTCGGCTTGCGCTCGATGACCTCCTCCTCATTGCCGGGCTTGTGGCCGTCGATCGCCGCCACGTCCAGAGGCGACGGCAGGTAGGCGACGACGGCATCGAGCATGGGCTGCACGCCCTTGTTCTTGAACGCCGAGCCCGTGAGCACGGGGGTGAGCTTGTCGGCGAGGGTCGCGCGTCGGATGCCCGCCTGGATCTCCTCGACCGAGAGCTCCTCGCCCTCGAGGAACTTCTCCATGACGGCGTCGTCAGCCTCGGCGAGGGTCTCCAGCAGCCTCTCGCGCCATTCGGCGGCCTGGTCAGCCATATCCGCCGGGATCTCCTCCACGACGTAGTCCTCGCCCTTCTGGGTCTCGCCACGCCAGGTGAGGGCACGCATACCCACGAGGTCGATCACCCCGAGGAAGTCGGACTCGGCGCCGATCGGGATCTGCAGGACGAGTGCAGTGGCCCCGAGGCGGTCCTTGATCATGTCGACGCACATGTAGAAGTTGGCGCCGGTGCGATCGAGCTTGTTGACGAAGCAGATGCGGGGGACGTTGTAGCGATCGGCCTGACGCCAGACCGTCTCGGACTGGGGCTCGACGCCGGCCACGCCGTCGAAGACGGCCACAGCGCCGTCGAGGACACGCAGCGACCGCTCGACCTCGACCGTGAAGTCAACGTGACCGGGCGTGTCGATGATGTTGATCGTGTAGCCCTTCCACTCGCACGTCGTGGCGGCGGAGGTGATCGTGATCCCGCGCTCCTGCTCCTGCTCCATCCAGTCCATCGTGGCTGCGCCCTCGTGGACCTCACCGATCTTGTAGTTGATGCCGGTGTAGAAGAGGATGCGCTCGGTCGTCGTGGTCTTGCCCGCGTCGATATGCGCCATGATCCCGATGTTGCGGACCTTGGCGAGGTCGAGCTTGGTCGCGGTGGACACCTGCGGACTCCTTCTTCGCTACTTCTTGACCCGACTACCAGCGGTAGTGGGCGAACGCCTTGTTGGACTCGGCCATCTTGTGGGTGTCCTCGCGCTTCTTGACGCTGGCACCGAGGCCGTTCGACGCGTCGAGGATTTCGTTCATCAGGCGCTCGGTCATCGTCTTCTCGCGACGCTGGCGCGAGTAGGAGACCAGCCAGCGCAGGGCGAGCGTGGTGCTGCGGCCGGCCTTGACCTCGACCGGAACCTGGTACGTAGCACCGCCGACTCGGCGGGAGCGGACCTCGAGGGTCGGCTTCACGTTGTCGAGGGCGCGCTTGAGCGTGGCGACGGGGTCGGTGCCCGTCTTCTCGCGGCAGCCCTCGAGGGCGCCGTAGACGATCGCCTCAGCGGTCGAGCGCTTGCCGTCGAGCAGGATCTTGTTGATGAGCTGGGTGACGACCGGGGAGTTGTACACCGGGTCGATGACGATCGGTCGCTTCGCAGCGGGGCCCTTGCGCGGCATCAGCCCTTCTCCTTCTTCGCGCCGTAGCGGGAGCGGGCCTGCTTGCGGCCCTTCACGCCCTGAGTGTCGAGGGCGCCGCGGATGATCTTGTAGCGCACGCCGGGGAGGTCCTTCACACGACCGCCACGGACGAGGACGATCGAGTGCTCCTGCAGGTTGTGCCCGACGCCGGGGATGTAGGCCGTGACCTCGATACCCGATGACAACCGCACGCGGGCAACCTTGCGCAGCGCGGAATTGGGCTTCTTGGGGGTGGTCGTGTACACGCGCGTGCAGACCCCGCGGCGCTGCGGGCTGCCCTTGAGCGCGGGCGTCTTGCTCTTCGCGACCTTGTCCTGCCGGCCCTTGCGGACAAGCTGCTGGATCGTGGGCACTACGTCTCCGTCCGTGTAGCGTGGTCTGTGTCCGTTTTGACTGGTTTCTCCCACCCCCGCGCTCGGGTGTGTCGCGCCCCTTCCGGAGCACATCACCCTCAAGCGGAGCTGGAGGAACGCCAGCGCTCGCAACCGATGGCTCGGTCCGGCACGCGCGTGAGCCCAGGGCAGGCCCCAGGCACGAGGAGAAAAGATACCCGACCCGGTCAGCATGACCAAATCCGGGGCCCGGGGCCCCGATGAGGCGACCTGCAGGCCCGGTCAACTCCGCCCCGCCGTCGACCATTCGGCAGCCATATGGTCGACGCTGGGCCCTAGGAGCAGCCGTTTGGTCGACGCTGGGCCCTAGGAGCAGCCATGTCGTCGACGACCGACCCGCGAGGGGCACAGCCCCCGAGGCTCAGGTGACCAGGGCCTAGTTGCCCGAAGCGGCCCCCGCCACGAGGGCGATGAGGAAGATCGCGGCAAAGAAGACCGCCAGGGCGGCATACAGGCCGATGTTGATCCACGAGACGATCTTGCTGGCCGTGTTCAGACCCTCCCCGCCGACGCGGCCCCGCGAGGCGGCGATCTCGTCATTGGACTGCTTGGCCAGCACGAGGGCGATGATCGCCGGGATGATCGGGCAGACGACCCAGGACAGGATCGACAGGATGAGGGCCACGACCGCCTTGGTGGAGGTCGTCTGCGCGGGCGGGTAGCCATACGGCGGGTAGCCCGGGGCCGCCGGGTAGCCGGGGTACGCCTGGGCCGGGTAGGTCTGAGGCGGATACCCAGGCGGAGGAGTCGCCGGGCCCGGGTAGGGCGGGGGCGCAGGCTGAGATGCCGCGGTATCGGGCGTCGGCTGGGTGGAAGCCTGGCCAGCGGGGGCGTGCGGCGGCCAGACGGGCGGCGCAGGCTGGCCGGGTGCCGGCGCTCCAGGCACGGGCTGGCCGGGCGCAGGCTGGCCGGGTGCCGGCGCCCCAGGCAC
>JBMTDJ010000106.1:0-5266 GCA_049431945.1 Candidatus Nanopelagicales bacterium | reverse complement strand
AGGTGGCCGTCGATCCACTGCTGGCGACCGACCTCGCCGCCACCGCGGATGTGCGCCTTGGCGTAGACGACGCCGCGGTCGAGCAGCGGGATGACACCGGGGTCGAACCACGGATCGTCGACGGACTCATAGGAGCCGTAGCCGTAGAGGAGACACGGTGCGGTGCCGTCGAGCGGCGTATCTCGATGGCGCGTGATGACGATCGGGATGCGCCACCCGTCGGATGCCGTGGCGTAGACCATCTCGTTGACGTACGCCGATGGGTCGTAGCCGGGGACCTCGCGCTCATGGCGCAGGCGACGCTCGCCGGTGACGAGGTCGACGTCCCACCAGCGCGTGGGATCGGTGAAGGACTCCGTGACGATGGTGACGAAGGGCGCGTGCGGATCCTCGTTGTGGCCCAGTCGCAGTGAAGCGCCAGGACTGTCGGGAGTGATGTCGTGCCGGAGCGATCCGTCGCGTTCGAGGACGCGGATGCGGGGCTGGCCGTCGACGCGCGAGTAGGTGACGATCGCGTCGTCGAAGGCGACCATGTCGTGGATCCGGCCGTCGCGAATATCGAGAGCTGGCGCAGTGGGGCTCGCCTCCGCGGTGAGCGCGAACTCCACCTCGTTGTCGTTGGCCAGGACGAGCCATCGGTCGGTGTCCCACTCCACGTCGTACTCCACCTCGGGAACGCGCGGGCGGATGCTCACCGCTTCGCCGTCCACGACCTCCCAGCATTCGCTTGTCGTGCGCGAGTGCGAGGCGATGACGACCCGGTCCTGGCTCCGGCGCACGGTGAGCTCGAAGCGCTGATCGGGCTCGGTGACGACGACATGGCGCTCGCCGGTGAGGGGGTTGAGGCGGTGCACCGCGTCCGGGCGGTTGAGCTGATCGATGACGGTGAAGTAGAACCACCCGTCCGCCCAGGCACCGGTGTAGTAGGTGTCGTCGATCGCGAGGGGCAGGTCGTCAGCCTGCGAGAGGTCGGCCCCGTCGGTGAGCCGCCGGAAGCGCAGGGTGTAGCGCTCGGAGCCGTCGAGGTCTACCGAGTAGGCCAGCAGCGACTCGTCCGGGCTCGGCTCGACCACCCCGGTCGCGGCGTAGGGCGAGCCCAGCGCCGCGAGGTCGACCAGGAGTTGGCTGGCGGCCTCCTGGCGACGACTTCGTCGCAATTCGGGCAACTCACGTCCGGGCGGTGTGAGCGTGTAGTAGGTATGGCTCCCATGATCCCGGCTGACCGACCGTTCAGCATCGGGGGTGCGCGCCTTCAACTCGGCGAAGACCTCGTCGGCGCGGGGAGCCAGGGGGGCCAGGCGCTCGTCACAGGCGAGACGCTCGGCCTCCAGGTAGGACAGCGCCGCGGTGTGATCGCGCATCCAGGCGTAAGGATCGGCCCCGGCCTCGCGTCGGGCTGCAGGTGATGAAGATGAAGGCACGGATGAACACTACGAGGGAGACGACGTGATCCGCAGACTGATCGCCACCGTGGCCGCGGCCACCATCGTGGCGGTGCCCGCCGCGGCAGTGCCCCAGGCACAGGCGGCCGACCCGGTGGTCTTCACCGTCGGCATGCTCGCCGATGTCGACTCGCTGAATCCCTTCACCGGGATCCTGGCCGAGTCGTACGAGATCTTCCAACTGCAGTACGCCACGCTCATGTCCGCCAGTTCCGCCGACTTCACCCCCGCGCCCGCGCTCGCGGAGTCGTGGGAGGTCTCCGCGGACGGCAAGACCTGGACCTACACGCTGCAGCCGGACCTGCTGTGGTCCGACGGCGTCCCGCTGACCGCCAACGACGTCGTCTACACCTTCCAGCGCATCCTCGACGGCCGCTACGAGCAGCGCAACTTCGGCAACTACGTCCGCAACATCACGTCGGTCACCGCGACCGACGACCGCACGGTCGTCATGACCACGAAGGAACCGTCGCCCATCATGGAGCGCCTGGCGGTCTACATCCTTCCCGAGCACGTGTGGAGCAGCATCGACGGCAAGGCAGTGAAGTCCTTCGCCAACGAGCCGGCCGAGGGCGAGATCACCGTCGGCTCGGGACCGTTCCTCGTCGTCGAGCGCCGCACCGGTCAGTTCATCCGCATGGTGGCCAACGACAACTACTTCAAGGGTCGCCCCAACGTCGACGAGCTCGTCTTCCGGATCTACAACAACCCCGACGCACTCGGTCAGGCGCTGGTCAAGGGTGAGATCGACTTCGCGAGCGGTCTCACCGCCGACGTGTTCAGCACCCTCGAAGGCCAAGAAGGCATCACGACGTACGCGGGTGACTACTCCGGCTTCAACGAGCTCGCCTTCAACCTGGGCGCCGCGACATCGGATGGCAAGGCCATCGGCGACGGCAACCCGCACATGCAGGATCAGAAAGTCCGCCTGGCGATCTCGCACGCCATCGACCGTCAGCAGCTAGTCGACAAGATCCTCGACGGCTACGGCACACCGGGATCGACGGTCATCCCGCCGCTGTACTCCACGCTGCACATCGATCCGGGCACTCAGGGATACGACCCGGCGCTGTCGAACCAGATCCTCGACGACGCCGGTTACGCCATGGGCCCGGACGGCGTGCGCGTCGGACCGGACGGCGTACCCATGCGCTACCGGCTCTTCGTGCGCAGCGATTCGGACTCGTCGGTGAAGTCCGGCGAGTACTTCAAGTCCTACCTCGCCGCGATCGGCATCGAGGCCGAGATCAAGCCGGTCGACGAGAACGCGCTCTTCGAGATCATCGGCCGCGGCGAGTTCGACATGTTCGAGTGGGGCTGGGTCGTCGAGCCCGATCCCGACTACCAGCTGTCGACCTTCACCTGCGCGAAGCGGTCCTACGAGGACGGCGGCGAGATCTACGCCGACCTGTCGGACTCGTTCTTCTGCGATGAGGCGTACGACGAGCTGTACGCCAAGCAGGCCGTGACGACCGACCAGGCCGCGCGCGCCGACATCGTGAAGCAGATGCAGCAGATCCTCTACGACGATGTCGCCTATGTCGTGACCTTCTACTACGACAACCTTGAGGCCTACCGCTCGGATCGCTTCACCGGCTTCGTCGGACAGCCTGAAGGCACCGGATCACTCACCTTCCAGTACGGCACCTACACCTACGAGAACGTCACGCCCATCAGCGATGAGGGTGGGGCGACCGATGAGCCGACCGCCGCGCCGTCACCTGGCGCGACCGACGAGGCGGGCAATGAGACGGCCGCCGAGGAGACCTCCGGTGGATCCAACACCGGCCTCATCATCGGCCTGGTCATCGCCGCGCTCGTCATCGTCGGCCTGGTCATCGTGCTCGTGCGGATGCGTTCGAAGTCGCAGGAGGGCGACAAGGAGTGAGCCTCCTCCAGGAGGTCGCGGTCGGTGAGCCGGATCCCATCCGGCCCCGCCGCGGCACAGGGTCGACCGCGCGCATCATCGGCAGCAAGGTGCTGCGCGCGGTCGTGACACTGGCGTTCGTGGTCGTGTTCAACTTCTTCCTCTTCCGGCTGCTGCCGGGCGACCCGATCGGGCTCTACACGCGTGGGCGCAACATGGACGCCGAGCAGATCGCGGCACTGCGCGAGGAGTTGAACCGGCCCATCTGGGAGCAGTTCCTCACCTACGTCCGCAATCCCTTCGATCCGGGCATCGACTCGACCCGATTCTCGCAACCGGTGTGGGAGCTCATCGGCGAGCGCATCTGGCCGACGCTGCTGCTGCTCGGCACCGCGATCGTGCTCGCCTCGATCATCGGCATCTGGATCGGCATCCGCGCGGGCTGGAAGCCCGGCAGCCGCTTCGACAAGGTCTCGACCGGCACGACGCTCACGCTGTACTCCATGCCGGAGTTCTGGCTCGGCATGATGCTGCTCATCGTCTTCGGCGTCGGCGCCTTCGGCATCCCCGGGCTCTTCCCCGTCGGCGGCATCGTCTCCCCCGGCGTGGATACGGGCAGCCCGGAGGGCTGGCTCAACGTGCTCTGGCACATGGTGCTGCCATGCACGACGCTCACGCTCATCTATCTCGCCGACTACTCGCTCGTGATGCGCGCCTCGCTCGTCGATGAGCGCCGCCAGGAGTACCTCATGCTCGCGCGCGCCAAGGGCCTGCGCGACGTCATGGTGCGCAAGCGTCACGCAGTCCCCAATGCCCTGCTGCCGACGATCACACTCATCTTCCTCTCGCTCGGCTTCGTCGTCACCGGCGCGATCACCGTCGAGACCGTCTTCTCCTGGCCCGGTCTCGGCCTGCTCACCTACGAGGCCCTGCGCGGGCCCGACATTCCCCTGCTCCAGGCGATCTTCCTGCTCTTCTCCATCGCCGTCATCGGGGCCAACCTCATCGCCGAGTTGCTCTACGTCGTCATCGATCCCCGGGTAAGGCAATGAGCATCGCGACACAGCGGCGCAAGGCTGCGCTCGGGCGCTTCTGGGGCGAATTCCGACGTGACCGCGGCGGCATGACCGGCTTGGTCATCCTGGGGATCTTCATCGCCGTCGCCATCCTCGCGCCGATCCTCATCCCCGCCGATGCGCTCGACGTCACCAAGGCCGACGGTGAACGATTCGATCCGCCATCGCTGGGATATCCACTCGGCACGGATGAGAGCGGCCGCTCCATCCTGGTCCTGCTCGCCTACGGCACCCGCATCTCGCTCACGGTCGGCCTCGCCGCGACCATCGTCGCCATGGTCATCGGCACGGCGGTCGGGATCATGGCCGGTCACTTCCGCGGCGTCGGATCGCATGCGCTCGTGGGCGTGACGGACTGGTTCCTCGTCATCCCGTTCCTGCCGCTGGCCATCGTGCTCGCGACCGTGCTCGGCCCGAGTACGCTCAACCTCATCATCGTCATCGGCATCACCTCCTGGGCAGGCACGGCGCGCCTCATCCGTGCGCAGACGCTGTCGATCGAGGGGCGTCCCTACATCGAGCGCTCCAAGGCCCTCGGTGCGGGCAACTGGCACCAGATGACACGGCACGTGCTGCCCAATGTCTTCCCGCTCGTGCTCGCCAACACCACGCTCACCGTGGCGATCGTCATCCTGTCGGAGACGACGCTGAGCTTCCTCGGCCTCGGTGATCCCCTCGCCCCGTCGTGGGGCGCCATTCTCGATCGGGCCTTCTCGACCGGCGCCGTGAGCCAGGGCGCGTGGTGGTACGTCCTCCCTCCGGGCATCTGCGTCGTGCTCGTCGTGCTGTCCTTCACCCTCGTCGGGCGTGCGATGGAGCGGATCGTCGATCCGCGGAGCAATGCGGTGGCGGCATGACTCTCCTTCAGTGGCGTGACGTCA
>JBMTDJ010000105.1:0-5567 GCA_049431945.1 Candidatus Nanopelagicales bacterium | reverse complement strand
GGTCGACCTGCGTCGACACCTGGCGATACATGGGGAACCTCCGGCTCGGGGACGAAGCGCAAGCCTAGCCGGGGCCTAGGCTCGTCCCGTGTCGACGTACTCCGGCCCGACGTACTCGGTGCGGGTGAGGCCGGGGGCCTCTCGGACTCGGGTCGGGGGAGGTTACGGCGAGCCACCCGCCCTCGTGGTCGCCGTGAGTGCTCCCGCGGTCGACGGCAGGGCAAATGTCGCGGTCGTCGCTGCGCTCGCCGATGCGCTGGGCGTGCGGCGCGCGGATGTGGAGATCGTGGGCGGGCACACGAGTCGGACGAAGGTCGTCCGCGTCGACGCCGACGTTGACGAGCGCTGGTCCGAGTTGCTGGAGGCCACGTGACCGCGCCGATCCGGGCTGTGCTGCTGGACTTCCATTCGACCCTGGTCGATCAGGGCGATGCGACCGAGTGGCTGGCAGCCGGCATGGCGCGCTCCGGCGTCGAACTCGACCCGGGTGAGCGGGCACGTGCCATAGCGCGACTCGATGACATCTGGACTCACGCGCGCGTGATCGATCCCGACAGCGGGCGCGATCACTCGGCCGAGGCTCACGCCGCGGTCTTCCACGACGTGATGCGCGGCCACGTCGACGATGAGCTCAGGCATGCGCTGTACGACGTCATGCTCGACATGTGGTGGGCCTACGACGACGCAGCTCCGCTGCTTGAGGCTCTGCGCGAGCGCGGCGTGCGCACGGCCGTGCTCTCGAATGTCGGCGTGGACATACGCCCGGTGATGGCACGGCAAGGCCTGGAGGCCGACGCCGTGATCTTGTCGTGCGAGGTGGGAGCGGTGAAGCCGCAGCCGCAGATCTTCGCTGCAGCGCTCGATGCGCTCGGCGTCCCAGCCGAGGCCACCTTGATGGTGGGGGACTCGTGGACGGACGATGGGGGAGCGGCGGCCCTGGGCATTCGCACGTTCATCCTGCCGCGCACCCGCGGGCGCTTTCACGGACTTGACGCGGTCCTGCGCCTGGTGGACTGACAGACTGCGAGCAGGAGGGATCGACATGGACTTCGCATTCGACGCGGTGACGCAGGACTATCGCGAGCGCCTGCTCGCCTTCATGGATGCCCATGTGTATCCGCAGGAGGCCGAGTTCTACGCCACTGTCGGACGACAGGGGGATTACTGGGCGTGGAGCCGCGATCCGATCCTGCGTGATCTGCAGGCTAAAGCCCGTGCCGAAGGACTGTGGAACCTCTTCCTGCCCGCTGAACCGTACGGAGCGGGCCTGACCAACCTGCAGTACGCGCCGCTGGCGGAGATCATGGGCCGCAGCCCCGCTCTCGGTCCGCCGACCTTCAACTGCGCTGCCCCCGATACCGGCAACATGGAAGTGCTGGTGCTCGCGGGCAGTGATGAGCAGAAGGATCAGTGGCTGCGGCCGCTGCTCGAGGCGGAGATCCGTTCGGCGTTCGCGATGACCGAGCCCGAAGTCGCCTCGTCGGATGCCACGAACATCTCCACCTCGATCGTGCGCGATGGCGACGACTACGTCATCAACGGGCGCAAATGGTGGATCACCGGGGCGATGAACCCCGACTGCGCGATCTTCATCGTCATGGGCAAGACCGATCCGACCGCCGATCGCCACCTCCAGCAGTCGATGATCCTCGTGCCCAGGGACACGCCTGGTCTGGAGATCGTGCGGCCCATGCAGGTGTTCGGGTACGACGACCACGACCACGGTGGCCACGCCGAGTTGCGCTTCACCGACGTACGCGTCCCCGCGGGCAATCTCCTCGCCGCTGAGGGTGCCGGCTTCGCGATCGCACAGGGGCGTCTGGGTCCGGGTCGCATCCACCACTGCATGCGTTCGATCGGCATGGCCGAGCGCGCCATCGAGATGATGTGCGAGCGGGTCGAGCAGCGAGTCGCCTTCGGCAAGCCCCTGGCCGATCAGGGAGTAATCCGACAGTGGATCGCGCAGTCGCGCATCGAGGTCGAGCAATTGCGCCTGCTCACCTTCAAGGCCGCGTGGCTCATGGACACCGTCGGGGTGCGCGGCGCACACACGGAGATCCAGGCCATCAAGGTCGCGGCTCCGCTCACGGTGCAGCAGATCCTTGATCGCGCGATCCAGGTGCACGGGGGCATGGGCGTCTCGCAGGACACACCCCTGGCCGCGATGCTCGCGGGGATACGGACGCTGCGCCTCGCGGACGGCCCCGACGAGGTGCACCTGGCCGCCCTCGGCAAGCACGAGATCACCAAGCAGCGCGAACGCCGCGAGGGCTGATCAGGCGGGGTAGACGTCGAGATCCGTGGCCTTGGCGCTCAGCCACACGTCGGCGCCTTCGTGGAGGCGCAGGTCCGCGACCGCGGCGGGAGTGATGACCGCGGCGAGCGCGGGCGGACCGTCAACCTCCACGCGCACGAGGTCGCCGCGGGCCTCGAGCGAGTGCACGCGCGACTGCCAGACATTGCGTGCGCTTCCCTCGGGGTGGTGGAGGTGCACAGAGATTGCCTCTGGGCGCAGGGCGACGATGACGGGCCCGCTCATGTCGAGGTCCGCGATCCGGACGTCACCTCCATCTGTCAATGCAACGACACCATTCACGGCATCTCCGCGCAGCATGTTGACGCCGACGAGCTGTGCGACGTACGTCGATGCCGGTCTGCGTGCGACGTCAGCAGGTGTGCCGGCCTGCACGGCATGGCCTCCCTCGAGCACGACGACCCGATCCGCGAGGACCATCGCGTCCATCGGGTCGTGCGTGACCAGGACGACTGCTCCGGCGTAGTCCGCGAGATGGCGGCGAAGCAGCGACCGTACGGATGCGCGGGTGCCGGCGTCGAGTGCGGCAAGGGGTTCGTCAAGGAGCAGCAGATCGGGTTCGGTGATCAGCGCACGCGCGAGTGCAACGCGCTGCGCCTGCCCGCCGGAGAGTTGGCCCGGCTTGCGGGAGGCGAGCTCGGCGATATCGAGTCGCTCAAGCCAGCGCAGCGCGGATTCCTGCGCCTCTCGCTTCGACGCGCCCCGTGACCTCAGCCCGAAAGCGACATTGTCGATCACGCTCATGTGCGGGAAGAGCAGGTAGTCCTGGAAGACGTAGCCCACCGATCGGGTCTCCGGGGGGACGGCGATGCCGCGTGATGTGTCCTCGACCACGGTGCCGGAGATGTCGATGACGCCGGACTGGGGACTCTCCAGGCCGGCAAGGCAGCGCAGGGTCGTGGACTTGCCCGAGCCGTTGGGGCCGAGCAGTCCCAGTGTCTGTCCTCCAGCGACGTCAAGCTCGAGAGCGAGTGCGAAGTCGCCGCGGGTGAGCTCGAGTCGCGCTGACAGGGTCATGATGTGCCGCCGCGCAGGTAGCGATCACGCAGCAGGAGCAGCACCGCGAGCGACGCGGCTAGCAGCACCAGGCTGAGGGCAATGGCGGCTTCGCGGTCGGTGTCGAGTGCGGCGTAGACGGCGAGGGGCAGAGTCTGGGTCACGCCAGGCAGGTTGCCCGCGAAGGTGATGGTGGCGCCGAACTCACCGAGTGCGCGCGCCCAGGCCAAGATCGTGCCCGCGAGCAGGGCGGGGCCGATGAGGGGCAGCGTGATGCGGCGCAGGACGGTCCAGCGCTTCGCGCCGAGGGTCGCGGCAGCCTCCTCGAAGCGTGGATCGGCGCTGCGGAGGGCGCCTTCGACCGTGATGACGAGGAACGGCATGGCGACGAAGGCCTCGGCCATGATCACCCCCGCCGTGCTGAACGGCAGTTGCACACCGAACCAGTCGTAGAGGTACTGCCCGATGAGGCCGCGCCGGCCGAAGGCGAGGAGCAGGGCCACACCGCCGACGACCGGGGGCAGCACAAGCGGGAGAGTGACGAGGGCTCGGATGACGGTGCGCCCGCGGACCTGGGCGCGTGCAAGCACCCAGGCGAGCGGCACGCCGATGAGTATCGCGATGGCCGTCGCGCTCAGCGAGGTCACGAGCGACAGACGCAGTGCGTCGATGGCTACAGGCGAGGCGAGCAACGACGGCAGTCGAGTCCACGGGGTGGTGAGCAGCAGGCCGACGAGTGGGATCGCGAGGAATCCGATCCCGATGGCGGCGAGGACGCCGATGGGCACCGGCGTCACTCGGCGGGGTGTCGTGGTCATGCTCACGGCGCGGCTCCGAATCCCGCGGAGCGCAGCAGTTGCTGTGCCTGCGGCCCGCGGAGGTAGGTGATGAACTCCGCGGCCGCGATGGCCTGATCGGAGCCCGCGACGACCGCTGCCTGATAGGTCGTCGAGACGTTGACGTCGTCGGGTATGGGGACGGCTTCCACGCCTGGGCGTCCCGTGGCATCGGTGATGTAGACGATGCCGGCGTCGACCTCGTCGGCGATGACCTTGCCGAGGACCGAGCGTACGTCGGGTTCCAGGCTCACGGGTGAGACGGTGAGAGATGCGCGCTCGAGGAGCGAGGTCGTCGCGACCCCGCACGGCACCTGCTCCTGGCAGATGACCAGGCTCACGCGCTCGAGATCGGACAGGCCGGTGACACCTCCCGGATTGCCCGCGGGCACGGCGATGGTGAGGGAGTTGGTGGCGAAGTCGGTGACGCCTGTGACGAGCTGCTCGCTCACGAGGGGCCCCATCGACGTCGTGCCCGCGGAGGCGAAGGCATCAAGGGGAGCGCCGCTGCGGATCTGCTCGGCGATCGCACTGCTCGCCGCGAAGGAGAACGTGATGGCAATCCCTGTCTCGTCAGTGAAGTCGCTGCCGATGCGCGTGAGTACGTCGGTGAGGGAAGCGGCCGCGCCGACGGTGACGGAGGATGCCGCACCGTCGCTCCCGCACGAGCTGACGACGATCGACAGGCTCGCCACGGCAACGGCGAGCGCTGCCCTGGTGCGTCTCACCCCGGCACCTCGACGCCGACGTTCGTCGCCTTCACGGTGGCGATCGCGAGTGAGCCGACCTCGAGTCCGAGTTCATCGACCGCCTCGGTGCTGAGGAGGGACACCAGGCGGTGTGGCCCTGCCTGGATCTCGACCTGGGCCATGACCTGGTCCTTGACCACACGCGTGACGATCCCGGCGAACCTGTTGCGGGCTGACCGCCCCACGATGGGAGCTGTCTCGGCCGTCACCGCGGGGGAGGTCTCGCGCAGGAGCCGGGCCACCTCACCGCCCTCGAGGACCTGCCGGCCGGCGGCGTCGGTGGTGGCTGCGGCCCGCCCGGAGTCGATCCAGCGCCGCAGGGTGTCGTCGCTGACCCCGAGATGGCCGGCGGCGTCGGATATCCGAAATTGCGTCATGCGGCGGAATCATAGTCCGCATATGCGGTTGTGGTGTATGCAATGGGCCGCATATGCGGTCGCATGGGTCCCGTGGCCGCCGTCATGCGGGTCGGTGGTTGCCCAGGCGCCCTCCGGGGCCTACCCTCGGGGGCTCATGCGATCCGCCGTCCCCACGGCGGGTCGCTCCACGTCGGAGGGGGAGAGCCATGGCTGCAGCCAAGAAGGCCGCCCCGGCCAAGAAGGCGGTCAAGAAGGCGGCCCCGGTCAAGAAGGCGGCGCCGGCTAAGAAGGCGGCCCCGGTCAAGAAGGCGGC
>JBMTDJ010000104.1:0-5587 GCA_049431945.1 Candidatus Nanopelagicales bacterium | reverse complement strand
CCTCGAGGTCGGCCAGTGCCAGCACGAGCATGCCGAGCATCCCGTCGGTGCCGTTGATGAGCGCGAGGCCTTCCTTCTCGGCGAGTCTCACCGGATGCAGACCCGCGGCGGCGAGCGCGTCGGCTGCGGGCACGAGTGCGCCGGTGTGATCGCGCACCTCTCCCTCGCCAGTGAGCGCGAGCGCGATATGCGACAGCGGTGCGAGGTCGCCAGAGCAGCCGAGCGATCCGTGCTCGCACACGGTGGGCAGGATGCCGGCGTTCATCATCGCCGCGTAGGCCTGCGCGGTTGACGGACGCACGCCGGTCCGACCGGTGGCGAGGGTGTGCAGGCGCAGCAGCATCGTGGCGCGCACGACCTCGGGCTCGACCTCCGGACCCCAGCCGGCAGCGTGCGAGCGGATGAGCGAGGACTGCAGATGCGCGCGCGACTCCGGCGGGATGTGCACGGTCGCGAGGGCGCCGAATCCGGTGGAGATGCCGTACGCCGGCTCCGGTGACGAAGCGAGGTCGTCGACGATTGCGCGCGAGCGAGCCATCTCCTCGAGGGCGTCCTCGGTGAGTTCGATCGCCTCGCCACCCCGGGCGACGGCGACGACCTCGGCAGCGGTGAGAGGGGCCGGGCCCACGCGGACGGTCATGGGGCTATCTCACCGCACCGCGTGTACGTCCCGATGTCAGGTCTCCAAGATGCCGTCGACGCGACGCGGGACGCCCCAGGGATTGCCGTCGCGCAGCGGGACGGGCAACACCCCCTGCGGCATCCCCTGCCACGTGACCGGACGAAGGAAGCGATCGACCGATGCCGCCCCAACGCTTGTCGTCGAGGGTGCCGTGGTCGCCGGGTAGGGGCCGCCGTGCTGCATCGACCACGTCACCGCCACCCCGGTGGGCCAGCCATTCCAGAGCACGCGGCCGGCGTGGGCGACGAGGCGTGGCATGAGTTCGTCGACGATCTGCTCGTCGGCATTGCCGTGGACGCCCGCCGCGAGCAGCCCGGGGAGCACCTCGGCGAGGGCGAGCATCTGCTTGGGGTCGTCGTACTCCACGAGCAGCGATGTGGGACCGAAGCACTCTTCGAGCAGCGAGTGGTCGGCGATCACAGCATCGATGTCGACGGCGATGAGAGTCGGACGCACGGTGTCGGTGGCCTCGTCCCAGCCGCCGACGGCGAGGACCTCCACCTGGGAGGAGTCCACGCGATCGCCGAGCACGCTCAGGTAGGTGTCGCGAATGGCGGGCGTGAGCATGCCCTGGCCGCCCACGCCCTCGGTCGCCGCGAGAGCCGCTGCGCGGATCGCCTCATCACGAGGGGCGACAAGCAGACCGGGCTTGGTGCAGAACTGCCCGGCGCCCAGGGTGAAGGAGCCAACCCATCCCTCCGCAATCGCCGTACCGCGCTCGGCTGAGGCATCCGGCGTGACGAAGATCGGGTTGATGCTGCCGAGTTCGCCGAAGAACGGGATCGGGCGCGGACGATCAGCGGCAAGCTTCGCGAGCGCGAGGCCCCCGCGCGGACTGCCGGTGAAGGCGACGGCCTCGATGCGGTCGTCATTGACGAGGTCGATGCCGTCCTGGAGCTCATGCGACACCATCGTGAGTACGCCGCGAGGCGCACCTGCGTCGGCGAGTGCCTGCTGCGCGACCGCCATGATCGCGTCGGACAGACGTGGATGGCCCGGATTGGGCTTGACGATGACCGGGCAGCCGGCTGCGAGCGCCGACGCGGTGTCACCGCCGAGCGTGGAGAACGCGAAGGGGAAGTTCGACGCGGCGAAGACCGCGACAGGACCGAGCGGGACGTTCATCCTGCGCAGATCCGGGCGCGGCGGAGTCACGTCGGGCAGTGCCTTGTCGAGCACGACACCGAGGAAAGCGCCGTCGCGCACCACCTGGGCCATGAGTCGCAACTGCCCCGTCGTGCGACCGACCTCACCGGTGAGGCGGTCTACGCCGAGACGGCTCTCCTCGACCGCGATCGGCACGAGGTCATCGCGCGCAGCATCGACCGCATCCGCGATCGCCTCGAGGAGGGCGGCACGCGTGGACAGATCGATGTCGGCGTACCACTGCTCCGCGGACTTCGCGGCCGAGACGGCCTCGTCGACGCTCATAACTGTGCTCATGCCACTCCTTCTGCGATGCGGGCGCTGACGACAGCGTCCTCCCAGGCCATGCCCATGCTCTTGAACACCCTCGATCCGGTCGCGGGCACGTCGACCGAGCGCTTGGCGACCTCGGTGAGGTCGGCCGCGATGTCGTCGGCCGTCATGAACCCGGCCGTGATGGCGCAGACGACGTCACCGGCCTCGCGCAGGGCCGATTCGCGCTCCTCGACGACGACAAAGGACCTGCCGACGAGTTCGCTCGGAAGCTCACAGCAGGTCGGCGAGTGCGTGCCGACTGCCACTGCGGCCACATCACCGCGGGCGTCTGCGGCGTCGAAGAGCGCGGAGGTGGCTGTCGTCGCGCAGACGATGATGCGGGCCTCGCGCAACGCCGCCGTCGCGCCATCGCTGCCCACGAGGTCGATGACGATGTCGGGATGCTGCGCGCGCGCATAGTCGAGCAGCTCCTGTGCCCGCTCGGGACGTCGCGCGACGATCGTCACGTGGCGGATGGGCCACTCGGCGATGATCGCGTCGATGTGGGCCCGAGCCTGGGGGCCGGCGCCGTAGACGACGAGGGTGTGGCAGTCGGGCTTGGCGATCATCCGCAGGGCGACAATGCTCACCGCCGTCGTCCTCATCACCGTGAGCGCCGCGGCGTCCATGATCACCTTGGGCGCGAGTGAGACAGGATCGAAGACGACATGGACCCCCTTGATGCGCGGGTCCGGGCGGTCGGCGTCATGGTGGATGGTGACGAGCTTGACCGTGGGCGTGCCCGTGACGCGGCTGGGCATGAGGAGCAGCTCACCCGGAGGCAGGTCAACGAAGATCCGCGCCGGATCGGGCTCACCGGGAAGGCCATCGCGCAGTGCGACCTCCAGCGCATCCGCGCACTGGCCGATGGTCGCGGCGGCGTACGTCGCCTGCTCGTCGAGAAATGTCACCGTGCTCACTGCATCACCCTTCCACTTGCTGCCCGGCCAGTGCACCGAGGGGCACCGGCGCGGCCACCGGTCTCGTCGCCGCGCCCACCAGTGAGGCGAGGTCATCGAAGCCGCACAGTCCATCGACGATCGGGCCGCACACCCGCCCTTGGCACCAGCCCATGCCCGCGCGGGTGATGAGCTTGACCGAGCGCGTATCCGTGGCACCCATCCGAACGGCATCGCGCACCTGCTGCGCCGACACCTCCTCGCAGCGGCAGACCAGCGTCGCGTTGTCGACGTCATCGCGCCAGCCCTCGCGCACGGGGAACGTCGCGTGCAGCGTGTCGGCGAAGCGCCTGAGATCGCCGACGCGGCGACGCGCCTGGGTCTCGGCCCTGGCTGTCAGCGCCGGGGCCATGCCGCAGTGCTCGGCTGCCGCGGCGCCCGCGAGCAGTCCCTCGTACGCCGCGAGGTCGACGCCGCCAACTCCGGTTGTCTCGCCGGCGGCGAAAAGACCGCGCACGGATGTCTCCTGGCGATCATCGACGGCGACCGCGATTCCTCCATCGGCACCTCGCGCAAACCGCGCCGCACCGAGCACGTCGGTCTGCGCGGTGAAGCCGTAGCCGATCGCCAACGCGTCGATCTCGATCTCGCGCTCAGTGCCTGGCAGCGCGCACCAGTCCGCGTCGACCTTCGACACCGTGATCGACTCAAGGCGGTCGGAGCCACGGGCGCGCGTCACTCGATGCCGCCGGAGGTAGGGCACGCGATGACGTGCCAGCGTCGCAAGGTAGCCCGCAAGTTCACCGGACTTGCTGATCACCGGCAGCGTCGACCGGACTCTCCGGGCGATCGAGATCGGGTCATTGGCCTCGATCACAGCAGCGACGTTGCCCCCCGCATCGAGCACGGTGGCGGCCACGGCGAGCAGGAAGGGTCCCGTTCCCGCGATCGCGATGCGTTGTCCGGGCAGCACACCACTGCCCTTGACCAGCGCCTGAGCCGCCCCGCCGGACATCACGCCGGGCAGGGCCCAGCCCGGGAAGGGCAGTTGGCGGTCGAAAGCGCCGGTCGCGACGACGACGGCGTGAGCGTCCAAGACCTGGATGTCGCCGCGGTGCCGATCATCGCCGCGCACACGCGCGCGGAATCCATCGTTGGTGCTCTCGAGCGCATAGGCGTAGTGGTCGAACAGGAGCTCCACCCGACCCGACACCTCAAGTGCGGCAAGCCGGTCGCACATCTCGGCGAAGCGCCCGGTCGGGCCACCTCGGTAGTACTGACCACCAGGCTCCGGACCGCTGTCGACGAGGGCCACCCGGCAACCGGAGGACGCGGCGATCACCGCGGCATTGACCCCGGCTGCACCGCCACCGACGATGACGACATCCCTCATCGTCCGACCCCGTCCTGGTGACGTACGTCGTCGCCGGGCTCGATCCGGGTGACGCAGGCGCGCACATTGGGCTCGCCGTTGAGCGTGAGCAGGCAGTCGTAGCACGCCCCGATGCCGCAGAGGATGCCGCGTGGACGCCCGCCGAATCGCGTGGTGCGCCATGACACGATGCCGTGCGCCATGAGCGCCGCGGCGATTGTCTGCCCGGTCTCGGCATGCATTGCTTCGCCGTCGAAGGTGAAGGACACCTCAGACATGGGCCACCTCGAAGCGCGCGGGTGAGAAGGGTGCGAGATCGATAGTCGTCGGGTCGCCGACGATCGACTCGGCGATGAGGTCGCCGGTCGCCGCGGCAAGGCCAATGCCCGCACCCTCATGACCACAGGCGTGGAGCAGTCCGGGCGCGCGCGGATCCGAGCCGATCACCGGGAGGTGATCAGGGCAGTACGGCCGAAAGCCACCGTAGGTGCGCAGCAGCGACACCCCGGCGAGCACAGGGAACACCTCGATCGCCTGAGCAGCGAGCCGCTGCACGACGGACCAGTCGAGCGTTCGGTCGAAGCCCACGCGCTCGCGACTCGCGCCGATGAGCACGGTGCCCGAGTGGGTTCCCTCGACCACGGCCGAGGTCTCGAGGTCCGCGGAGTCGGACGCGACATTGGCGACGTAGTCGGCGGCATAGACCTTGTGCCGGATCAGTGGCGGTAGCGGCTCGGTGACGAGAATGAATCCACGCCGAGGAAGGATCGGCACGTGCACTCCGGCAAGCGCGGCGATCTCGCCACCCCACGTGCCGGCGGCGTTGACGACGTAACGCGTGTTGATCACGCCCTGCGAGGTGCGCACACCGGTGACCGAGCCTTCGGCGTCGCGATCGATCCCGAGGACCTCCACGTTGGTCATGACGCGCGCGCCGTACTGCCGTCGCGCGGCGTCGAGCAGGTGTGCTGCGGCGAGCATGGGCTGCACCTGCATGTCCTGCGGGTAGTACACGCCCCCGGCGAGATCACGTGAGATGTGCGGCTCGTGTGCGGGGAGGTCGTCGGCGGCGACGATCTCGGTGATGACGCCGCTGGCGCGTTGCGCTGCGGCGAAATCGACGAGGTGATCGAGGGTTTCCTGGCGCGCCGCGACGACGAGACCGCCCTTGGC
>JBMTDJ010000103.1:0-5619 GCA_049431945.1 Candidatus Nanopelagicales bacterium | reverse complement strand
CCACTCGTCCATCGGCTCGGCGCCGATCGAACGGTAGAAGTCGAGGGCCGGGGTGTTCCAGTCGAGGACCCACCACTCGAACCGGCCATAGCCGCGCTCCACGGCAGTACGCGCCAGGGCCTGCAGCATCGCCTTGCCATAGCCATGGCCGCGATGGGAGGGGCGTACGTAGAGGTCCTCGAGATAGACCCCATGACGCCCTAGCCAGGTGGAGAAGTTGCGGAACCACAGCGCGAAGCCGACGCTCTCCCCGGTGCTGTCGTCCTCGGCGATGAGTGCGAACACGGCGGGTTCGTCACCGAAGAGGGCCTCGCGCAGCAGTCCCGGAGTCGCCACCACCTCGTGGCTTGCGCGCTCGTAGTCGGCTAGTTCATGGATCATCGCGAGAATGTCGGGCACGTCATCGGCGTTCGCCTCACGAATGGTCATGACCACATTGTGACTGACGACGGCGCGATGCTTGAGGTTGGCTTGCAATGCATCCAACAACGTCAGCTGCCTGCGTGTCGCCGCAGGCTATGCCGTGGCGCAGGGGGGCCAGTGCGGTCAGCACGCAGTACTGGCCTACATCGTCCATGCTCACCCGACCGAGCAGGAATTTGGTTACGTCCAGCGTCAGGCAGGACGAGTGATGCGGTACGGCGACGGACGTGGTTGCAGTGCTAGTGCTAGGCATCTGGGTCGCGATCTGGTCCACGAATCCTCCACGGTGACGAAGTTGTCGTCAGTCGCAGGTATCCGCCACTGACGTTCTACGTCCATGTTGGAACAACGTGACTTGTCCGTGAAGTACTCGCGCAGCTAATGACTTTCCATGACCATCCACTCCGATCGCTGGACGGTCATGTCAGGTCATTGGCTCATGTGTAGACGTGTCGCCACGCGGATGCCGCTGCGAAGTGCGCCTTCCATGAGACCGGACCACTCGCCAGCCGTGTGCTCACCGGCGATGTAGATACGGCCATGCGGGCATGACATGAGTTGCTCATCGTCTTCACGGGACTGGGCTCCCAGCCCGGAGTAAGCGAATGTCGACCAGGGGTCGTCGTCCCACGTGGTCATGACCGCTTGGTCGGTCAGGAGGTCAAGATCACGTCTCAGCAAGCGGACCGAGTCGATCCACGTATTCGGGCCTGAGGTCAGGTCGAGACCGGCGAGGGCACCGGGTGATCCCGCGAAGCAATGCAACACCCGCTGGACCTCGCCGCTGCCGTCCGTAGCCGTCCAGCACCAGTAGCGCCGGCTCGCATTCAGGACGGCGCTTGTCGCCGGCCGACGGCCCAGGGGGACGTGGAGTTTGGCGGCGTGGCCGCGGACCATGCGGGCCATGGCCTCGCGCTGGGCGATCGGCAGCGCGGGTTCAAGTGGCAGGCTCTCGAGCAGTGGAAGCGGGATGGTGATGACGACCGCATCCGCGGAGATCGTCCCCGATGCGGTGAGGACCTCGGCGTCGCCGCCGAGGCCCCGGACACCGATTACCGGAGTGTTGAGTCGAATGCGGTCGATCATCTCGGCAGCGAGCGCGAGCGCGATGGACTGATTGCCACCCGCCATGCGCGCGGTGGGCCCTGGCTGTGTTGATGCGACTGAGTCGAGGAGTACGTGCGCGGAGAGCTCGTGGTCGTCGACTGCCCAACTGATGGCCGCCCGAGCCTTCAGCACCTCCGCGGATGCGAGTGGGATGCCCGCCCGGCCGTCGAGGAAGTCCGGCAGCGTGATGCTGGACGGCACCGACTCGGCCGCCGCGCGCAGTTGCTGCGCCGTGTTGGCCACCTCGGCCGCCGTCACGGGCTGGCTCGTCCCGCGCGGCTCTCGCACGTAGTAGGACATGCCGGAGTCGGCGACCTCCAGGCCGAAGCGGCCGGCGTAGCGACGGAGTGTGTCGTATCCCTCGAGGATGAACTCCGCGCCGCGCTCGATGACGGTAGTCGCATCACCGGATACCAGTTCTTGCGACCAGACTCGACCACCGACCCGGTCACGCGCCTCGACCACGGTGACGTCATGGCCCAGTCGGATCAACTCGTCCGCACAGGCAAGTCCAGCGAAGCCTGCTCCCACGACCACCACGCGCATGCCCAGCACCGTAGTGGAAGGTGACCGATGAGCGGCCGAATCGTTGTGGCGCTGTCGACGCTGAGTGTCGACCTTGAGCCGAGTAGCGAGGCGGCCCAGGGGTCGCCTCCGGACTTCCTCTCCGAGTTTGACTGCGGCTGGAATGCGCTGCGCACAACACTCGCGGGGCTGATCGCCGTAGCTGGCTTCGTCCTGCCCTTCCATGTCGTGGAGGCCACCGCCGTCGTCCCCATCGTGAACCTCGCGACCGGGCTCGAGCGGCGCCGGCATTGCCCAGCGAATCCGGGCGCAGACCTGACCCGCGGGATCCCCGAGAGGGTGCCGGTGCGTCCCCTCAGTCCGATCACATCGGCTAACCTCGGCATCCATCACAGTGTGTGCGTCCGTAAAATTTGTCATCGATGCGAGCCGGTCAAGGAAGGTGCCAAGGATCCCGACGATGCTGACTCAATCGCAGCAAGCCACGCTGCGCGCGCTCGTCGATCGGCTCATCCCGGCGGATGACTATCCGGGGGGCTGGGACGCCGGGGTGGGCGACTACCTCGACCGGCAGTTCGCCGGAGACCTGAGCCACGTGCTCGACACGTATCGCGCCGGACTCGACTCGCTGGATACCGAGGCGCGTGCAACGGCCGGCATCGGATTCGTCGAGTTGGATCTCGCCGCGCAGGATGAGTTGCTGCGTCGCGTCGAGGTGGGCGACGTGGCGACCGACTGGTCGGTCGACCCTGCCGTGTTCTTCCGAGATGCGGCCGAGCATGCCGCCGAGGGCTACTACGGCGATCCCGCCAACGGTGGCAATCGCGACGGGGTCTCCTGGCGCATGATCGGCTTCGAGGTCACCGGATGAGCATCTACGACGTCATCGTCGTGGGTGCCGGGGCCGGAGGTGGGGTCGCCGCGGGCGTGCTGGCCGAAGCGGGCAAGAGTGTGCTGCTCATCGAGCGCGGCCGCGAGCTCGACTTCGAAGATGAGCCCCGCGACCACCTGCGCAATCACCGCTACTCGCGCTACGGGCACAACACGGGCCCGGCCCTGGTGGGTAATCCCCGCGTCGTGGTCGGTCCGGATGGCCAGGCGCGCACCGTGCGCCCGCACGAGGATGAGTACCAGAACAACGCGACGGGCATCGGCGGCGGTGCCCGCGTGTACGGCGCTCAGGCGTGGCGCTACCTGCCGCTGGACTTCGAGATGGCGAGCACCTACGGCGTCCCGGAAGGATCCTCGCTCGCCGACTGGCCGATCGGCTACGCCGACGTGGCGCCGTACTACGAGCGGGCCGAGTGGGAGATCGGAGTCTCGGGAGACAGTGCGGGAAGTGCCGAGCGCTGGCCGCGATCCAAGGACTTCCCGATGCCTCCCGTGCCACTCAATCGTCAGGGTGCGGTGATGCGGAGGGGTGCCGAGGTGCTCGGCTGGCCGACCGTAGCCGTGCCGCTGCTCATCAACAGCACGCCGTACGGCGGCCGGCCCGCGTGTATCCACTGCCAGCACTGCATCGGTTTTGCCTGCCCGGTGGACGCCAAGAATGACAGTGCCAACACGCTGCTGGCTCGCGCGCGAGCGACCGGCCGGATCGAAGTCGTGACCGAGGCCATGGTCGAGCGCGTCGACACGGTCGGCGGCCGAGTGGTCGGCGTGACGTACATCGATGCTGAGGATCGACGCACGAGCGCGAGCGCGGAAGTGGTCGTGCTCGCCGCCGGTGCGATCGAGACCGCGCGGCTGCTGCTCAACTCGCGATCTGCTGAACACCCTCATGGCCTCGGCAATACTCACGACCAGGTGGGCCGGAACCTGCAGGGCCACTATTACCCGGGTGCTGTGGGGCTGATGTCCGAGCAGATGCACGACGGGATCGGGCCGGGCGTGACCACCGGGGTCACGAAGTTCAATCACGGCAACCCCGACATCATCGGCGGCGGCATGATCGCGGACGAATTCGTCGCCTTGCCCATCATCTTCTGGGCGCGCAACCTGCCACCGGACCTGCCGCGCTGGGGCTCCGAGGCCAAGCGCTTCATGCGCGACAACTACACGCGCGTGGCCCGCGTGATGGGCCCGGTGCAGGAGATCCCCAGCCCGGATGCGCGCGTGACTCTTGACCCGAAGGTGAAGGATCGCTGGGGCATCCCGGTCGCCCGGCTGTCCGGCTCGACCCACCCCGAGACGGTGCGCACAGCCGATTTCATGCAGGCGCGCGTGCGCGAGTGGCTCGACGCTTCCGGTGCGCAGCGGATCTGGGGGTCGCCGCCGAGGTTGAAGCTCAGCGGGGGTCAGCATCAGGCGGGCACCTGCCGGATGGGCGACGACCCGTGGGCGTCGGTCACCGACCCGCATGGCCGAGTGCACGGGCATGACAATCTCTACGTCGCGGACGGGTCCGTGCACGTGACCAATGGGGGCTTCAATCCCGTCCTGACCATCATGGCCTTGGCGTTCCGCACCGCAGAGCGAATCGCAGATCAGTGGTAGGGCCGGGGGGACCGGCACCCTCCCTCGCTTGGTATCGCGTACGGGTCCGGACAGCGCGCCGCGGCCCTACGCTGACCGCGTGAACGTGTGGGCACGAGTCGCACCCGGTGCCTTCGTCGTCATCTGGAGCACCGGATTTATCGGGGCCCGCTACGGCCTGCCCTACGCGGCCCCGCTCACTCTTCTGGGCGTGCGCATGGCACTGGCCACAGTGGTGTTTGCCCTGCTCGTTGCTGTCCTGCGATCCCGGCGTCTGCTGAGCCGTCGCCAGTGGTCGCGATCGGCGGTCGTGGGGATCTTGCTGCACGCCGTCTACCTGGGCGGCCTCTTCACCGCGATCGACCTCGGCCTAGCCGTGAGTGTCACCGCGCTCATCGTCTGCCTTCAGCCGATTCTCGTCGCGATTCTCGCGGGCCCAGCGCTCGGCGAACAGGTCCACGCTCGACAGTGGCTGGGCTTTGCGTTCGGATTCCTCGGTGCCGCCATCGTGCTTGCGCCAGGTCTCACCACCGGTGAGACGCCTCCGGCAGCGGCCCTGGCCGCCATCGTCGGGCTGGCCGGCACGACGGCCGCCATGCTGCTCCAGAAGAGGTGGGGCGACGAGATACCTCCCCTGGCCGGGAACACGGTGCAGTACGCAGCGGCCACCGTCGTCCTGCTGGCGGTCGCGGCACTCACCGAACCGTTGAGCATCGACTGGACGCCGGCATTCGCGGCGGTGCTGGCCTACATGGTCCTGGTCTTGTCGGTAGGGGCCATCCTTCTGATGTTCTGGCTCATCCGCCGTGGCACGGCATCGGGCTTCACCAGCCTGTACTTCCTGGTGCCTCCTGTCACACTCGTGGAGGCCTGGATCCTCTTCGGCGAGCAGCTCCCGCCGCTCGCCCTCGCCGGATTCGCCATCGCCACTGTCGGAGTGTCGCTCGTGCGAACCCCTCGAGCGCCGATCGAAGCCGTCTGAGTCGCCAGTACCTGCGGAGCGCGTGCACAGCAAACAAAGGCCCCCTTCTCGCGTCTTGACGACGTTGGAAGGGGGCCTTGTCGTTGGACTATGCCTTCTTGGTCTCC
>JBMTDJ010000102.1:0-5659 GCA_049431945.1 Candidatus Nanopelagicales bacterium | reverse complement strand
GCCAAGCGGGCTCCCGCGCGCAAGCGCTGAGTTTCCCGTTCATAGTGAAGGCCCGCACCGTTCGGTGCGGGCCTTCACTATTCGTGGGCTCCCCTGGTTGCCGGCGCCAGCACCCAAGGGACTACGTCAGTCGTCCTCGGCGTCCCAGGCTTCGGTGCGGGCGTGAGCACGTTCAAGTGCCGTTTCCGCCTCCGCACGGGACATGTACGGACCCATGCGCTCGGAGTTGGGATCACCCGGGCCCTGCTCGACCTGCTGGGTGCGCAGGTTGTACCACCACAGGTCGTCTCCCTCGAGTCCCAAGTCCACGTCGGCTCCCTCCGTCATGCCAGCTGGTGTCCGCAACCCTATCGGCGGTCGTGTGACCGGGCCGACCCGCCAAGCCCTCCCTGTCGGACTAGCCCGACAGGGGCGGGGTAGCCGGACCGCACCTACACTCGTCGCCATGACCGTCACCCGGGAGCCACTCGTCCCCGGCGCCGTGTCGCCCCGCCGGGCGGTGCCCGCGGCCATAGCCCGGCCGGAGTACGTCGACCGACCTGCGCCGGAACGCTTCACGGGGTCGGAGATCAAGGACGGCGAGACGATCGAGCGCATGCGCGTCGCCGGTCGCCTGGCGGCCCAGGCTCTCGCGGCCGCCGGGGCAGCGGTGGCACCCGGGGTCACCACCGACCAATTGGACCGAATCGGACACGAATTCCTCCTCGACCACGGCGCCTACCCCTCGACACTGGGCTACCGAGGCTTCCCCAAGTCCCTGTGCACCTCTCTCAACGAGGTGATCTGCCACGGCATCCCAGACTCCACGGTCCTGGTCGAAGGAGACATCTGCAACATCGACATCACGGCGTACGTCGGCGGAGTGCACGGCGACACCAATGCGACCTTCCTCGTCGGGGAGGTCAGCGAGGACGCACGGCTGCTCGTGGAGCGCACACACGAAGCGACCATGCGCGCCATCAAGGCCGTCGCCCCCGGGCGCCCGATCAGCGTCATCGGTCGGGTGATCGAGAGCTACGCCAAGCGCTTCGAGTACGGCGTGGTCCGCGACTTCACGGGGCACGGCATCGGCACGTCATTCCACAGCGGGCTTGTCATCCCCCACTACGACGACCCGCGCTATGACACGGTTATGGAGCCGGGCATGACCTTCACCATCGAGCCCATGATCACGCTCGGCACCTACGACTACGAGATATGGGACGACGGCTGGACGGTCGTGACCAAGGACCGCAGCCTCACGGCGCAGTTCGAGCACACCATCCTCGTGACCGACACCGGCAGTGAGATTCTCACTCTCCCCTGAGCGATGCGAGAAGCCATGACGACCGTCCCGACCACGTGGCCCCACGACGTGCTCACCCTCGGCATTGACATCGGCGGCACTGGGCTCAAGGCGGCCATCGTCGACTCCCAGGGCGTGATGGTGAGCGAGCGCCACAAGATCCCCACGCCGTACCCCTGCCCGCCTCCGCATCTGATCGACTCGTTGCGCCAATTGACCGATCCCCTCGAGGGCTATCAGCGCGTGTCGGTGGGCTTCCCCGGCCTGGTCCGACACGGCGTCGTCCTCGAAGTTCCCGCGTTCTCGCGACGCGAGTACGGCGGTCCGCCAGACGCCGCGCTCGTCGCGGACTGGAGCGGATTCCCGCTCGCCGACGCCCTCGCCCATGCATTCGCCCTGCCCACCATCGTGGTCAACGATGCCGACATGCAGGGCGCCGCCGTAGTCGAAGGCCACGGGGTCGAGTTCGTCATGACCCTGGGCACGGGGGTCGGCACCGCGCTCTTCAACGACGGCACGCTGCTCCCCCACTTCGACCTGTCGCATGGACCCTTCCGCAAGGGCATGACCTTCGACATTGCCCTAGGCGAGGCGCGCAGGCAGGAGATCGGCACGAAGCGCTGGCGCCCCCAGGTGCACAAGGCGATCGGGTGCTTCCACGACATGCTCTTCTACGACCGCATCTACGTCGGAGGGGGCAATGCGCGGCGCCTTGACCCGGTCGATGTGGGACCCAAGGGCGTCATCATTCCCAACACCTCCGGGATTCTCGGCGGGGTACGGATCTGGCAGATGACCGGGCAGCAGGCATCGTGAGGCGACCGTGACGAAGTGGCTCGACGAGGATCAACAAGCCGCCTGGCGGGCCTGGATCGCCGCCTCCCTGCTCCTGCCCGATCGCCTGAGCCGTGACCTGCAGGATGAGGCTGGCATCTCCTTGGCGGACTATGAAATCCTCGTCCACCTGTCCGAGTCACCGCAGCGGCGACTGCGCATGAGTGACCTCGCCGATCTCACCTTGAGTTCCCGCAGCCGCCTGTCGCATCAGATCGACCGACTGAACGACGCCGGCTTCGTCGACCGCGAGCCATGCTCGGAAGATCGCCGCGGGTCCTTCGCCGTGCTCACTCCGCGTGGCTGGGACTTCTTGGTCAAGGCCGCACCCGTGCACGTTGCGAGCGTGCGTGCACACCTGGTCGATGTCCTGACGCCTGAAGAGTTCGCCACGCTCGGCCGCATCTGCGACAAGGTTGTCGAGCGACTCCGGCCGCCCGGGTCCGGCGATGGCCAAGACTGACCCGATCGAAGACCATCTCGCGGCCTACCCGCAACCGCAGCGGCGGGCTCTGGCGAACACGAGATCGGTGCTGCGACGCCTGCTCCCCGGTGCCGACGAGGTCATCGCGTGGGGCATGCCGAGCTATCGCATCGACGGAGACCTGGTCCTCAGCTTCAGCGGCTTCGCCGAGCACAACAGCCTCTTCCCAGGTGCCGGCGTGGTGGCTCTGGTCCATCGGGAGTTCCCGGCGTACCCGACAACCAAGGGCACCATTCACCTCTCGCGAGACAGCGCTGCCCCGCTGTCCCTGCTGCGCTTCGTCATCCGCAGCCGAATCGACGAGATCAATGACTCGTATCCGAAGTCCTCGGGCGTGGTGAAGGCGTTCTACGACAACGGCATCCTCAAGCACCGCGGCCGCATGAAGGGCAAGCAGATGAGCGGCGCCTGGGAGTTCTTTCGCAAGGACGGGTCCCTCATGCGCTCGGGCCGCTTCGCTGAGGGCAAGCAGGTCGGGCAGTGGACGACCTACGACCGCCAGGGCAAGCCGCACAGGGTGACCGATTTCGGCTGAGCCGGCGGCGAATCCATGAGGAAATCCGGGCGAATTCCCGGGGCGGGGGTGCGCCCCGGCGCCCGGCCCGACACACTTGAGCCCGTGATCGCCATCAGCGTGCTCAGCCTCAAGGGCGGGGTCGGCAAGACCTCCGTCGCCCTCGGCCTCGCCGGGGCGGCCGCCAAGCGCGGACTCCAGGTCCTCCTCGTCGACCTCGATCCCCAGGGCAACGCCACCTCGATCCTGCAGGCGCGCCATCCTCGCCACACCGCAGCCACGGTGCTCGCCCAGCCCACCGCGGAGGAGATCAGCGCCGCAGCGACCAAGACGGCATGGACCTTCAAGGAGGGCCGCGTCGACGTGGTCGGCAGCGACGAGGAGCTGATCCGATTCGATGCCTGGACCGGCAAGCGCAGCTTCGCCCCGAAGCTGGCTCGTGCGATGAAGCGGCTCGAGGGGTACGACGTCGTGATCATCGACTGCCCGCCATCGCTGGGGGCGCTCACCCGCGAGGCGCTGGCGGCCTCCAATCTCGCCGTCGTCGTGACGACGCCGTCATTCTTCGGCGCCCAGGGCGCTGAGCGTGCGATCAGCGAGATCAATGAGATCCGCGCCACGGTCAACCCCGGACTGCGCTTCGCCGGCATCGTGGTCAATCGGCTCCGGGAGAAGACCGAGGAGCACCGGTACCGCAAGCGCGAGCTCGTCGCGATCCACGGACCTGGCGCTCTGCTCAAGCCGGCCATCCCCGAGCGCGTCGCGCTGCAGCAGGCGGAGAGCACCGGCGAGCCCATCTCCGCGGTCAAGTCCGCGGGTGCACGCGACGTCGCGAAGGTTTTCGACAAGCAGATGTCCCGCCTGCTCAAGATGGCCAAGGACGACCAGACCTCGTCCTAGCCCGCGATCGCGGCAACGGACGAGTCAACCCCGGAGCACGGCGGTGCCGCCACGTCAACAGGGCGCAAGGGCGGCGGACGAGTCGACCTGTAAGCCGGGTTCTGTCCTCGCTCGCGCGAGGGGCGATCATCCATCTGGGACCACCGTTGCCGATGGCCTCGTGCGACCTACCAGCAGGATTGACGAGCGGGCCGCTCTCCTGCTTGGACCCCTGAGGATCCACTTGGTCTAGCTCCAGGTGGGGTTTACCGAGCCACCGCAGTCACCTGCGGTGCTGGTGGTCTCTTACACCACCGTTTCACCCTTACCCCGATCGCTCGGGGCGGTTTGCTTTCTGTGGCACTGTCCCGCGGGTCACCCCGGGTGGGTGTTGCCCACCACCTTGCCCTGTGGAGCCCGGACTTTCCTCGACGGCTTGCACCGCCGCGATCGCCCGGTCGGCTCGTCCGCCGCATCGCCAGGGTACCCGGCCCCCGCGCCGTCGACCGAATGGCAGCCGAACCGTCGACGGGGCAAGGCTCCAGCAACCGAATGGTCGACGGCGATAGTCGAGTCGCCCGCTAGCGTGGCGGGGTGCTCATCCTGCTGCCCCCGAGCGAGGGCAAGACCGCGCCCGCCAGGGGCCGGCGTCTGGCCATGTCGAGGCTGTCCTTCCCGGAGTTAACCGACACCCGCTCCCGCGTCGCCGATGCCCTCGTGCGGCTATCGACGGGCCCGGCTGCGAAGGCCCGTACGACGCTCGGGATCTCCGCACGCCAGGATGACGAGCTCGAGCGCAACAAGACGTTGCTCACCGCGCCGACCGCGCCTGCCGGGGACATCTACACGGGCGTCCTGTACGACGCCCTGAATCTCGCTGGTCTCGACGCACGCTCACGCAAGCGTGCAGCAAGTGACATCGCTATCGCATCGGCGCTGTTCGGGCTTGTGCGCGTCACCGACCACATCCCGGCGTACCGCCTCTCGGGGGATACGACGCTGCCCGGCGTCGGGCGCCTGGCGAACACGTGGCGCGAGCCCGTCGCCGAGGCGATGCGCACGGCCGCAGGGCGTGGCCTCGTGCTCGACCTGCGTTCCGCCGCGTACGTCGCGCTCGGGCCGGTGCCCGAGGATCTCGCGGACCGCACGGCGATCGCGCGCGTGTTCCAGCAGAAGGGCAGCAAGCGCACGATCGTGAGCCATCACAACAAGGCCACCAAGGGGCGGCTGGTGCGATCGCTGCTGGCCGAGCCGAGGCCGCGAAACATCGAAGACCTCGCCGGCGCCCTGGGCGCCGCCGGCTATCGCGTGGAGCTCGCGCCTCCCGCGAGCGACACCAAGCCCTGGACGATCGACGTCATCGTCGACTCGCTGTGATCTAGACGCCGAAGCCAGGGTCGACTCCACGCAGGTGCGCCGACTCGGCGAAGCCGAAGAGCGAGGAGTTGCCGTCGGGGAACCACGCGATCGTCGTGAGCGAGCACGGGGCGAGCTCCATGCGGTAGAGGCTCGACAGCGGAGCGTCGACACAGATCCCGGTCATGAGCTTGATCGGCGTGACATGGGAGATCACGGCCACCCGCTGCCCGGCATGACGGGTGAGGATGTCACGCCGCGCCCGATCGACACGGTCACGGCATTCGGCGAATGACTCTCCCCCGGG
>JBMTDJ010000101.1:0-5727 GCA_049431945.1 Candidatus Nanopelagicales bacterium | reverse complement strand
GACCCCCCGGTCGACTCGCTTCTCCCCGTGCCGGCAGATGTCGTCGTCGATGTCAGCGACCAGGGCGCAGCCGTGGTGTCCTTCACTCTCGCGGCTTCCGACATCGGGCTCCGCAACGTGCAGTACTCGCTCGACAACGGCATCACGTGGCGCAAGGCCAAGCCGGCGACCCTCGCCGAGCCGTTCACGCTGAGGCAGCTCGAGCGCGGGGTGGCGTACACCCTGCTCTTGCGTTCCGTGGCCCCCGGCGCTGCCAGTGCTCCGTCTGATCCCGTGACCTTTACGGTGCCGTTCGAGCCGGTGACCATGGAGGTCGACGGCAAGCCGCTGCGCTCTGGCGGCACTGTCGAGGCAGGCGCCGCTGTCCGCTTCCTGGGCCTGCCTGTCGGCGCATCCGTCGTCATGACCGATCGCCGGCTCGAGGTTGCTGTCAATCCCACCAAGCGGGCTCGAATCGCCAAGTCCGAGCCCCTCCCGCCGGCTCGGGACTTCACCGCCCGGGTGATCTCAGCGAGCGGGGTCGAGGTGGCCGAACTCTCGGTGACGACCAAGGACGCCCCCCGCTTCGAGGTGTCCGTGTGGCCGACCCAGGCGAACCTCGGATCGGGCGTACCCCTCGTCCTGAACTTCACTCAGCGCGTGCGTGACAAGGCCGCGATGGAGCGTGCACTCAAGGTCACCTCGACTGTCGACTACGGCCGCGCCGGCTGGTACTGGGTCAACGACAAGAAGGCGGTCTTCCGGCCGAAGGCGTTCTGGCCCGGCAATGCGACAGTCAAGGTCTCGGCTGACCTCAGCGTGATTCGCGGTGCAGAAGGCACGTGGGGCCCGGACGAACTCTCCTCGCGCTTCAAGACCGGTGACCAGGTCATCCTTCGAGTCAACCTGAATTCACATCGGATGAAGTACATCCGCAATGGGGTCCTCGAGCGCACCTTCAAGATCTCTGGCGGCATGTCGGGATGGCTCACCGAGTCCGGCACCAAGGTGCTCACGGCGCACATCCCGCACAAGCGGCTCTACAACCCGGACCCGGAGAACGGCTGGGACGTCGAGGTCCGCTGGGCCATTCGGGTCAACGACAACGGCGAGTACATCCACGACGCGACGTGGAACTACAGCATCGGCTACGCCAACACCTCTCACGGCTGTACCAACATGACGTACAGCGACATGGGCTGGCTCTTCGCCAATACCAAGTTCGGCGATGTCGCCGTCTACACCGGGTCGTCAGCCCCCATCGGCACCGACGACTACCTGGCCGGCTACTGGAACATCCCGTGGTCGGAGTGGAAGCAGGGTTCGGCCCTGTCTCAGGACAGTTAGTCCTCAGCCTCCTCGCTGCTCTGTGCCGGCGGACTTCCCTCGCGTGCCCTGGCGGATTCGCGCCTCGCTGATGCGGGGCTAGCACGACACGCGTGATCTGTCCCACGTGATTCGCCCCCCGCTTCGGGGTCGACGCGCCTCACCATGACACCGTTTACATGGCCCTCACGAGGGGCCACGGGTCCAGGCCCTGTCGCCGGCCGCCACACGCGGCTGACCGGTCGGGCCGGGCGCCAGCCCAGGACCCGGACGAAAGGATGAACAGTGTTCGGACGCAAGAAGCAAGACAGTGAGCTGAGCCTGCGTCAGATGTGGGATCGCGAGCGCGAGCGCGCGATGACCCCCGCGGAGCGCGCCGAGATCGACGCGATCTTCGCCCGCTACGCGTAAGGCGTTACCAGTAGTGCAGTCGCGATAGGGGGGCGCTGGTGACCGGCCTGGATGTAATCGGGCTTCCACGCCAGGTCACCGCCCCTCCGTCGGCGGAAACTTCGACGTCACCGAGCACGCCGTGGCGCACCATGTCGCTACTGCGAATCGTGCGGCAGCCGGTCGTCACGATGATCTGACGCTCCAATGGGGAGAGCGAGGCCGCTCGCTCGTTGGTGATGATGGACCCGAGCTCCCGCGGTGCGCGTCCTATCGCTCCGAACTGCTCCGCGAGTCGCAGGGGTTCAGCGCCGTCGATCGTCGCATTCGGATCGCCTGTCGCTCCCCAGGCCGGGTATCCGCCCACGAGCACCAGTTGGGGCTTGGCCGCGAATGACCGCGGGTCCCACAGCACGATGTCTGCCCGGTAGCTCGTCGCCAGTCGCCCCACGGCGCGCGCCAGTCCATGCGCGAGGGCCGGGTTGATCGTGACCTTGGCGAGGTACCGCAGGATCCGATCGTTGTCGTCGCCTGCCTCGACCGAGTCCCCGTCGCAGCTTTGCTGTGCTTGCGCGTCTGCCATGGCAAAGGTGCGCCACCAGGTCTCACCCGCACGGCCCATGCCCAGGGCATCCGACGACGTGATGGGGATGACGCCAAGGTCGTGGAGGCGATTCTCGGCAGCCATGGTGGATTCGCGGATCCTCGCGCGCGCAATCTGGAGGTCGCTCGCGCGTTCGGCGGCCAAGCCATGGCAGAACATCACCATGTCGAGTGTTTCGGCTGCTGCGTTGATGCCGTAGGGGAGTGTGGGGTTCGTAGACGATGCGATGACGTGGTCGCGCCCCGCGAGGGTGAGCACGTCGGGAGAGTGACCACCTCCTCCGCCTTCCACGTGGAATGCATGTGCGACACGTCCGTCGAGCACGGCCAAGGTGTCCGTCACCGACAGCGTTTCGTTGAGGCCGTCGGTGTGCAGCGCTACCTGGACGTCGATGTCATCCGCGACTCGCAGCGCCGTATCGATGGTCATGAGTGTGGCCCCGGTGTCCTCGTGGACCTTGAACCCGCAGATGTGCGCATCGGCCGCCTCATCGAGCGCGCTCCTGCGTGCCGAGGAGGCTCGGCCAAGGACTCCTACATTGAGGGGGACGGACTCGAGGGCGGCGCGGGCCACTCCGAGGAACCAGGGGGAATTGATCCCCACCCCCCAGACCGGACCCGCTTCCTGCGCCAGCACCGTGGTCACCCCCGAGGCAATCTCGGATTCGAAGACACGCGGTGCCATGGCGTGGACGTGGGTGTCGATGCCTCCGGGCGTCGCGATGAGGCCGTCGGCATCCACGACCACTGTTCCTGATCCGACGACGACGTCGACGTCGTCAGATACCGCCGGATTGCCTGCACGGCCGATGCCACTGATCCGACCCTCCCGGATTCCGATGGACGCCACTCGGATGCCGTCGACGGGATCGAGGACGATGACATTCGTGATCACGAGGTCACATGACTCACGTGTCGTCACGGGTGCCAAGCCGATGCCATCTCGACCGGTCTTGGCGAATCCGACATGGAATTCATCGCCGGCGTCGGGGACCCGTTCGGGTATGCGCAGGCGCAGACTGGTCGCCCCCAAGCGGATGACATCGCCGGGACGTGGTCCGTAGGCGCTCATGGCGAGGAATCCCGGCGCTCTGCCATGAGGCGAGACACGGCGGCGTCAGCGGCCTCAAGGCCATTGATCTCAACGCCGTCGACGATGTCGAGGTAGCCGCATCGGCGTAGCGCGCCGAGGGCTCGCTCGCGGACTCGGGGATCGTCGATCGGACCCTCGACCACGCCGGTGTTGCCGACGACGACCCTGCTGCCACGTAGCCCGGTCACGGGGACGCTGACCGTCTCTCCCGCCGGGATCCATACCGTCGTGCCGGCCGGGACGGCGAGTCGACGGCCGAATGCCGCATCGCGGTCCAGTCGGAGCCGGGGGTTCACTTCGGCTAGGTGGATGTGGGAGCTGATCGCGATGGCCGTCGCGGCCTCGTTGCGCACCTCGATCTCGCCTTCGACTAGAGGGGCCGGGGAGGGATTTGCATCGGATGCGGGGGTTTCCCACAAGTCGTTGACTACGACTAGGCGAGTGCCGTCGTCGAAACGCGCCTCGACACGCACCTCGGTCAGCAGGTCAGGAACGTCATCCATCACATCGGCGCGAGTGAGGAGATGCCGGCCCCGCTCGCGCGTTGTGGGCAGATCCTCGCCATCCCGGGCCATCTCGCAGACCGCATCCGCGATGTAGGCGGTCGCCTCGGGCACATTGAGTCGCAGGCCGCGTCCCCGTCGTGCCCGTGCCAGTTCACCCTGCAGGAAGAGCAGCAGGCGATCGCTTTCGCTGGGCGTGAGTGGCATCTCAGGCCCCGAAGCTAGGCGAACCCGCTCGCCAGGTGCCGCGCACGGGAATAGACCCGATGGTCGTCGGGTCAACGCTGCGCGGATCGGTGTCGATCCAGACCAGGTCAGAGCGAGCGCCGGGCCGCAGGATGCCCGCGTCGTCACGACCGGCCTGGAAGGCAACCCCGCGCGTGTAGGCGGTGAGGGCATCGTCGACGCTGATGCGCTCCTCGGGCATCCACGGTGGCCCGTCGGCGGTCATTTGGCGGGTGACCGCAATCTGGACCCCCTCCAGGGGGGAGTACGTCGTGACGGGCCAGTCGCTGCCGAATGAGATCCGTGCACCCAGGGCAGCGATGGTTGCTGTTTGGAACTGGCGATCGGTCCGCTCCGGGCCCAAGCGCGGAGCGGTGAGCTCGGACTGCCAGGAGTCGTACTTTGACCAGTAGGGCTCGAAGTTGGCGATCACGCCTAGTTCGGCGAAACGTGGCAGGTCGGCGGGGTCGACGAGTTGGGTGTGAACGATGACCCAGCGGCGATCGCGCGGCGGATTGACGCGCGCGGCGTGTTCGATCGCGTCCAGGGCCATCCGCACGCCGTAGTCGCCGATCGCGTGAATGTGCGCGGTAAAATCCATGGCATCAATAGCGGCCACCGCCTCGGCCATTTCCTTGGCGTCCCAGTTCGGTAGCCCCTTGGAGTGGGGGCAGTCGCAGAACGGCTCGAGCATGGCACTCGTGCCCGACTCGATGACGCCATCCGCGAAGAACTTCACGGTGTGAGCGCTCACGACGCTGCTGCCCGCGTGGATGACCTCCTCACGGGCGGCAGCGAATTGCGGTAGCTGCGAACGCCACGAATTGGGATCGGCCCACAGGGCCAGGTCGACATCGGTGTGCACACGCCCCTGCTTCAACGCCGCGAGCCAGGTCGTGACATCGACGGGTTCGACCCACGCATCCTGCACCCAGCTGATTCCGGCGGAAGCGAAACTCGAGGTGGCGAAGTCCACCGCGTTGAGCAGCATCGAATCAGACGGCCGTGGGAGCAGGTCGTACACCGGACGCCATGCGCCCCACTCGCGCAGGGTCCCGCTCGGCATGCCGCTCGGGTCGAGGACGATCTCGCCGTCGTGCGGTTGGCTGACCCCGATGCCGTATCCGGCTCGGCGCAACGCTTCGGAATTGACCCAGACCGTGTGGTAGTCGGTGGCGCGCAGGACTACGGGTCGATCCGGCACGTGAGCGTCGAGCCATGAGGCTAGGAAGATCCCCTCGGGCGCGAGGGTGTGGTCGAAGCCCTCACCGCGCACCCATTCGACCTCCGGGTGAGCACTCGCCCAGGCACCTACCGATGCCGCGATGGACTCCGGGGATTCGTGGTCTCGCACCGGGGCGAATTCGCGCTCCAGGCCGCCGAAGATCGGGTGGACGTGACCGTCGCCGAACGCGGGTGCGATGAATCCGCCCTCGGCATCGACGACGTTGTCCACCGCGAAGCGGCGTGACGCGCTACCCAGAGCCACAACACGGCCATCGCTGAAGGTGACCGCATCGGTCGTGAAGACGCTGTTGTCGGGCAGCCTGTGCCCGGTCCAGACGGTGGCGTTCTCGATGCGCGTGGTGGTCATGACTGCTCCAGTGG
>JBMTDJ010000100.1:0-5765 GCA_049431945.1 Candidatus Nanopelagicales bacterium | reverse complement strand
TCATCTACGACACTGTCCGTGCCGGCAACGCCGCCTTGGCCGACGGCGATACCGAGACTGCCCGCCAGTCTCGTGACGAGGTTGCCACGATGCTCGGCGTCCTGGGACTGAGCCCCTACTCCGAGCCGTGGGCTTCGCAGTCCGACGACGGTGCCGCGCGCCGCGCTCTCGGGCCCCTCGTCGAGGTGGTCCTCGATCAGCGCCAGGCCGCGCGGGACCGCAAGGACTTCGGCGTTGCCGATGCGCTGCGCGATGGGCTCACCGCGTCCGGCATCGTCGTCGAGGACACCCCGGCCGGCCCGCGCTGGTCACTCGCCGAGGAGGACTGATGGCCGGCAATTCCCAGCGCAAGGGCGCTATGCGCAAGACCGGCACCAAGAAGGGCATGACGGTCGGCTCCGGAGGCCAGCGCCGCAAAGCGCTCAAGGGCAAGGGGCCGACCCCCAAGGCCGAGGACCGCCAGAAGCATCCCGCGGCGCGTCGCGCGCGATCCGCGGACAAGCGTGCGTCGAAGTCCGCATCCGGCCCCCGTGGACGCAAGGACGGCCGCGAGGTGCTCGTGGGGCGCAATCCGGTCGTCGAGGCTCTGCGGGCAGGGGTGCCAGCAAGCGCGCTCTACGTGCAGCAGTACGTCGACACCGATGATCGAGTTCGCGAGGCACTGTCGACGGCGGCGGACCTGGGAATGCCGCTCATGGAGGTCACGCGCCTGGAACTTGACCGGATGTCCGGCGGCGCCGCGCACCAGGGTCTGCTTCTCACGGTGCCCGCCTACGAGTACCTCGATCCCGACGACCTGCTGGCAAGGGCGGCTGATGCCGGGCATGCACCGCTCATCGTCGCGTTGGACGGAGTGACCGACCCGCGCAACCTCGGTGCCATCGTGCGGTCTGCGGCAGCGTTCGGAGCGGATGGCGTGGTCGTCCCTGAGCGTCGCGCTGCCGGGGTCACGGGTTCTGCATGGAAGGCCAGTGCGGGCACCCTGGCGCACCTCCCGGTGGCGCGCGCGACCAACCTCACGCGAGCGCTCACGTCCTACGCCAAGGCCGGCTGCACGATCGTGGGCCTTGCGGCGGATGGCGATCTCGATCTCACCGCCATGGACCGCGACACCGCCGCCGATCCGCTCGTCATCGTCATCGGCGGAGAGGGCCGGGGGCTGAGCAGACTCGTGAACGAGGCGTGTGACCGCATCGCGTCGATCCCCATGGCCAGCGAGACGGAGTCACTCAATGCGTCCGTGGCCGCGGGCATCGCGCTTTATGCGGTGGCTTCGCTGCGGTCCTCTCCCTGAGATCCCGCGGGTCGCTTCCTGCGCATCATGGTCGCGATGAAGGGGAAGACCAGCACGGTGAGAGCACCAGCCGCGACGAGCTCCGATGCGTCATTCGTGGTCATGTGACCTGCTGCGACCTCGACGCTTGTCACTGCCACGATGATCGGAAGCCCCGTGGCGACGAAGAGCATGAAGCGTGTCCGGTCTCGGGTGTCGGGTATCGCCTTGCGATAGAGGAAGAACTGCGGCACTCCGCGAACAAGCAGGATGAGGACGAAGACAGCGAGCATCGGCCAAGGCTTGGCGATGATTGCGAGGATGTCGATGTTCGCGCCTGAGACGACGAAAAACACCGGGATGAAGATGCCGAAGGCGATCGCCTCGACGCGTCGTTGGAGTTCGCTCTCAGCCTCCTCGGGTAGGTACTGCCGCATGATGATGCCGGCAGTAAAGGCGCCGAGCACTGCATCGAAGCCGAAGCCACTGGCCACCGTGAGCAGCAGCACGATGAGGAGGATCGTGAGCCGCACTCCTGTCTGGGACGAGGAGTGATGTCCGCGCTCAAGGAGCTCGCGTGTTCGCGAGGTAGCGAGTTTGCCGGGGATCTGGGACACAACGTAGGCGATGATGGCGAAGACGATGAGAAGCACGATCGCGGCCCATGAGCTGCGCGTGCTCAGCAGGATCGCAATGGCCAGCACGGGACCGAACTCCCCCCAGGCTCCTGCACCCATGAAGAAGTTGCCGAAGGGGGTCTTCAGTTCCCCGCTGTCGCGGAGCATGGGCAGGAGGGTGCCGAGGGCGGTGCTGGTGAGGACGATGGCGAAGCCGATGAAGTCCTGGATCTCGCCTGTTCGCTCGAGGAGGAAGGCTGCACCCATGGCGAGCACCAGCGAGATCCCCCACCCCGAGATCGCCAGCCTCCCGGACTGCCCACGAATCGACTTGGGTGAAAGCTCCAGCCCGGCCAGGAAGAAAAGGAAGCCCAGGCCGAGCTCCGAGAGCAATTCGATCGATGGGTCGACTTCGATGAGGTTCAGCAGGTTCGGGCCGAAGATGATGCCGAAGACCAGGAGGAACACGACCTCGGCGATCTTCAGGCGCAGGAGCCCGACGAGGAGGGGGGTGAAGGCTGCGATCGTGAGGATGACGAGAAGGGACACCAACTCGCGCTGGAGGGAACCGTCTTCACTGAGGAAGAGCCCTGTGGCCAGTTCCATTGTCCCGCCTCTCGTGCATCCGGCCGAGCCGTCCCTGTCGGGCTTGCCTCCGACTGTGTGCCGCGAAGCCTAGTGGGCTGGGGGTCGCGGCCGTGAGGCTCTAGTCTCAGCCCGTGGCAGCTCGGTCTGGAGGGGTCATCCTCCTTGTGCTGGCGGCCGCGCTGGCGCTCATCTCCCTCGACAACACGATCGTCAACGTCGCTCTGCCGACCCTTCAGGAGGTGTTGGGTGCGACAACGGCTGAACTCCAGTGGGTCGTCGATGCCTACTCGGTGATTTTCGCGGGCACGCTCCTGCTCGCGGGGAGCCTCGGGGACCGATTCGGCCGCCGCCGCGCGCTCGTCATCGGACTCGTCATCTTCGGTGCTGGCTCACTCGTGGCCGGCTTTGCGACGAGTGCAGACATCCTCATCGCGTGCCGCGCCGTTATGGGCATCGGTGGTGCATTCATCATGCCCTCGACGCTGTCGATCCTGGTCCAGGTCTTCACCGAGCCGCGCGAGCGTGCCCAGGCGATCGGCATCTGGGCCGCGGTCGCGGGTGCCGCCGTCGCGATCGGGCCGATCCTTGGCGGTCTCCTGCTCGAGGTCACCAGCTGGCACGCGATCTTCTGGGTCAATCCACCCCTGGTCGTCCTGGCTCTCCTGGCGACCTTGGCCCTCGTCCCGGAGTCACGGGACCCGAGCAAGCCGCGGCTTGATCCCCTCGGTGCTGTCCTCTCGACCATCGGCATCATCGCGTTTGTCGTCACGGTGATCGAGGTCCCCGACCAGGGCTTCTCCGCCGTGACGATCGGCTCGACGATCACCGCAATCGTCTTCATCACAGCGTTCGTGTGGTGGGAACGCAAGGCGCCTCGCCCGCTGCTGCCCATGTCGCTCTTCACCAATCGCCTCTTCACCGTGGCGATCATCACGGTCGCTCTGGTGTACGGCGCACTCATGGGCGTGATGTTCTTCCTTCCGCAGTTCCTGCAGCTTGTGCAGGGGAACTCACCGCTGCAGTCCGGGGTCGCGATGCTGCCAGCGGCTGGCGGTCTCTTCCTTGCTTCCCTCTTCAGCCCGCGGTGGGCCGAGCGATTCGGCACCAGGCGCATCGTCGTGAGCGGTCTGCTCCTCGTCGTCGTGGGGCTGGCGCTTGCGGCGTACCTCACCGCGGACTCGGCGTACATCCACGTGGGCGCAAGCCTCGGCCTCATGGGGCTGGGGCTGGGCATGGTGCTGCCTCAGGCGACCAATGCTGTCCTCGCGTCCGTCCCCCGCGAACGGGCGGGCATGGGGTCGGCGGTCAACGACGGCGTGGGTGAACTCGGCGGATCGCTCGGCGTCGCGATCCTCGGGTCCCTGCTGTCGCTGGGGTACCGCAATGAGATCCAGCAGCAGATAACCGCTGCCGGAGATGCCATCGCTTCCATTCCGGCGAACGTCGTCGATGCCGTTCGTGAATCCCTCGCCGCCGGATCGCTCGCGGTCGCTCAACTCCCAGCCGACATGGCGACGCCGATCCGCCAGGTCGCCGGCAATGCGTTCGTGTCCGGCATGACGACGGCGCTGATGGTTGCCGCGGCGATTGTGGCGGTGGGCGCGTTCCTTGCCTGGCGGATGTTCCCCGCTCGCGTGGAGCGTGTGGAGGAGTAGTCCTAGCCGCGCACCGTGATGGGGCGCTTGACGACGGCCTCCTGGCCCTCGGACCTGGCCTTGATGCGTAGCGTGCCCGACTTCTTCGGCGTCACGGTGATGGAGTACCGCCCCTTGGCGTTGGTGCGTGTCGTCCCGATATCGACCTTGTTGCCGGTCGCTGAGATCCAGGTGACATTGACCTTGGCGCTGGCCACCGCGTCGTCACCGCGCAGCACCTTGCCACTCACGGTTGTCGACTGTCCTTTGCGGATGCGATCGTCGAAGTTCGCTCGCAACTCCAGCGGTGGCGCGATCTTCTTCGCCATCTTGCTGTAGAAGCCGTCGAGGACGAAGCCGAACTCCCACACCGCGACACCGGCGATGCCTTGCTGCGTGACGATGTTGGCCTTGCGCGTCGCCGATCGGGTGTCGGCGAACCACACCTCACGCTCCGCCTTGCAGACGGTGGCGACTCCGTCGGCGGTGCCCTCGGTGAGGATCCAGTATCGGAAGGTGTACTCCGCGTCCGCAGAGTTCCACGTCGGGGTCACCTTCTCGCGGGCGGCGATCTCCTTGGCGCGCGCGACCGATTGGCTGAGCATGCCGGGAACGCCGGATGCGCCGGCGGCGGGCTTCCACCCAGCTGGGCATGACCCCTGTGTGACGTAGGAGCCGCCTGCGTCTTGCCTCACCCAGTTGCGCGAGTACTGCGGGATGCCGAGCCAGATCTTCTTCTTGTTGGAGGCCTTGGTGCTCGCCACTTGCGCGATCGCCGAGCGGGTCACCTCCGCGGCCCAGGTATAAGGACCGATCGGCCCCGGTGAGGAGTAGCTGTAGTCGTAGGCCATGATCCGCAGTCGATCGACGTCGTCGATGATCTCGTCCCAGGCGTAGACCCAGTAGCCCGTGCCCGGGTTAGGAGTGCCATCGCTGCGGAAGGGATACGAGCCCGCTGGCACCGTGGCAGAGAGCACCAGGTCTGCGTCACGGAGCTTCTTGGACAGGACCTTGATGAACGCGACCCACCGCGGCTGCGTTGTCGCCCACGTACTTCGGTCATCCGCGAACGCGAACTTCTCCCAGTCCAGGTCCACACCGTCCAGCCCGGCCCGGACCGTCCAGTCCACGATCATCGCTGCGTAGGCATCTCGTCGGCCTTCGGTGGCGAGGTACTCGGAGAGCGTGCCAGCGCGCGAGCCGTCGACGATGGAGCCGAGCACGGGAATGCCCGCGTCCTGCAGGATGAGTCGCTGACCATTGAGATGGTCGTTGGTCCAGTTCGCCGAGTTGCAGGAACTATTGGTGTTGTAGGTGCACAGCGGCCGATCGGCGTCGGCGAAGCTCCACCAGAAGAGGTTGACCTCGGGAACGGTCGAGGTCCCCTGGGCCGCCAGGGTCTCGACGACGGAGTCCGGCTCCCAGTAGCCGAACCAGCCTGAGACGTAGGGGCCGGTGATGAGTTGGGGTGTGATTGCCTGGGCAGGGGCCGAGAATGCGGGTCCCATGAGGATTGCCGCCCCCAGGCCAAGTGCTGCGATCGCCCGTCTCACATGACGACGGTACGCCGAAGGGGGCTGCGATGGGATCACGGAAGATTCAGGATTTCCGCTGAGTGGCCCCGAGAGGATTCGAACCTCCGACACAAGGTTT
>JBMTDJ010000099.1:0-5819 GCA_049431945.1 Candidatus Nanopelagicales bacterium | reverse complement strand
GCGGTGTACTTCGGCGGCTCGAAGCGATGGTCGCTGAACGACAGCGACATGGAGCCGGAGAAGTCCTCGATGGGACTGATCTCAGCGAAGATCTCCTCGAGCCCTGAGGCGGTGGGGACGTCCTTGCGCCCCTCGGCGATGGCGGCCTCCACGCGAGCTCGCCAGACGTCATTGCCCAGGAGCCAATCGAAGCTCGCTGTCTGCAGCGCCAGAAGGTCCGGGACGGCCAGGGGCTCTCGGATCTTCGCGAAGGATGCGCGGTGCAACTGGGGGGACAGATCAGTGGAGCGCGAGGCGGCCAAGAGGGGTCCTTCCACGTGTGCCGGGACGCGCGGCATCGCCGGTGTCAAACCGGTCGGGAGCAGCGCAAAGCGGCAGCCTACCCTCTGGGCACGCCGCTGTCGACCCCGGGGGGTACCGGCACCGGCCCTCGAGTGCGCCCCGGCCGCGGTCTGCGGTCCCCGGGGCGACAGGCCCCCGGGGGCGGGCGAACTCCTCGGCGTGGTGTCGGATGCGAGCCAGTCGTACGGCGATGCCGTGCTCGACGGGCAATCCCACCCCGGAGGTGTTGCGCGGGTAGATCGTGACCCCGATGGGCCGCGGAGTCAAGTGACGACACCGGACTGTGACCACGTGGCCACCTGAGCAATCAGCCTGATACCAGGCAAATCGGACAATCCGACCGGTCTGAGCATGGGGCGCCGACACGGGAGGCTGCTGAACCGCTACCCCGCGCAGCGGTGCTTCGCGCACAGTTCCGATCAGTCGATGCGGGCGATGTCCTGGCCCTGCGTGACAGTGCCCTCTTCCTCGATGAGGCAGGTAATCACGCCATCGACGGGAGCCTCCACGTCCAGGGAGACCTTGTCGACCATGACCTCGGCGATCACCTGGCCCGCTTTCACCGTCTCGCCCGTGCGGGCGAACCAGGTTGCGACAACTCCCTCGGCTTCCGCGTCCTTGGACATGTGTGGAAAGGTGACGAGATGCGCCATGCAATCAGCCCATCACCTTGGCAATAGCCGCCTTGATCTTGTCGCGCGTGGGCAGGACCTCGTACTCAAGGACCCGCGCGTAGGGCACGGGGACATCGGGGTAGCACACGCGCTGCACAGGCGCCTTGAGCATCGACGGGTCGTGGTCGGCGATGGTGGCGATGACTTCACCGCTCATGCCGAAGGACTTGTAGTCCTCATCGACGATGACCAGGCGCCCGGTCTTGGCGACCGAGGCCAGGATGGCCTCTCGGTCGAGCGGCACAAGTGAACGCAGGTCGAGGACCTCGACGCTGACATCGCCCTCAAGTTCCTCGGCGACATCCAGGCAGTGCTGCACCGACATCGAAATGCTGACCACGGTCACGTCCGATCCCTCGTGAGCGATGGCGGCCTTGCCGATCGGGACCGTGTACTCCTCCTCCGGGACGGGCCCGATGGAGCGGGGGTTCTTGGCCATCCAGGGCAGGCCCATCACGCCCTTGTGGAACATGAAGATCACCGGGTTGTCATCGCGAATCGCCGAGATCATCAGCCCCTTCGCGTCGTAGGGGTTCGAGGGTGCCACCACCTTCATGCCCGGCATGTGCGCGAATGAGGCCCACAGGCATTGCGAGTGCTGCGCGGCATCGGAGTATCCGCCACCCACGGCCATCATCAAGACCATCGGCACCTTCACATTGCCGCCGGACTCGTAGTGAATCTTGGCCATGTGGTTGTAGATCTGGTCGAAACACACCCCAAAGAAGTCGACGAACATCAACTCCACTACCGGGCGCATGCCCTCGACAGCTGCGCCGATGCCTGCACCGATGAACCCGGTCTCAGAAATCGGGGTGTCGATGATGCGGGTGGTGCCGAACTCCTCGAAGAGTCCGCCGGTGGATCCGAAGATTCCGCCGTAGGGACCCACGTCCTCGCCCATGACAAAGACGTTGGGATCAGAGCGCATCTCCTGGGCGATCGCCTCGGAGATTGCCTTCGCGGTCGTGACGCGCCGTGTGCCGGCATCGATCGTCGCAGTCATTACTTGCTCCTCGTCTCTCGCCTACGCGAACACGTGCAGGTAGGCATCACTGGGCTTGGGCTCCGGGCTCTCCTTTGCGAAGGCAATCGCGGCCTCCACTTCCGCCTCGGCCTCCGCTTTGATCTGTGCCACGGACTCATCGTCAAGCAGGCCCGCGCCCCGCAGACGCCGCTCATACGCCGGGATCGGATCCCGCTCGGTTGCCTCCTGCAGCTCATCGCCGCGGTAGGCCTGGGCATCGCCCTCGAAGTGACCCCAAAGTCGCACGGTGTGAATCTCGAGCATCGTCGGGCCGCCGCCGGAACGCGCGCGATCAACGGCGATCTTGCAGGCCTCGTAGATCGCCTCAACGTCATTGCCTTCGATGCGCGCCGACGGCATGCCGTAGGCCGCGGCTCGCATGGATCCGTCCTTGATCGGCGTGGCCGTGTCGCGAGCCACCGAGATAGCCCAATCGTTGTCCTCGATGATGAAGATCACCGGCAACTTCCACATGGCGGCCAGATTCAACGCCTCGTGGAAGGCGCCCTGATTGGCAGCACCCTCGCCCGCGACCGCCACCGCGACGTTGTCGGTGCCCTTTCGGCTGAACGCGAAGGCCTGACCCACCGCCACGGGCATTCCCTGGGCGATGATGCCCGAGCAGGAGAAGTGGTTGGCAGGATCGAACAGGTGCATGTGGCCGCCCTTGCCGTGGCACAGACCTGTGACGCGTCCGAAGATTTCCGCCGTCATGGCTTTCATGTCGACGCCCTTAGCGAGGGCCAGATGATGGGGGCGGTGCGGGCCGGTAATGGCGTCCTCTTGGACGAGATTGGCGCACAGTCCCACCGCGACCGGCTCTTGACCCGCGGCGAGGTGCATCTCGCCGGGGATGAGGCCAGCGCCGATGTCCCACTGGGGGGTCTTGTCAGCGTGATAGTCGCGCTGAAGGGCGGCCTCGTAGGTGCGAATGCGCACCATATCCTTGTAGAACTGCACCCGCGTGTCGTCTTCGATCATGACGCTCCTTCCTGGGCGGATTCGACTCCCGCTTGATCTCGCCCCAGTGTGCGCACCGCCGCGTCGAGGCGAAAGAGGCTGAATTTCAAATGGTGATACGAGTTGGGGGAATTCCGCCCACGCGCCTGTCGACGCTCCTTACCATGGCGTGACGCAACCGGGGATGGGGCCTATGTCTGAGTCCGCGCCGACGCTCATTCAGTCGGTCCAACGCGCCCTCCACCTGGTGGAGGCTGTCAGCGCCCGACAGGGGCGCGCACGAGCCAAGGAGTTGGCTCGCGATCTCCGACTTGGCCTGCCCACCACCTATCACCTGCTGCGGACGCTGACCCATGAGGGTTATCTGAGCAAGCTTGATGACGGCAGCTACGTGGTCGGCCCTGCCTTCTTGCGCGTGGCGACCCAGGATCGAATGGCAGGCACCGTCGCTCGAGCCAGACCGGTCATGCAGGGCCTTCGAGATGAGTGGCACAGCCCGGTCTACCTCGCCGCGCACGTCGATGGGGAGATCACGGTCGTGGAGATCGTCGACTCCACGAAGTTTCCCTCGATCGACCTGTGGGTCGGCATGAACGATTCAGCGCACGCCACGGCACTGGGCAAGTGCATCCTGGGCAGTCTCGAGGACGAGGAGCGCGAGGACTACCTCGCCCGCCACCCCCTGCATTCACTGACGAGGCGCACCGTCACCAGTCGATCGGCCCTTGAGGGCGAGATTCGCTCCAGTGTCGGTGTCGCCCGGGATCACGAGGAGTACGCGCTGGGCGTTCAGTGCATCGCGGCACCGGTCGTCACGGCGGACTTCCTTGGAGCGGTCGCAGTCGCCTGTCGCCCTGACCAGGTCGCGGGGGCGAAGGAGATGGCCATCATCACTGCGTTGACGCGAGCCTCTCATCGGATCCAACGGAGCATCGCCATAGCCGACTAGGCCGGGCGCGACGATCGCGGTGTCGCCGGCGGCCTCTGCGGGTATCCGACAGCTACCTGCACGGGACGCGCGAAGGGGGCGCCGGGATCATCCCGGCGCCCCCTTCGGCGCATGAAGCGTGTGACTACTTGACGCTGACCGTGGCGCCGGCGCCCTCGAGGGCAGCCTTGGCCTTGTCGGCGGTCTCCTTGTTGACCTTCTCCAGGACAGGCTTGGGCGCACCCTCAACAAGATCCTTGGCCTCCTTCAGGCCGAGGCTGGTGAGCGCACGCACCTCCTTGATGACCGGGATCTTGTTGTCGCCGCCGGCCTCGAGGATGACGTCGAACTCATCCTGGTCGGCCCCACCCGCAGCAGCCTCGCCGCCGCCACCGGCAGCCGGAGCCGCAGCAGCAACCGCAACGGGTGCAGCAGCGGTGACCTCGAAGGTCTCCTCGAAGGCCTTCACGAACTCGGAGAGCTCGATGAGGGTCATCTCCTTGAACACATCGAGCAGCTCATCTGTGCTCATCTTCGCCATGGTGGCGTCCTTTCGTTGGCCGGCCGAGGGCCGGGATTAGTGGGCCTCAGCCCTCGGTGGGGGTGGTGGACTCGGGGTGATCGGACTCAGGTGCGGCGTCGCCGTGGTGGAGCATCTCCTCGACCTTGTGGGCAACGCCCTCGACCGCGTGCTCCACGGCCTCGGCGACGTCCTCGACAGCGTGCTCGACCGCCTCGACGGCCTCCTCCGCGACGTGCTCCACGGCATGCGCGGCCTCGTCGATCTTGGACGGGGCAGCCCCCGCTCCGCCGATGATCGACGGATCGGCCTCGGCCTTGACGCGGAGGGCGTCCACGGTCCGTGCGGCCTGCGACAGCGGGGCGGCGAACAGGGAGACCGCCTGGGACATCGACGCCTTCATCGCGCCGGCGAGCTTGGCGAGCAGGACCTCACGGGACTCGAGGTCGGCGAGCTTCTTGACCTCGGAGGCATCGAGGATGCGGCCGTCCATGTAGCCGGCCTTGAGGACCAGCAGCGGGTTGTCCTTGGCGAAGGCCTTGAGGCTCTTCGCGCCCTCAACCGGGTCGCCCTTGATGAAGGCGATGGCGCTGGGGCCAGCGAGCAGCGCATCGAGACCCTCGACTCCGGCCTCGCGCGCGGCGATCTTGGTGAGGGTGTTCTTGACGACCGCGTAGTTGGCGATGCCCTTGAGCGACCGACGCAACTGGCTGATCTGCGACACCGTCAGGCCGCGGTACTCGGTGAGCACAGCCGCGCTCGAGGTCCGGAACTCCTCAGCGAGTTCCGCGACGGTGGCGGCCTTGTCTTCGCGAGCCATCGGCTCCTCCTGCTCTCTTTCGTGGGCCCGGGGCACACACGCAAGCAGGTCGCCGTCGTGGCGATTCGGCCTGCGCAGGCGACCCTGGGGTCCTTCGTCAGCCCTGAGGCTGCAACCGGCGGTCTTCGGTCGTGGGTGAGGTTACGGGGCCGAGGGGCCAGACGTCAAAACGGCCGACCCCCGGCTCCGCGGAGTGCCTACTCGGCCGCGTCGCCCGAACCGCGGGACGTGGCCTGCGGATCCACGGGCACACCCGGGCCCATGGTGGACGAGACGGTCACCTTCTTGACGTAGCGCCCCTTGGCCGCGGACGGCTTGGCCCGCAGGATCTCGTCGAGCGCTGCGAGGTAGTTGTCGGTGAGCTGATCCTCGCTGAAGGAGGCGCGGCCGACGGGGAAGTGAAGGTTGGAGTTCTTGTCGACGCGGAACTCGATCTTGCCGCCCTTGATGTCCTCGACGGCCTTGGCGACGTCCATGGTCACGGTGCCGGTCTTCGGGTTGGGCATGAGGCCGCGGGGACCGAGCACCTTGCCGAGACGGCCGACCTT
>JBMTDJ010000098.1:0-5902 GCA_049431945.1 Candidatus Nanopelagicales bacterium | reverse complement strand
CCGCCGCCGACTACCTCGCCGACTCACTCGTCGACGGCACCCGCATCGTCGGCCGTGGCGGCTCCGCGGGCGGCCTGCTGCAGGGCGCGGTCTACGCCATGGCTCCTCAGCGCTGGGCGGGCACCATCGCCGAGGTGCCCTTCGTCGATTGCGTGAATTCCATGCTCGACCCCGACATCCCGCTCACGATCACGGAGTGGGAGGAGTGGGGTGATCCGCGCATCCCCGAGCAGCGCGCCTACATGGAGTCCTACACGCCGTATCTCAACCTGCCTGACGCGCAGGACCGACCCGCGCTGCTCGTCACCGGCGCGCTCCATGATCCGCGCGTGCTGGTGCACGAGCCGGCCAAGTGGGTCGCGGCCCTCCGTCACAGCGATCCGCAGTCCGGCGACCGCACGACTCCGGCTGATCGCGGCAGCGTGATCTTCCGCGTCGAGACCGGCGAGGGCTCGCACGGTGGTCAGGCCGGCCGCTACGCCGCGCTCGCGGACGAGGCCATGGTGATCGCCTGGGCCTTGGCAGCGATGGGGAGGTAGTCGCTCGCGGCGACACCGTTCTTCGGTCGGAATCTGCCACCGGGTGACGCTTGACGACCGAAGAAGGCCGCGCTTGCGCAGAGGGACTGAGCGCTACTCCGCGCTCGGATCGTCCTTCTTCTTGTCGTCGCCACTCTCGGGCATGTGGATCTGCGTGTAGCACTTCACCGTCTGAGCGAGCAGGTCCGCGGTGTCCTCGTCGGGCGTCGCGCGCGGCACGCTCGTCACCTGCGCGGCGAAGTCGTCAGCGGCGGCCAGGCCCTCGAGGCCGAGCCCGGTGCCGGTCCACTGCGCGAGGACGGCAAGGCCTGGGCCCTCGACGAAGCCGAGGATCGCGTGGGTGCCGTTGTCCTTGGTGCGCACGTCGACGACCTGGCTGAGGCGGAACTGCGGATCCATGACCGCCTCGATCGCGCTCACGGATTCGGCGGTGGCCTCATCGCACAGCACGACGAGGATCTCCTCGTCGCCGCCGTCGGCGCTTGACGCGCTCTCCGACGGGGAGGCGCTGGCGCTGGCCGAGGCGCTTGCCGAGGTGGCAGCGGGGCTGGCGGTGGCAGTGACCGCCGCCTCGTCGGTGCCCCCTGAGCAGGCGGCGAGGACGAGGAGCGGGGCGGCGACGAGCGCGAGCCGAGACGCGGTGCGGGTCATGGGCGAAGGCTACGTCGCGCAGGCAGCGGAGTCGCGCCGCCGTGACCTTCCCGTCATCTGCTTCACAGTCCCTTCCCAGATTGGCCCGACCCTTCCCAGCCTCTTCCCAGTCCCGCACCTAGCCTCGTGCGGCCCCTCGAGAGCACACTCGAAGCATGAAGCGCGCGCTCCGACTCCTCACCGCACTCGCGGTGGGTCTGCTGGCCATCACGGCCATGTCGGTCGCGCCTGCCCAGGCGGCGGACGAGTCGAAGCTGCGCGAGAAGGCCCATGCCCGGATCGCGGTGATCATGGAGGACGCCGTACTCAACGGCATCTACTCCCAGGCGCAGAGCGACTACGTCACCAGCGCGCTCCTGCCGGTGAGCGTCGATCCAAGGCCGCTTTCCTCCCGGGTCGAGGAGCGCACCGTCGACAACTTCTGGGACCGCATCGCCGACGTCCCGGGGCTCTCGGTGGGCGCCGCACGCGGCAGGGTCGCCAATGGGGCCACCCTGCGCTTCGTCACCGGTGACGAGTCCGACTCAGTCCAGCGCTCGATCCGCAACTGGCTCGTCTCCCCGGCCTTCCGTGCCTATATCGAGGGCGAGATCTCCCTGGTGGAGTTCAACGGCCTCCGTGACGACATCGATCGCTCTGTCGATCGCCTCATGCGACAGGCCGGCGGATCCGACGGCAAGGTCGTCGTTTCGCCGCGTCGCAACTGACCCGCTAAGGTCCTCTCAGCTGCTCGTGGTGGCCGTGTGCGGTAGGGCGCACTGATCCCGACCATCTCGAGCTCCGGCCCCCGGCGTCTCCAGAATGGAGTGAGGCACCGGGGGCCGTTTAATTGTTCTACTCTCGTCCCATGGCCCTTCTCGTCGTCGACGACGATCCGTCGCTGCGTCAGGTGCTCGAGCGCGTGCTCGCGTTCGAGGGCTACGACGTCGAGACCGTGCCCACCGGGTACGACGCACTCGAGCGCATGCAGGTGCCTGAGCGCGGTGCGGCCACGATCGATCTCATCGTCCTTGACCTCGGCCTGCCCGACATTGATGGACTCGATGTCGCGCGTCGCCTGCGCGCCGATGGGCAGACGCTGCCGATCCTCGTGCTCACCGCGCGCGGTGAGGTGGGGGATCGCGTCGCCGGGCTCGACGCCGGCGCCGACGACTACCTTCCCAAGCCCTTCGACATCACCGAGCTCATCGCGCGCGTGCGCGCCCTGCTGCGCCGGGCCGGCCACACCGAGTCCTCGGGCAACTACGCCCTCGGCGACCTCACCCTCGACGCCGCCCGACGTCAGGTGACCCGCGACGGCGAGGAGCTCTCCCTCACCAAGACCGAGTTCGCCCTGCTCCAGGTGCTCCTCGCGGCTGACGGAGCCGTCGTCGAGCGCTCGGACCTCATGACCGAGGTGTGGGGCTTCTCCTCGCCCACCCTGGACTCCAACCTCGACACCTACGTCTCCTACGTCCGCCGCAAGACCGAGGTCGGCGGTCGCTCACGACTGGTCCACACCGTCCGCGGCGTCGGCTTCGTCGCGCGCGTGGAATAGGCCGCGATGCGCTCGCTGCGCACCACCGTCGCCCTCATCGTCGCCGTCACTGTCGCCCTGTCGGTGGCCGGACTGGCCGTCGGCGTGTGGTTCCTCACGCGCAGTGCCCTGCTCGGCAGCGTCGACTCATCCCTGCAGTCACGCCTGGAGGCCGGCATCTTCCTCGACCCGGCCGAGGAAGCGCCGCCGATCGTGCGGCCACCGCTCTCCGGTCAGCCGACGGTGCTCGTCGATGCCGTGCTCTTCGACGGTGATGTCTTCGAGGTCGATCGCGAGTCGTTCGACCTGCCCGCTACCGAGGAGGACATCCGCATCGCGGAGTCCCCGGTCGGCACCCAGGCCTATTCCACGCGCGTCGCGCCGTCGGGCGCCCAGGTGCGGGTGCTCACGGTCGCCGTCGTCGACGGCGTCGCGGCCCGCGCGGTGCGCTCCCTGGAGGAGACCAACACGATCCTGGTCGGACTCGCCTCGATCCTCGCTGTGGTCGGCGTCGCGGCGGTGGGCGTGGGGGCGGGCATCGGGGTCCTTGCTGTGCGCCGGTCGACGATCCCTCTCGAGGAGGTCGCTGACGCGATGCGCGCTCTCACTCGCGGGGAGTCCGGGGATGCTCCCGAGGTGCGCCCTGGCTCTCCCCGCGAGGTGGTCGATGTCGTCCAGGCCACCTCGGCACTGCAGGCGTCGCTGCGCGAGTCGCATGAGAAGCAGGAGCAGCTCGTGCAGGACGCCGGCCACGAGCTGCGCACGCCGCTGGCCGCCCTGCGCGCCAACGTGCAGTTCGCTGCGCGCACTGCCACGGACGCGACGACTCAGGAGTCACTCACCGCGGCGCAGGCTGAGCTCGATGAGCTTGGTCGACTGGTGGAGGAGCTCCTCGCCCTCGCTGCCCGCGATGCACCTGTGCGCGAGGTGGTCGAGCTCGACATCCGCGGCGCTGTCACCGCTGCAGCAGAGCGGCTCACGCGCCGCACCGGGCGCGACGTCACGGTCGACCTGCCTGCCGAGCCGGTGCTCATGAACGTCGACCCGGTCGGCATGGCGGAGATCGTCGGCAACCTGCTCGACAACGCCGCGAAGTTCGCACCTGCCCCCGCCCCGATCCTTGCCGCGGTCATCGCCCGTCCGGGCGAGGCCGTCATCGAGGTGCGAGACGGCGGCCCCGGGATCCCGGAGGCCGAGCGGGCCGCGGTCTTCGACCGCTTCCACCGCACGCCGGACGCGCGCGCGATCCCTGGGTCGGGTCTGGGGCTGGCGATCGTGGCATCAGCGGTGGCCGACGAGAGCGGCACGATCACCTTGGGCGAGGCCCCGGAGGGCGGCCTGCTCGTGCGCGTGGTGCTCCCGCGCTAGGCAGGAGGGGCTTCGCCTGATGGGCGCAGCCCCTCTGGCGTGAGATCAGCCCCCGATGATCTGATCCGATCCGTTGAGCACGCGCAGGCGGATGACCGGCCGGCTCCACAGGACCGGCTCATAGGCCGACGAGAAGTCGGTGTCCGGGGGCAGTGCCCCGGTGCCGACGATCTCGATCGTGATGATGCCGTTGGCCGTGCTCACGTTGACGAGGTCATAGGACGAGCCGTCGAGCCAGGCCTCTGCGGCGCGCGCGGCACGCTGGGTCTCGATGATCCCGATGACGCTCTGCGTGGACGTCACGGCGAGGGTGATGACGAGGAAGGTGAGCGCCGCCATGACGATGAGCACCGGGCGCCGCACAGTGCGACGGTCGTGGCGCGCGGCAGCGCCATAGCCGGCGATGCCGAAGACGAACATCGCGCAGATGATCATGGCCACGGCGTTGGCCGCGAAGAGCAGGAAGGCCCCCCAGGCCTCGTCCCAGCCGCCCTGCGAGAGGCAGATGCCGACGACCGACAGTGGCGGCACGAGGCTGATGGCGATGGCGACGCCGGGCAGCACGCCCGACAGGTCGCTTCGGGTCGTCGCGTAGGCACCGACGAGGCCGGTGGCGATCGCGACCGACAGGTCGAGCAGGCCGGGGGAGGTGCGTCCGGTGATCTGACCGTTGGTGGCGAGGTTGACCGGCACGTGCAGCAGGGCGGTGAAGACCCAGGGCAGTCCGATGACGATGCCGATGGACGCGGCGAGGATCGTGGCCGAGCGGGCGATCTGCGACGGCCGGGTCGTCACGATGGCGAGGCCGATGGCCTGGATCGGGGTGGCCAGCGGCGCAACGATCATGGCGCCGATGACGGTGGCGGTGGAGTCGGTGAGGATGCCGCCGGTCGCGATGGCCGTGGACAGCACGAGGAGTACGCCGTAGCGGATGAGCTTGTCGTTGTTGTCCTCGCGCGTGCGCAGGAAGAGCTGGTCGCTGACGTCGGGCAGCGGCGTGACCTTGCGACCGCCGTCGAAGAACACGTCCGTCAGGGTCGCCATCGCACGCCACCTCCTGCCATGGCGGCCACCCTAGGCCGCGTGGGTCTCACGCGTGGGGCGGAGCCGAGACATGTGATGGGCCGGCGGGAGCCGCACCTTGGTGCAGGGGTTGTCGGGGATGAGGCCGTAGCGATGGGCGTCGCCCAGGCTCGATTGGCACAGCGTGTCGACCGTCCACCGGCGATACCGGCGGCTCCCGCTCGCCCATGTGGGCTCCTTGCGGGGGAGCCACTCGTGGCGCAGGTATTCGCCGAGGGGAGTCCTGGCGCTCGGGGGTTCGCGGTCCATTGGGGGACGCTAGGCGGGAACGAGCGATGCGGGTGCAGACCGAGCCCATGTGTGGACGCCCTGGGCGGCGGCCAACTGTGGACACGGACTCACCTGACCTTGAGAGCCAATAACGCGCAAATCGGACATGTGGCGCGATCGAGGGGTGGCGTGGTCTCACGAGGGGGGTGTGGTCGCTCGTGGGTGTGGGGCGTCGTACCTGTGGATAACTCGGCGTGATCGGGGGTGGGCGCCGTCGGACGCGGTGTGGCCGGCTCGGGCCCGAGGGGCTGGCGTTGTTGGGAAATGGCTGGGATAGGCCGTCCCTTAGCGTGGATTCCGCGTGTCACCTGCTTGAATACCACCTGGAGCGGTCCCCCTACGGCCGTTCCGATCCGGATCAGCGCGTCTGGCGTTCGTTCCGGCCGGGGATCACCGAAATGGATCCTTCGGCCCCGGGCGGACCAAACAACGGGCGTGCGTAAACGAAAGGAAAGGCATTGTCTAACGCAATGCG
>JBMTDJ010000097.1:0-5996 GCA_049431945.1 Candidatus Nanopelagicales bacterium | reverse complement strand
TGAGGAGCACGCCGTTGTCGCGCAGCGGCGCGAGCCGTCGGCCCAGGTCAAGCAGGGCCTGCGGATCATCGGCCGGCAGCGACATCTGGATGACGGGGACATCGGCGTCGGGGTACATGACCTTCAGCGGCACCCACGCACCGTGATCGAGGCCGCGAGAGGTGTGCTCGTGGACCTCTTGCGTGTCCGGCAGCACCGAGCGCACGAGTGCGGCGAGCGCCGATGCATCGGGGGTGGCGTAGGTCATGCGGTAGTAGTGCTCGGGGAAGCCGGTGAAGTCGTAGACCAGCGGCGTGCCGGCGGCCGTGGCCGAGATCGCTAGCGGCGCGCTCTCCCAGTGGGCGCTGAGGATGACGATCCCGCGCGGTCGGGGCAAGGCGCTGGCCCAGTCGGCGAGCTGGCCGGTCCACAGGCGGTCGTCGAGCAGCGGAGGCGCCCCGTGGCCGAGGTACAGCGCCGGCATCCGCTCACCCGACTGGACATCCATAGGAAAGAGGGTACCATATAGTTCAACGCTCAACTACTTTTCCGCTCGAGGAGGCACCATGCCCGCCGTGACCGTCGACAACCCGTTGACCCTGCCCCGCGTCGAGGTGACCGATGCCGCCGCCAAGGACCGCCCCGTCGTCTCCATCACGACGGCTCCGCGCGGCTTCGAGGGCGAGGGCTTCCCCGTCCGTCGTGCCTTCGCCGGCATCGACCTTCGCGCACTCGATCCCTTCATCATGATGGATCAGATGGGTGAGGTGGAGTACGCACCCGGCGAGCCCAAGGGCACGCCCTGGCATCCGCACCGCGGCTTCGAGACCGTCACCTACATCATCGACGGGATCTTCGAGCACGCCGACTCGCACGGGGGAGGCGGCGTCATCACCAACGGTGACACGCAGTGGATGACCGCCGGCGCCGGCATCCTCCACATCGAGAAGCCGCCGGAGCACCTCGTCGTCAGCGGCGGCCTCTTCCATGGCCTGCAGCTGTGGGTCAACCTGCCGAGCAAGCTCAAGATGGCTGAGCCGCGCTACCAGGATCTGCGCTCGGGCCAGGTGGGCCTGGCCACCTCCCCCGACGGCGGCGCGCTGTTGCGCATCATCTCCGGTGAGGTCGCCGGCGTGCAGGGACCGGGACAGACCTACACCCCCGCCACGCTCATCCACGCGACCATCGCCCCCGGCGCGGAGATCACGCTGCCCTGGCGCCAGGACTACAACGCCTTGGTCTACGCACTGTCCGGTGACGGGCAGGTCGGCTCGGGCACAGGGCGTCGCGCGCTGAAGTCCGGTCAGACCGCGGTCTTCGGCAGCGGTGACACAATCACCATCGCCGCGGATCCGGTGCAGGAGTCACGCCTGGGCGGTTTCGACGTCTTCATCCTCGGCGGCCAGCCGATCCGCGAGCCCGTGGCGGCGTACGGCCCCTTCGTCATGAACACCAAGGCCGAGCTCATGCAGGCATTCGACGACTACCAGGCGGGCAAACTCGGCAGCATTCCGGCCGCGCACTCAAGCGTCGACGCGAGCACGCCCGACGCGTGAGCGATCCGCTCGTCCATGACTCCAAGGACGCGGAGGTCGGCGGCTTCCGCGTCCGTCGAGCACTCCCGCGTCGCGGCATGCGCACGGTGGGGGCGTGGTGCTTCGCCGACCACATGGGGCCCGAGGTCGTGACCGAGACGAGTGGCCTGGATGTCGGCCCGCACCCGCATATCGGGCTGCAGACCGCGACCTGGCTCGTGGACGGTGCCGTGCTCCACTCCGACTCACTCGGATCCGAGCAGCTGATCCGCCCCGGCCAGCTCAACCTGATGACCGCGGGCCGCGGCATCGTGCACGCCGAGGAATCGGTGCGCGCGCGGGCTGGCGCGGGCCCGAGCACCCTGCACGGCGTACAACTGTGGATCGCGCAACCGTCGGCCACGCGCGACGGCGCATCGGCCTTCGCCCACCACGCCGAACTCCCCCGTCTCGACGTGGGCCATGGCGAGGCAACCGTCTTCATCGGGGAGTACGCCGGGGCGGTGAGTGATGCGAGCACTGACACGGCGCTCATCGGCATCGACGCGATGCTGACGGGTGGGGCGTCGTCCTGGCCGCTCCGGCCCGACTTCGAGTACGCCGTCTATGTCATCTCAGGGATGGTTGCGGTGGAGATGTCAGGCGCGTCCCATGTGGCGCGCGAGGGCCAGCTCGTCGACCTGCGCACGCACTCCGACGAGATGACCCTGCGCGTCCGCGACCGCGCGCGCATCCTGATCCTGGGCGGCGAACCCCTAGGCGAGCCGCTCCACATGTGGTGGAACTTCGTGGGGCGCTCACGCCATGAGATCGCCCAGGCATCCCAGGACTGGGCGGCCTACGTCGAGACCGATGCTCGCTCGGCGTCGGGCACCGCGCGCTTTGATCGGGTGGCGTCGAAGCTCGCCCCCATCCCGGCGCCCGCACTGCTCTAGCGGCTTCCTCGGTCGAGATGCGCCGCCGGGTGACGGGCATTGACCGAAGAAGGGCTGCTGTCCTACTTGTCAGCCGTCGTGATGGCCACGTGCGCCCCGGCACCGAGGACGGCGGCGGACATGATCCCCACGCCATAGAGCGCCGCGTCAGCGAAGGACGATCCACCAATGGCTCGCAGCGCGAGGACGATGATGATCGCGTCAAGCAGCGCTGCCGCCACGATGAGGGACATGGCGATGCGACCGCGCAGGGCCCAGTCCTTGAGCAGGGTGAGCAGGCAGATGCCGAACACGGCCACGGCCGCGAGCGGTCCGCCGAGGATGAGTCCGCCGACCCCCGCGGCGAGACCGAGGTTGTCACCGCCGACCGTGTAGAGCAGGAAGGCTCCCGCGATGGCGCCGAGGGGTCCGGCGATCGCCGTGAGTGCGACCGTCCACCACCCTCGGGGCTCCATGGCGTCAGTCTGCCGCTTCGACGATGATCCAGCGACGCGGGAGTCACCCTGATCGTCGAGAGCGCCTAATCGCCCACGGCAAGCAGCTGCTCGCGCAGTGACTCGGGCATCCTGATGGGCCGCCCGCTTGCCGGATCGACCACAGCGAGCTTCGTCGTCGCCTCGGCCACGACCTCGCCATGCTCGTCGAGGACGCGATAGTCGATGGAATACGACGTGCGCGCCATGTCCGTGACCGTCGCCTCGATGATCACCGGTTCGCGCGAGTAGCCGAGAGGCTTGACGTGGCTGATCTCCTGCGACACGACGATCTGCGCGAAGTCGTCGTTGACGACAGCATCGAGCTGCCCGATCAGCCCCATGCGGGCTTCCTGAAGATAGTCGTGATACGCAACGTTGTTGACGTGCCCCAACGGATCGAGGTCGCTGAATCGTCGCCAGATCTCGACGCGCATCAGCTGCGCTTCACGGTGATCGTCTTGCTCTTCGCTCCGGCGCCGGAGAGGTATACGGCGAAGCGCTTGGACGGTGCCTTTGCCTTCCAGGTGACTTCGCCCTGGGAGTCGACGAATGCACTCTCGGACTGCTTCGTGAACTTCGCCTTCTTCTTGGTGAGGTCCTTGATGTAGACGGCCAACTCCGTCATCGGACGCATAGACGTCGTCGCACCCAAGACGGTGAACTTCGCGCCCTTCACCTTGGCCGTGATCCGAATCGACGCGGGGTACGGGGCATCGTCGACGACGAGTCCTATGGCTTGAGCGCTCGTGCTCCCGAAGGCAACCCGGCTGAAGTCCGCACTCACCGCGATCCCAGCACCACCCCCGATCGGGACGGAGGCGCCCTGGACTCCGGTCAGGCGGCCCTTGTCGGTGACGGGAAGCAGGAGCAGCCCGGTGTTGCCGGTGGGAGTCTCAGCACCCGCGCCCGCGGTCAGGTACACCGACCGGTAACTCGCCGCGAGGTCAAGAGTGGTGAACGTGCCGCCCGTGACGTCGACAGGCACGCTCTGACGGGCATCGCCGGTCCCCATGTCGAGGACGTCCACCGTGGTGATGGTCTCCCCCGATGAGTAGTCAACTACCGCGGCGTAGAGGGCCGTGTCAAAGGGCCCGAGGGCGATCGACTGGAAGGACCGCTTGGACGATGCGCGGGCCACCGGTACCACCTGGCCGCCGAATTCGATGGAGACGAAGAGCAGGTCGCCCACGTCGGTGATCGCGTACGCGCCGGATCCGTCACTGACGGGTGCAAGTTGCGTCACCCCAGCACCAGGAGCGGCGTCAGTGACGGATGTGCGGAGATACACGAGGTAGCCACCAGTGGAGACATCCTTCACAGCGAGGACCTCCCCCTCGATCGATCCGATGACGATTTTGTCGACCGCCGGCAGGTAGTCGACCGAATCGAGCCCGCTCGCTTCCATCGATGCGACCGAGACCACGAGCGATGCAACATCAACGACGTTGAGGTGCACGCTTTCCTGGCAGACAGCCCAGGCTGTCGCCCCGTCAGGCGAGATCGCGACGTCGGCGGGCGAGCACCCGAGCTTGGCCTGCCGCACCGTGCCGTCGGGATCCACCAGCGCGACTGCCTGCGCGTCGTAGAGGCTCGCCGCGATCACTCCCGTGTCGGATACGGCGACAGCCGTCGGGATTTCGCCGAGGCTCGCATCGACGTAGGCCGAGCTCGGCGTGATCGATGGTGCTGCCGCCGCGGGTGCCACAAGGACGGCCCCCGCAAGGCCGACAGCAAGGACGGGGGCGAGGACGCGGGGACGGACGAGGTGCCACGGGGTCATGCGGATCATGCGGGTCATCGTCCCATGCGTCAACGGCTCAAAGCAGGCCAGACGATCAGACGAGCACGGGGAAGAGGGGGTGATCCATGGGCACGCCCGCGGGTAGCTCATCGACCAGCCCCTCGAACTCCGGAGAGGTGCGCCATGCCCGCGGGGCGTGAACCATGTCGTCACCGAGGAACCGCAGGGAAAACGCCCGGCGCATCGTCTTGGTCCCGGCCGATCCGTGGACGGTGAGCATGTGGAACCACACGGCGTCACCGGGCTCGAGCTCCCAGCCGACGATCGGGTAGGCATCGCGATCGTCGTCGATCTTCGGCAACTCCTCGAGCGTCCCCTCCGGGAACCACTTGGCCTGCTCCTGCTGGAAGGTGCGCGGCATGAGCCACGGCCCGAGGTGCGTACCGGCAACGAACTCCAGCGTGGACTCCCTCGGCACGGGATCCAGCGGCATCCACATCGAGACGTTGATGCGTCCGTCGACGTTGTAGTACGGCTGATCCTGGTGCCACGGCGTGCGCTGCTGCGTCCTGGGCTCCTTGACCAGCAGGTGATCGTGGTAGAGCCGGACCTGCTCGGACTGCATGAGTTCGCGCGCGATCGCGGCGGCAGGAGAGGTCTCGATGAACTCGCGATACTCCGGGATCCGCTGCCAATTGCAGAAGTCCTCGATGAAGCGGCCGCTATCTGCTTCCGCGCTCGCGACGGCGGCCAGCGGCCCCGGCTCGGCCAGATTGCGGTCGACACCGGCCCGCACGAGCTCGACCTGCTCAGGCGTGAAGGCACCGCGGATGACCACGGCGCCATCTCGGGCGTAGTCGGCGATGGCCTGCGGATCGACGTACGACATGGGACGCAGGATAGCCAGGCGCGTGGGGATACGACATGGAACTGATGTCAGATCCCCGACGTAGCGTCAGGTCATGTCGTGCGCCGCGTGGTTCGAGGCCTTCTCCACGGTGGCGACGGACGTCGACCCGCTTCACGAGCCTGCCGGTCCCTAGTCGACATGCCTCTGTCTCAGCACCCTGGGAGACTGGCCACATGGGCCTGTTCAACCGACGCAAGAGGCATGCCGCGTGGGACCGGGGCAGCACGCGCGAAGACCTCAAGCACCTCGAGGAGTTCACCCGCACGCGCACGGGGGTGGAGGCCTACCTCGAGCCGGTCACCATGGCGACCGAGACGACCGTGGTGCTCGTCGCCCATGACGGCGAATGGACCCGCAGGCGCGTGGAGTCCCCGGAGGAGGCCGGCGATCTCACGAGCAAGTGGAAGATCCCGCTCTACG
>JBMTDJ010000096.1:0-6139 GCA_049431945.1 Candidatus Nanopelagicales bacterium | reverse complement strand
ACCATCACGGTGCGGTCGTCGCTGCCGACGTCGGTGATGGTGGGCGCACCCGGTGCGGTGACGGGCGGCGGCGGTGGTGGAGGTGGCGGGGGCGGAGGTGGTGGAGGAGCGGGCGGACCCACGGGGGTCGCTGTGCCCGTCGCCCACGCGCCGGTGCCGATGACGTTGCTCGCGGCGACGCGCACGGTGTACGTCGTGCCATTGGTGAGGCCGAGGACGGTGATCGCGTAGCCGACGAAGCTGCCGGGAAGGGACGTCCAACTGGATCCGTCGCTGGAGTACTCCAGGGAGTAGCCGTCGACCTCGCGGCCGCCGTCGTCGGCCGGAGCGGACCACGAGATGGCGATGCCACCGTCCTCGGGCACGAGAGTGAGGCCCTGAGGTGCACCCGGCACGGTGAGCGCACGAGGAGTCGCGTAGGCGGAGGTGGCTACGGGACCTGAGCCGAGGGCGTTGACCGCGGCGACGCGCACCTTGTACGCCGTGCCGTTAACCAGGCCGTCGACGGTCGTGCTGGTGCCGACGACGGTGTCGTCGGAGATCCACGTGGAGTCGTCGGTGGAGTACTCCACGGTGTAGTAGTCGATGGGGTAGCCGCCCGTGACGGCAGGTGCGGTCCAGGACACGTCGAGTGCGCTGTCGTCGACGACGGTGGCGAGGCTCGTCACGGCGTCGGGCACGGTGCGTGCGAGGGGCTGCGTGGCGGGAGAGGTGACCCAGGCGCTGGAGTCGTCCGCGGTGACCGAGCGCACGCGCACGGTGTATGAGGTCGCGGGATCGAGGCCTTCGAGCCGCGTGCTCGTCGTCGCCACGGTGTCATCGGCCGACCAGGTGGTGCCGTCGGTGGAGACCTCCACGTCGTAGTGGGTTGGAGCGATCCCCACGGGAGCCGTCCAGGTGACGTCGAGGGCCTCGTAGTCGGCGGTCACCCCGAGCCCAACCGGATCGAGCGTGCCGACTGAGGCAACTGCTGCAGCGGCATCGACGTATCCAGCGCCGCACAGGCCAATGCAGGATGAGCCGGAGGCGAAGGGCTGCGCCGTCGTCTGCAGGGTCGACGTCACCTGGGCCGGGGTGAGGCTGGAGTCGGCTGCCAGAAGCAGAGCTGCGACACCTGCGACGTGAGGAGTCGCCATGGATGTGCCGCTGTAGTAGGCGTACGTCGGGCTCACCGGGGCTGTGGCCCCGCTGTTGATGGTCGACACGATGCCCGAACCGGGCCCGCTCAGCTCGACGCTTGCGCCGTAGTTGGAGAACGACGACTTCGCACCCGTCGATGTGTGGGAGGCCACGGTGATGACCCCGTCGCACGAGGCGGGGCTGTAATTGATCGCATCAGCGTTGGAGTTGCCCGCGGCGACGACGACCACGCTGCCAAGGCCCACCGCGACATTGATCGCTGATTGCATGTCGGGGTAGCAGTAGCCTGAGCCGCCAAGTGAAAGATTGAGGACCTTGGCAGGCGTGGGATTGTTGGGCACACCGGAGACGCTTGCCCCAGCGGCCCACTTGATGGCGTCGGCGATGTCGGAGGAGTAGCCGCCACCGGTGCCCAGCACGCGCACGGGCTGGAGTTGGACCTCCGGGGCAATTCCAGCGACGCCGGTGCCGTTGTCGGCGACGGCGGCGATCGTGCCGGCCACGTGGGTGCCGTGCCACGACGAGTTGTAGGGGTACTCATAGTCGCCGGGATCGCTGGCATCGGGATCACGTCCGTCGCCATCGTTCGACACCCATGTGTAGCTGATGAAGTCGTATCCCGGGACGACGTTTGCATCGAGGTCGGGGTGTGCGGTGATGCCTGTGTCAATGACGGCCACGGTGACACCTGCGCCGCGCGTAGTTGACCAGGCAGGGATGGCGCGCGCGCTGTAGCCCCCGTCGACCCCAGATGTCTGCCACAGACCCCACAGCGACGAGGCATACGTGTCATTCGGCAGAGTCGTCGTCGGGCGCATGACGACGTCAGGCTCGGCACGACGTACCTCGCCGAGGTCGCTGAGCTCATCGGCGAGCCGCCCCACGTCATCGAGGGGCAGCGGATCGTCGAGGCGGACGACGGACGTGGTGGACGTGATATCGCGGGTGACGTCGGCGGTCACGTCGGCGCCGAGGTCGGCGGCGGCTCGCTCAGTGACGTCCTCAATCTGGGAGTCGCTCACCCCTGGGGCGGTGGTGATGATCAGCTGGTCAGTGGTGCCCTCTGGGGGCAAGCCGACAGGGGACGTCGGGGCCGGGTCGGCGATGGGGGGCTCTTCAGCGGAGGCCGGGGCCGTGATGGCGCTCGCGGCGAGGGCGGCGCCCCCCACGAGGGCAGCCAGGCGGTGCCAGCCCCTCGTGGTCATATCACCAGTCTGTCGGCTCTGTGACCGACACGCGAGCGAGGGGCCGAAATGGGGGCCTTACGTCCCAGATCTATCGCTGACGGGACACGGCGGGGGTCGCAGGAGGAGGATCCGCAGATGACCAGACGCTGGACTGCCCTGCTCGCCGCGCTCCTGCTCCCCGTGGGCCTCGTCTCCCTGGCCCCGGGGGCCGCATCCGCCCGCGAAGTCACCCCGGAGGTCGTCAATGGCGAGCCGGGGGTCGCGGGGCAGTTCCCCTTCCTCGCGTACGTCGTTGTGTCCGGGTACGCGTGCGGAGGCTCGTTCGTGTCGGAGACCAAGGTCGTCACGGCGGCGCACTGCTTCTATGACGACAAGGGCAACCGTCTCTACGACGTCACCGTAGGGCCAGCACTTGGCACGGCGAAGCCTTCGCGGTCGTCGCGCATCGATGCTTCCAGCGTCGAGATCCACGCGGGTTATAGCCCGGAAGGAAGCGCGGACGACATCGCCATCATCACGCTGTCCCGACCGGCCGTCGGCGTGGCGACGGCCTCGATTCCGACGCTGTCGCAGTGGACGTCGTTGACTCAGGCGGGTGCTTCTGTCTCGTCAGCGGGCTGGGGTGCGACGTACTCAGGCGCACCTTCTTCTCCGTCGTACTTCAACGTGGCCGACCTTCGCATCATCCCGGACTCGGTGTGTGGCAATTCGAGCCTGACCTACCCGGTGGGATCGGTGACGTACTACGGCTTCCCCCGCGCTTATGGCTTCGACAGCGACGCGATGATCTGCGCCGGTGGCGCGACCTCGACCGGCTTGCCTATCGACACCTGCCAGGGCGACTCTGGCGGGCCCCTGGTCTCCGGATCGACCCTCGTCGGCATTGTGAGTTGGGGCATCGGTTGTGCTGGGGAGGACGACGGTCGACAGATCCGGCTCACGCCTGGCGTCTACACGCGTCTCGGCGCCTACCTGCCCTGGCTGGCGCAGCGAGGGATCGGGTCCGATGAGCCGGTGACGGCTCCCAGCGCGCCGACAGGTGTGTCGGCGACCGTGACCGGTGCGGGAACCTTCACATTGACGTGGAACGCACCATCCAGCGATGGCGGATCACCCATCACCGGATATCTCATTGAGCAGAGTTACGACGGCGGTGACTGGGACGAGCTTGGAATCACGAAGACATCCGCTACGAGCGCGACCATCATTGATGCGGATCCGGGGACGTATAGCTACCGGATCGCGGCGATCAACGCCGAGGGGCTCCAGGGCGCGTTCTCGCAGCCAAGTGCTCCCGTGACCATGCCCGAAGATGTTGTCTCAACCCCCGGCAAGGTCAGCGGATTCAGCAAGGGCAAGTTCACCAAGACCGGCAAGACCTATCGGGTGACCGTGAGGTGGCAACCGCCCGCCGACGATGGAGGAGCGGAGATCACGGGCTACTTCGCTCGCGTCGGGCGCTCCGGCTCATGGTCGGCATGGACCGATCTCGATGAGCCGGTCACCGATCTGATCCGGCTCAAGCGAGGCAAGACGTACACCGTGCAGGTGCAGGCCGCCAACAGCGAGGGCCTCGGCGAGATCGCGTCGTGGAAGGTGAAGGTGCCGCGCCGCTAGATCCCCGGCGGCCCGGAGATCATCCCGAGGCGCTTCAAGGGCGAGTCGGACTCCTCGGTGACGGCGCCGGGGTCGATATCGGCGACATCAATCTGCGGTGAGCCCCACTTCTCCAGGGTGGAGGCGATGGAGCGCCGCGCCCGATCCATCTTGCGTGCGATCATGCGGCGCGCAGCCCACTCCGTCTCGTTGTGGCGCAACGCCGTCTCGATCGCGTCGGCCTGCTCTTCCGTGCAGGCGAGACCGTAGGAGCGCTGGAGCCCGAGACGAGCTTCGATCCGGTAGTCATGGCCACGGCGCACGAACGTGCCCGGCTTGGAATTCATGCCGTTCTTGAGGTCGACGGTCGCGAGGACGAAGCTCGTGATCGGGCGCCACCGGGTCTCGCGCGGGACCATGGGCGGCCGCGTGGTCGGCGGCCCCATCCAGTACGGCGGCTGCAGCACCATGGAGTAGGCGTACTTGTTCACCGGATCGTCGTGGTGCACGACCATGAGGTGGCGCATGTGGCCCGGGGGCAACGGCGGTGCCTCGCTCGGCTCGGCGACGAGCAACAGGTCGTGATCGGGGTCCATGGCCTCGGGGTTCTCGCGCCAGCGGCGCCAGAACTCCGTACGGAACGGGACTCCGAAGTAGACGCCCCCAGAGACGCCAAGGTGCTCGAGCGCGGGGATCCCGACGAAGGGCCCGGGCACGGTGGAGACATCGAGGGCGACGTTGGCTCCGAGGCTCTCGCCCATGAGCACGACCCGTGGCCTGCGCTCCTCGGGGATCGTCGCGAGGCGCTGCTGGATGTCCTCGAGCACGTAGCGGGTGAGCATCACGCCATCGAGCGTCTTGGGCATGGCGAGTGCGCTGGGGACGAGGGCGTACTGCGGCACGATCGTCGCGCAGTTGCCGCGCGTGAGGTATTCGAGCGCTTCGATGATCGTGTAGTTGACGTAGCCGACCCCCGTCGGGCTCGCGACGCAGATCAGGGAGCGCTCGAAGCCGCCGCATGCCTCGAGATCATCGACTCCGAGAGCCGCGCGCTCCTTGAGGTCGTCGGTGGTCTCGTAACCGCAGACCACGCGGACGGGATCGACGGCAGGCTCGCCCATGACCTGGGTGATCTGGTCGTGGGTGAGCGCCATGGTGACGAAGCGGCGCCCCTCCTTGCCGATCGAGTCGAACGGCATCTCGCTCGTGGGGCCTGCGGAGACGTGCGGATTGGTCGGCGGAGCGGGGTACGCCGGCTCGATGATGTCGTCGCGTCGCTCGAGTCGATGGGTGATCTTGCGCAGGGCGAAGGCACCGGCCATGCCCATCGCTCCGAGCAGTGCCGCGTGCGCCACGAATTGGCCCGCTGCACCGGGATCGCGACGGATCGCGGCCTTGATGAGCCGCTGGAGCCCGTGGGCGGCGAGTTGCTCGCCGACGACAAGGGTGCCCAGACCGATGAAGCTTGCCACGCCGATGCCCGTGGCCGTGATGAGCGAGCGGGCATTGACGCCTTCGACTCGATGGTTGTCGGGATTGGCATTGCCGTACTTGTGCGCCCGCCGCACGGCGAAGTAGACGTTGCCCGCCGCGATCGCGGCACCGGTGAGGACATTGGGTAGCAGGGTCGTGTCGAGACCCGGCTTGAGATGCAGGCGCTTGTGGAGCACGTCATCCCAGAGCGAGGCTGCGCCACCGGAGATGCCGGCGAAGGCGATCTGTCGTCCCGCGGCGTACGCGACAGCGGCTGCAGGGTTGTCGGCCGACGCCTTTGCCGTGGCGAACGCGGTGGCGTAGCCGCCGACCATCGCACCCGAGGCGACGATCACCCGCGCGGTCGTGCCGGGTCGTGTGCCCGGGATCGACGCGAGTGCTTCGAGCGAGGCCCACGCCGTAGCGGTGAGTTCATAGTGGATGGCGGCCGTGACTCCGGTGGCGACGGCCTGGTCCACCGGTGATCGCGGGAGGAGGCCCCGCGACAGCGAGCCGGCGACGCTCCAGGCCGCGCCGATGACCCCCGCCTGGGCGGCGGTGTCCGTGGACCAGCGTGAGATCCACTCGGGGCGCTTGAAGGCCATGGGGGCAGCGTAGTCCGGGAGTGGGCGTCACCCTGCAGGATTGGGCCATGACCACGCTCGGACACCAGCCCACAAGCGGAGCGCAGCCGCCGTGGTGGATCCGGATGCGTGGACCGCGCGCGATCACCTGGCAGTCGG
>JBMTDJ010000095.1:0-6234 GCA_049431945.1 Candidatus Nanopelagicales bacterium | reverse complement strand
GGCCTACATCTGGGGGACCGAGGCGCTACTCATCACCGTGGGCGCCGGTGTCGTTGCGGTCCTCATGTGGCGCATTCGCCGCGGTACGGACGGCTACCTGCGAGATGCCAGTGCCAGCGTCTTCCTGCTCGGCTACGTATCCCTGATGGCGGGATTCGCGATGCTGATGCTGGCCGCTCCCGATGGGCCATGGCGCATCATCGTCTTCATCCTGCTCACCATCGGCAATGACATCGGCGGCTACGCCACCGGGGTGCTCTTCGGCCGCCATCCGATCGCTCCCCAGGTCAGCCCCAAGAAGTCATGGGAGGGCTTCGGCGGCTCGCTCGTCGTGCAGTGCCTCATCGGCGTCGGCGCGTTCATCTGGATCTTCCAGGCACCGTGGTGGCAGGGGCTCATCATGGGAGCCGTGCTCACTGTCACTGCCACCGCTGGCGACTTCATCGAGAGTGCGATCAAGCGTGACCTCGGGGTCAAGGACATGGGCTCGCTGCTCCCGGGCCACGGCGGCATCATGGACCGGCTGGACTCGCTGGTGATCAATGCCTTCGCCGCGTGGGCGCTCTTTGCCCTCTTCCTCGGCCAGGGCTGATGCGACACTGGACCCATGCCTGCACCCGGTGAGCTGACCTTCGAGGCTCCGCGTCGCGGCAAGCCTCCTCGTCACCTCGCGGATCTCGACATGGCCGGTCGTCGCGAGGCCATCGTTGATCTGGGCCTGCCTGCATTCCGAGCTGACCAGGCCTCGCGCCACTACTTCGGCCGACTCGAGCCCGACCCGATGACCTGGACCGATCTTGGGCCGGGCGACCGCGCCATCGTCGCTGACTCGCTCATGCCGGCACTGCTGACCCCGGTGAGCGAGTTGTCATGCGATGACGGAGCGACCGTCAAGGTCCTGTGGAAACTTCACGACGGCTCCCGCGTCGAGTCTGTCCTCATGGGCTATCGCGATCGGGTGACCATCTGCGTATCGAGTCAGGCGGGCTGCGGCATGAACTGCCCTTTCTGCGCGACCGGCCAGGCCGGTCTCACGCGCAACCTGTCCTCGGCCGAGATCGTCGGGCAGGTCATCGAGGGTTCGCGACTGGTGAGGTACGGCGACTTCCCTGGCGATCGCGATCGCGTGAGCAACGTGGTCTTCATGGGGATGGGTGAACCCCTCGCGAACTACCGCGCCCTCATGGGAGCGATCCACCGCATGGTCGACCCCGTCCCCGAGGGGCTCGGCATGTCCGCCCGCGGCATCACCGTATCGACGGTGGGCCTGGTCCCTCGGATCCGCGAACTCGCCGGCGAGGGGCTGCCGCTGCGACTCGCGGTGTCGCTCCACGCGCCCGATGACGAGCTACGCGACACCCTGGTGCCGATCAACACCCGGTATCCGATCTCCGAGGTGCTGGACGCGGCCTGGTACTACTCCGACATGACCGGCCGGCGCGTGAGCATTGAGTACGCGCTCATCAAGGACATCAATGACCAGCGGTGGCGCGCTGAACTCCTTGCGAAGCGGCTGCGCGGGCATCGCGTGCACGTCAACCTCATTCCACTCAATCCGACGCCAGGCTCGAAGTGGACGGCGTCGGACATCCGGGACGAGCGCGCCTTCGTCGGCGCCCTCGAGGATGCTCGTGTGCCGGTGACCGTGCGGGATACCCGGGGACGCGAGATCGATGGCGCATGCGGGCAGCTTGCGGCTGCGGAGGCAGGCAGGTGAGCACGGCGCCGCTTCGGTCGCGCGGTGCCCGTCGAGCGGTCGCTATCAGCGTCCTGCGGACCGTGGTGATCTCGTCGCTTGTCATCTTGGGCAGCAGCTTCACCGGGGATGCGCGTAATTTCGGCCCGGGCATTGCCCCGTTCATGGTGTTCTTCCTCATTCTGTGGGCGTCGATCGTCACCGGCTACCTCATCTGGCAGGTCCGCGCCATCAAGCGCTCCGCGTACCCGGAGGTTCGAGCCTTGGAGACGCTGGTAACCGGCGGCATCATGATGCTCGCCGTCTTCGCCAAGGCCTACCTACTGATCTCTGTCGCGGATCCCAGCGCATTCAATGAGGAGTTGAATTCCTTCACCACCTACTACTTCACCGTGACGGTGCTGGGAACGGTGGGTTTCGGAGACATCACTCCGGTTTCGGTGCTGGCGCGGTCGGTGGCAATGACGCAGATGCTCTTCGACATCGCTCTGCTCGCCGTCTTCGTCCGCATCGTGGCCGGGGCCGTCAAGACAAGCCGATCCCACCAGGCCGACTAGGCAGGTGCGCTACCGTCCAGGCCATGGAAGCGACGTCGGACCGGTCTGCGGTGGCGGCAAACGCCGGTGTCGCGGCGCATGCGAGAAGCCTCGCAGAGCCTGCTGACTTCTGGGCGCGCGCTGCGCACCTCATCGACTGGGTTACTCCACCGGAGCAGACTCTCGATGACAGCGGAGCTCCGCTGTACCGCTGGTTCACAGGAGGTGAGCTCAACACCTGCGCCAATGCGCTCGATCGTCACGTGGCAGCGGGCAGAGGGGATCGCACGGCGCTGATCCACGACAGCGCCTACACCGGCGAGGTCACGACCTTCACGTACGCCGAGCTCCTCGAGCGCGTGGCGCGCTTCGCCGGCGCTCTCCGGGCCCAGGGTGTCGAGCGTGGCGATCGCGTGATCATCTACCTGCCGATGGTGCCCGAGGCGGTGATCGCGATGCTCGCATGTGCACGCCTTGGCGCCGTGCACTCAGTGGTCTTCGGCGGTTTCGCCGCGCCGGAACTGGCGGCCCGCATCGACGACGCCAAGCCCGCCGCCATCATCACGGCCTCCTGCGGGATCGAGGTCGGCCGCGTCGTGCCCTATAAGCCGCTGGTCGACGATGCCCGCGCCCTTGCGGAGCACCGAGCCCGGGCGTGCATCGTCCTGCAGCGCCCACAGCTAGCGGCAGAGATGGGTGATGGCGATGTGGAGTGGGATGCGGCACTCGAGGCCGCAGGCCCCGTGGATCCCGTGACGGTGCAGGCCACGGATCCGCTGTACATCCTGTACACCTCGGGGACGACCGGGCGGCCCAAGGGAATCGTCCGGGACAACGGCGGCCATGCGGTGGCCATGGCCTGGAGCCTGCCGCACGTCTATGGGATCGGCCCGGATGATGTGTGGTGGGCCGCCTCCGATGTCGGCTGGGTCGTCGGGCACTCCTACATCGTCTATGCGCCCTTGATCACTGGGTGCACCACCGTGATGTACGAGGGTAAGCCGGTCGGCACTCCCGATGCAGGCGCCTTCTGGCGGATCGTGGAACAGCACGGTGTCCACGGAGTCTTTGCGGCACCGACGGCGATCCGAGCAATCAAGAAGGAGGACCCCGCCGGTGAGTTGCTCGCGCGCCACGATGTGTCGACGCTGCGCAGCCTCTTCCTCGCGGGTGAGCGACTCGATCCGGACACCTTCGCATGGGCAACCGATCGGCTCGGCATCCCGGTGATCGACAACTGGTGGCAGACGGAGACGGGCTGGCCCATTGCCTCGAGCATGCGCGGACTCGACCCCCTGCCGCTCAAGGTGGGCTCGCCTTCGCGTCCGGTGCCCGGCTACGACGTCCGCGTGCTGGACGAGCATGGCGCGGAAGTCGATACCGGAGTCGAGGGCAACATCGCGATCCGACTGCCGCTGCCCCCCGGCGCGCTGCCGACGCTGTGGGGCGACGACGAGCGCTACGTCGAGGCCTACCTCTCGGCCTTCCCCGGCTATTACGCGACGGGGGACGGCGGACACATCGACGACGACGGGTACCTCTACGTCATGGGACGGACGGACGACGTCATCAATGTCGCGGGCCACCGCCTCACGACCGGATCGCTGGAGGCGGCGGTCGCCGGTCATCCCGACGTCGCGGAGTGCGCGGTGATCGGGGTCCAGGATGCGATCAAGGGACAGGTGCCGCGGGCCTTCGTCGTGCTCAAGGCGGGCACGGATCCCGATCCGGCGCGGCTCCAGGCGGAAGTGACCGCGCTGGTGCGCGAGACCGTAGGGCCGGTGGCCGCCTTGCGCGACGTGCGCGTGGTGCCAGGGCTTCCCAAGACGCGCTCGGGCAAGATCCTGCGGCGCTCGATGCGCGCCATCGCCGACGGTCGCGACGAGGCCGTGCCGTCGACGATTGAGGATCCGCGGGTGCTTGACGCCATCGCCCCCCTCCTGCGAGGCGATGCGTGAACGGTCCCCTGCAGGGAGTCGTGGTGGCCGACTTCAGCCGCGTCCTCGCCGGCCCCTACGCCACGATGATGCTGGGTGACCTCGGCGCAGAGATCATCAAGGTCGAGCGCCCCGGGCACGGGGATGACACACGATCCTGGGGTCCGCCGTACACCCCTCAGGGACAGTCGACCTACTTCGCCGGTGTCAATCGCAACAAGTCCACGCGCGCGATCGACCTCCGTGACCCGGAGGGAGTGGCCGAGGCCCGAGCGCTGGCCCTCAGCGCGGATGTCTTCGTGGAGAACTTCAAGCCGGGGGCACTCGATCGCATGGGCCTGGGCTACGCAGACTTGTCCCGTGAGCGCCCGGGCCTTATCTACTGCTCCATCTCGGGCTTCGGCGCCGGCGAGGGGCGCGACCTACCGGGCTATGACCTGCTCGTGCAGGCCATGGGCGGACTCATGAGCGTCACGGGGCCCGCGCCGGGACATCCCACCAAGGCCGGTGTTGCCCTCGTCGACGTCATCACGGGCCTGCACGCGGCGGTGGGAATCCTCGCGGCATTGCATCATCGAGACGCGACCGGACAGGGCCAGCGCATCGAGGTCAACCTGCTCTCATCGCTTCTCTCGGCCCTCGTCAACCAGTCGTCGGCCTACGTCGCTGGGGGAGTGGTCCCGGGCATCCTCGGCAACGCCCATCCCTCGATCGCGCCGTACGAGGTCTACACGACGGCCGATCGACCGCTCGTCATTGCCGTGGGCAACGACGTACAGTTCACCGCCCTCGTCGGCGTCCTCGGTGCGCCGCATCTGGCGGCTGACCAGGACTACTCCACCAACCCTGCTCGCGTCGCGCATCGCGAGGAGCTCAAGGTGCATCTCGAAGGCCTGCTCGCGGCGGCCGGCGCCGACGAGTGGCAGCGGCGTCTCACCGAGGCGGGCGTGCCCTGCGGTCCGATCAACGACCTGTCCCAGGCGGTACGCCTGGCGACGTCGCTCGGCCTTGATCCGGTGGTGGAGGTCGACGGCGTACCGACCGTCGCCAACCCGATCACGCTAAGTCAGACGCCCGCGACGTACCGGAGCGGGCCTCCGGATCTGCCGACCGCCTAGCGGAACGCCGGGATGCCGGTCAGGGCCTGGCCGATGATCAGGGTGTGCATCTCGTTGGTGCCCTCGTAGGTGAAGACCGATTCGAGATTGTTCATGTGCCGGATGACGGGGTACTCCAGGGTGATGCCGTTGCCGCCCAGGATCGAGCGGCACTCGCGCGCGATAGCGAGCGCCTCACGGGCGTTGTTGAGTTTGCCCAGGCTCACCTGCTCCGGAGTGATCGCGTGCTGGTCCTTGAGGCGCCCGAGGTGGAGGGCAAGGAGCATGCCCTTGCCCAACTCCAGCGTCATGTCGGCAAGCTTCTGCTGGGTCATCTGATAGCCGGCGATCGGCTTGTCGAACTGTTCGCGATCGATGGAGTAGCTCAGGGCGGTGTGGAGGCAGTCGCGTGCGGCGCCCAGCGTGCCGAAGGCGATGCCGAAGCGCGCTTCGTTGAGGCAGGCGAGCGGACCCTTGAGCCCGCGCACGCCGGGAAGCATGGCCGAGGCGGGCAGGCGGACGTTGTCGAAGACGAGTTCCGCCGTGACGGAGGCGCGCAGCGACATCTTCTTGTGGATCTCGCGGGCGCTGAATCCCGGTGTGTCTGTCGGGACGACGAATCCGCGGATCCCGTCGTCAGTCTGGGCCCAGACGATGGCCACATCGGCGACGGTGCCGTTGGTGATCCACATCTTGGACCCATTGAGCACCCAATCGTCTCCGTCCCGCTTGCCCGCCGTGCGCATGCCGGAGGGGTTGGAGCCGAAGTCGGCTTCGGTGAGGCCGAAGCATCCGATGAGCTCGCCCGCAGCCATGCCCGGGAGCCACTCCTGCTTGTGATCCTCCGAGCCGAATGCATGGATGGCGTACATCGCCAGGGAGCCCTGCACGCTCACCAGTGAGCGGATGCCTGAGTCACCGGCCTCGAGTTCCATCGCGGCGAGGCCGTAGGACACAGCGTTGGTGCC
>JBMTDJ010000094.1:0-6383 GCA_049431945.1 Candidatus Nanopelagicales bacterium | reverse complement strand
GCTGCAGGGTCGAAGTCATGAAGGGCGCCTTGGGGCTGCGCTTGCCGGGCTTCTCCACGACCGAGCGCACGGTGTAGTCGACGCCCTCGAGGGCGGTCGCGAGCGCCTGGGAGCCCGACTCGTCGAGCACGATGCAGTCCCGGCCCGTGAGTTGGCCGCGGTCGTCGAAGTCGCGGCCCGTGGCGAGGCGCTTGCCCTCGATGGAGTTCAGGCGCGCGGCGAAGCTTCCCGGATCGAATGTCGCGGTGAGATCCCAGTAGGACGCGGAGACGAAGGCGATGCGCTCGCGCTCCCGGTCGACGACAAGGCGTACGGCGACCGACTGCACGCGACCGGCGGAACGAGCATCGCGACCGATCTTCTTCCACAGCACCTCCGAGACGGGGTAGCCGTAGAGGCGGTCGACGATGCGCCGAGTCTCCTGCGCATCGACCAGGCGCATATCGAGGTCACGCGTCTGATCAAGCGCGTCCGAGATCGCATGCTTGGTGATCTCGTGGAAGACCATTCGGCGGACCGGGACCTTGGGCTTGAGGACCTCGAGCAGGTGCCAGGCGATGGCCTCCCCCTCGCGGTCCTCGTCCGTAGCCAGGAGGAGTTCGCTTGCGCCGGCGAGCTCCTTCTTGAGTTCGGCGATCGTCGCCTTCTTGTTGGCATGGACGACGTAGAACGGAGTGAAGCCGTCATCGGTGTTCACGGCGTACTTGGCCCACGGCTGCTTGCGCTGGGCTTCGGGGATCTCGGAGGCCTTGCTGGCAAGGTCGCGCACATGGCCCACCGAGGCCTTGACCCGGAAGTCGCGGCCACCGCTGCCATTGAGATAGCCCTCGATCGTCTTGGCTTTCGCCGGTGACTCGACGATGACGAGCACGCGCTCCGATGCCACTAGCACTCCTGTCGTTCCACCCACCTGGGACTGGGACCGATGGGGAGTTTGCGCAGCCCGGGGGTGCCGCTGTCAAATGAGGCTCGGTCAGTCCCCGGCCCACCCCCTACGGGGGTGAGCACGGGGAAGCGTTCCGCTATGCGGGACTACTGACCGGCGGGGGCGTTGATCTGCTCCTCGCCGACGGCGATGGGGCGGCGCTTGGAGAGCACCACGGCGATGACGATGATGATCGTCGCGCCGATGGCGATCGCCCAGCGCAGGGCGGTGTTGGCTCCCTCGCCGATGCTCAGTCCCACGACAGCGGGCGCGATGAGGAGCGCGACGAGGTTCATCACCTTGATGAGCGGGTTGATGGCCGGGCCAGCGGTGTCCTTGAACGGGTCGCCCACCGTGTCGCCGATGACCGTGGCCGAATGCGCCTCGGAGCCCTTGCCACCGAAGTGGCCATCCTCGACGTACTTCTTGGCGTTGTCCCACGCACCACCGGAGTTGGACAGGAAGACGGCCATGAGGACGCCCGTGGCGATCGTGCCCGCAAGGTACGCGCCGAGCGCACCCACGCCGAGGCCGAAGCCGACGGCGATGGGCGCGAGGACGGCGAGGAGGCCCGGCGTGATGAGCTCGCGCAGCGAGTCGCGGGTGACGATGTCGACGACCTTGCCGTACTCCGGCTTCTCGGTGCCCTCCATGATGCCGGGGCGCTCGCGGAACTGGCGGCGCACCTCGAAGATGACCGCGCCCGCTGCACGCGACACAGCATTGATAGCCAGTCCCGAGAAGAGGAAGACGACCGAGGCACCGATGATGAGGCCGACGAGATTCGCCGGGTTGGCGACATCGAGGACGCCTGAGTACTGCAACAGGTCGGAGATGCTGCGAATCGACTCACCTGCGGCGGCGCCGGCGTCAGTGGTCGCTCCGACGACCGCGTCGCGGAAGGCACCGAAGAGCGCCGTGGCCGCGAGGACGGCCGTCGCGATCGCGATTCCCTTGGTGATGGCCTTGGTCGAGTTGCCCACCGCGTCGAGGCGGGTGAGCACGGCTGCGCCCTCGCCCTCGACATCCCCAGACATCTCCGCGATGCCCTGGGCGTTGTCCGAGACCGGGCCGAAGGTGTCCATCGAGACGATGACACCCACGGTGGTGAGAAGTCCGGTGCCCGCAAGGGCGATGGCAAAGAGGCCGAGGACGACGACGCCGCCGCCGAGGAGGTAGGCGCCGTAGACGGCAGCTCCGATGACCAGGGCCGAGTAGACCGCCGACTCCAGGCCCAGCGAGATGCCCGAGAGGATCACTGTCGCGGGGCCTGTGAGAGAGCTCTTCGCGACATCGTCCACGGGGCGGCGGTTGGTCTCCGTGAAGTAGGCCGTCAACTGTTGGATCACCGCGGCGAGCACGATGCCAATGAAGACCGAGCCAATGACGTAGAACCGAGGACCGATCGGATCGCCCTCGCCGAGGGTCTCGGCAGCGAGTCCACCGAGCGAGGTGATCTCCGCCCACGACGACGGCACGAAGACGAAGATCGCTGCGATCACGAGGACCGCCGAGATCACCGCCGAGATGAAGAAGCCTCGGTTGATCGCGCTCATGCCTGAGCGATCGCTCGGACGCGGGGAGACGGCGAAGATGCCGATCACCGCGGTGATCACGCCGATCGCCGGGATGACAAGCGGGAGCACCAGGCCGAGCTCGCCGAAGGCAGCCTTGCCGAGGATGAGCGCCGCGACGAGGGTGACGGCGTAGGACTCGAAGAGGTCCGCCGCCATGCCGGCGCAGTCACCGACGTTGTCACCCACGTTGTCGGCAATGGTGGCCGCGTTGCGGGGGTCGTCCTCGGGGATGCCCTGCTCGACCTTGCCCACGAGGTCGGCACCGACGTCAGCAGCCTTGGTGAAGATGCCGCCGCCCACGCGCATGAACATGGCGAGGAGAGCCGCACCGAAGCCAAAGCCCTCGAGGACCTTGGGTGCCTCGCCCTTGTAGGCGAGCACGACAATCGCGGCGCCGAGCAGGCCGAGACCGACGGTGAACATGCCCGCCACGCCACCTGTGCGGAAGGCGATGCGCATCGCCTTCTGCTCGCCGGAGTCGTTAGCCGCGGCCGCGACGCGTACGTTGCCGCGCACAGCGAGCCACATGCCCATGTAGCCGGTGATCGCGGAGAACACCGCGCCCACGAGGAAGAAGATCGAGCGACCGATGCGCTCGTTCATCGTCTCCGCAGGAAGCAAGAAGAGGACGAAAAAGACGATGACCGCGAAGATCGCCAGTGTCTTGAACTGGCGGTTCAGGTACGCGGCCGCACCCTCCTGGACCGCCGCGGCGATCTCCTTCATGCGGGACGTACCCTCACTGGCCGACAGCACTTCGCGCACGAGCACGAAGGCGACGAGAAGAGCGAGTACGGCGATGACGGCGACGACAGCGACCGTGATGAAGTTGGTGCCGGTCAAGTCGATCGCGGCGGCAGCGGTGGTCATGTGACTCCCTGGTGGACGAGTCCGGGCGGCGGGCCCCCCGGTATCAGGAACGGCCCGTGTAACGGGCCGAAACTTCGCGGAATCTTACGCATGGGCCGACGGGAGCAGCCGGTCGGCCCTGCTCTGAGCGCTCGCCCACGCACCCAACTGCCCACTCAGCGGTGAGACCGGGGTGGTGGGATGACCCGATGACCGACGCGACGGCCGATCCCCTCGGCTCACTCGCAGGCCGACCAGCGGGGCGGCGGGTCGTCCGTGAGATCCCCGCCCGGGCGGGCAAGCACGGCGACTGGCCCTCCAATGTGCCCGAGGCTCTCATCGAGCGGCTCAGCGACCGGGGCATCGGCGCTCTGTGGGCGCATCAGGTCGACGCTGCCGAGGCAGCGATGAGGGGTGAGCACGTCGTCATCGCCACGGGGACCTCGTCGGGCAAGTCGCTGGCGATGTGGCTGCCCAGCCTCACGGCGATCCTGCGCGACGATCGCGCATGCGTGCTCTACCTCTCACCGACGAAGGCGCTGGCCCACGACCAACTGGCGTCCCTGGAGAGTCTCGCCATTCCGGGTGTCCGTGCCGCGACGTACGACGGCGACACACCCGCTGATGAGCGCGCATGGGTGCGCGCTCATGCGAATGCGATCCTCACCAATCCGGACCTGATCCATCGATCGCTGCTCCCACGCGCGAGTGCGTGGTCCAGAGTGCTCAAGCACCTCGACTACATCCTCGTCGATGAGGCTCACCACTACCGAGGGATATTCGGATCACACGTGGCAATGGTCCTGCGAAGGCTGCGACGTCTGGCGGCACTGCACGGCAGCGATCCCGTGGTCATCTGCGCATCGGCGACGATGGCCGCCCCTGCTGACGCTGCATCGCGGCTCATCGGCGCTCCCGTCACCGCCGTGGAGCACGACGCGTCATCTCACTCGGCGGTGACGGCGGTGCTGTGGGAACCGCCCGAGGCCATCGGAATCTCGCATCACGACCCGGATCAGCCAACGCCGCGGCGTTCCCCTCTCGCCGAGACGGCCGACCTCCTCACTGACCTCACCTGTCAGGGCCAGCGCACCCTCGCGTTTGTGCAATCGCGTCGTGGCGCCGAGGTCGTCGCCCAACGTGCACGCGACGCGCTCGCCGACGTCAGTGCCGATCTCGTCGACTCCGTGGCCGCATACCGCGGCGGCTACCTCGCTGAGGAACGTCGGGCCCTGGAGTCAGATCTGCGCGAAGGTCGCCTCATCGGCGTCGCCACGACAAACGCCCTCGAGCTCGGGATCGACATCAGCGGTCTCGATGCGGTGATCGTCGCGGGGTGGCCCGGGACGCGAGCATCACTGTGGCAGCAGTGGGGCCGCGCCGGCCGCGGAGACGATCCGGCGCTGGCCGTGCTCGTCGTTCGCGAGGATCCCCTCGATCGGTACGTCCTGGACCACCCGGCCGTGGTCTTCGACCAGCCAGTCGAGTCCGTCGTCCTCGACCCGGCCAATCCTCACGTGCTCGCACCACATCTCATGGCCGCGGCAGCCGAGCAGCCACTCACGGAGGATGACGCGATCACCTGGTTTGGCCCCACAGCGCCGGATCGACTGCTCGAACTCGCCGCGAATGGCTTGCTGCGCCACCGCCGCACGGGCTACTTCTGGACCCAGCGCGACTCCGCGGCCGCGCGCATCGATCTCCGTGGGGACGCAGCGCCCCCCGTTCGCCTCGTCGAGGCGGACACCGGGCGTCTCCTGGGCACCGTCGAGGCAGCCCGAGCACCAGCGACCGTCCATCCCGGCGCCGTCTACCTGCACCAGGGCGTGAGTCACATCGTCACCGCGCTCGACCTCGACGACTCCGTCGCGCTGATGCGTGTCGAGGACGCTGACCACACGACAACAGCGGAGGAGGTGGCGGACTACCGAATCTTGAGCACCGACAAGACCGTCGCCTGGGGAACGGCTGATGTCTCCATCGGTCAACTCGAGGTCACATCTCAAGTCGTGGGGTACGTCCGCCGTCGTCTCGGCAGCGGAGAGATCCTCGGCCGCGAGCCACTGGATATGCCTAAACGCACATTGAACACGCGCGGCACATGGTGGACAGTGAGCGATGCCGTCGTCGCCCAACTGTCGGCCAGCGGCGTCGATATCGGCGGTGCTGCACATGCGGCCGAGCACGCGGCCATCGGACTCATGCCGCTCATCGCGACATGCGACCGCTGGGATATCGGCGGGGTTTCGACCGAAGTACACCCCGACACTCAGCGCTGCACGGTCGTCGTCTACGACGGCCATCCCGGTGGCGCGGGCTTCGCGGAGCGCGGCTATCACCTCGCTCGTGAGTGGTGGCAGGCGACGAGGGATCTCATCGCTGCGTGTGCGTGCGAAGCGGGATGCCCCGCCTGCGTGCAGTCGCCGAAGTGCGGCAACGGCAACTCGCCCTTGGACAAGCAGGGCGCCGTCATGCTGCTCGACGCCTTGCTCGCCGACGCACCCGTCACGAGGGAGTAGCCAGTCCCGCCCGAGCTGCACTCGCGATCACAGGCGCCTCATGGCCGCTCCATGAGGCGATCGTGCTGAGCAGCGCCGGTGCCGGCATAGCAACGGTCACCACGGCGTCGATGCCGCTTGTCGAGCACGCAACCCCGACCGCGCCTTGTGCGCGTGCCACCCGTTCCGCGGCCTCGCAGTTCTGCGACGCGGCGGCCAGGGCCGCGAGGTCAGCAGCCACCGACGCGCGCTGATGTGTGACGGATATCGACACGAGGCTGCTGATCACCGTGCCCGCGCAGAGGAGCACCGCACCGAGCACGACTCCCAGGACGGTTCCGACCCCTCGATCGTCCGCAAGCCGCGATGCCCTCACCATGCGGGCTCGACTCCATCGACGATGGACCACTCGGGCACCGCGTGCGCCTGCGCGCTGACCGTGAACTCCCAGCCGGTGAAGCCGAGCATCGGCGGCGATATCCGGTCACGGGCTTCCACTCGAACGAGGCCGTCACTCTCACCCACGAGGAGGAC
>JBMTDJ010000093.1:0-6514 GCA_049431945.1 Candidatus Nanopelagicales bacterium | reverse complement strand
TACTTCTACGAGCCGCAGAACTTCCTCGCGAAGGTGCCGCTGTGCCGGATCAACTTCCCGCCCAATGACTGGACCGACGCGGCCAAGGCCAGTGGTCTGACGGACTACCCCGAGACACCGCTGGTCAAGCTCGCCACGGTGAAGCTCATGGACTCCGGCAGCCCGTTCGCCACGCTGGTCCAGAACTTCGAGTGGACCAACGCCGATCAGAACGAGGTCGCTCTCAACATCGAGAACGGCATGACGCCTGAAGAGGCTGCTCAGAAGTGGATCGACGAGCATCCGGACATCGTGGCTAAGTGGCTCGAGGGCACCGGAGTCTCCTGACCCGGCAACACCATCCAGCCTGAAGCGAAGGGCCCGGCCACCCGGCCGGGCCCTTCGTCATGTCTGACCGGTCCATGTGGCGCGGTCGCCTGAGGTATGCGCCCGAGCCATGTGATGGGATGACCGGCATGCGCGAGGCGATCTTGCTGGTGGGGGGACGGGGCACCCGCCTGCGCCCGCTGACCCTCGGCACACCCAAGCCGATGCTGCCCGTCGCCGGCACACCCGTCACGGTCCATCAGATCGAGCGAGCCCGCGACGCGGGTGTGGAGCGCGTGATCCTCGGCACGTCGTATCGCGCGGACGTCTTCGCTGAGCAACTCGGTGACGGCAGCGCGCTCGGCGTCGAGATCGCCTACGCCGTGGAGGACGAGCCGCTCGGCACCGGCGGGGCCATCCGACACGCGGCCGCGCACCTGCGCAGCGGCCCCGACGATCCCGTCATGGTGCTCAATGGGGATGTGCTCAGTGGCGTCGACTACGCCGCGCTGGTCGACGCGCACCTGCTCGCCGACGCGTCAGTGACCCTGCACCTGGTGCGCGTCGCTGATCCGACGGCCTACGGCTTGGTGCCGACCGAGTCCGATGGTCGCGTGATCGCGTTCCGCGAGAAGCCCACGACGCCCGCGGAGATCGTCACTGATCAGATCAATGCGGGCTGCTACGTCTTCAGGCGGTCAGTGATCGATGCGATTCCCACGGGACGCCCGGTGTCGGTCGAACGCGAGACATTCCCCGATCTGCTGGCGCAGGGAGCGATCCTTCAGGGAGTCATCGACGATGCCTACTGGCTCGATCTGGGCACGCCCTGGGACTTCGTGCGCGGATCGGCCGATCTGGTGCTCGGGATCGCCCCGTGGCCCGGGCATGTGCCGGCGGAGGCCCTGGTGCTCGAGGGGGCCGAGATCGCGGGTGACGCGGCGCTGTCCGGGGGCACCACTGTCGGCAGGGGCGCGCGAATCGGTGCGGGGGCCCGCGTGCATGGATCCGTCCTGCTCGATGGGGCCGTCATCGCGCCCGGGGCCGTGATCGTGGACTCGGTGGTCGGACGGCACGCCTACGTCGGCGACGGGTCGTCGCTCACCGAATGTGTCATCGGTGACGCGGCGCGGCTGGGCCGCGGCATCGAGTTGACATCGGGTGCGCGCGTCTGGCCAGAGGTGGACCTTGTTGACGGGGCGGTCCGCTTCTCCACCGACGCCTAGACCCTCTCCGTCAGCGGCGGAGGATGAAGTCCGACGCCGGGCGGGCCTGGCGCTCGCCGGGATCCTGCGCCGCTCGTCCCACGGCGATGGCGCCGAGGGGCTGCCAGGTGTCGGGCAGGTCCAGGGCATCGCGGACAACGTCGGGACAGAACATCGTCGACGAGATCCAGGCGGCGCCCCATCCGTCCGTGGCGAGCGAGATCAGCAGGTTCTCCACCGCGGCTCCGCCGGACACCAGGAAGAGGTCTCGCTCGAATGACCGGCGACGCTCATCGGGATACGCGTGTGGGCCTTCGGCCAAGTCGAGGAAGGGCAGCACCACCGCGGGGGCACGCCACAGGATGTCCCCACGGCTCACACGGCGGGTGATCGCCCCCTGGTCAAAACCATCCGCTGCCAGGTCTGCCTGCCAGCGCTCGCGCATGGCGGTGAGCAGGCGCTCGCGATCGGAATCGAGGACGACGAAGCGCCAGGGCGTCGAATGGTGCGGAGCGGGAGCCGTGACCGCCGCGGCGATGGCCGACTCGAGGGCCGCCGGGTCAACCGGCTCGGCGGTGAACTGCCGGACGGTACGGCGACCGGAGAGCGCCTCTCGGCGCCCCTGTGCGCGAGCCTCCGTCGCTCCGAGGGGGAACAGGTCCTCCTCGAGTGGCCGCACGCCCATCAGTGCACCGGGCCCGTCATCGTCCGTCACGTGATCGGCCAGTCCACGGACGACGGCGACGGGTACCCCCGCCGTCTTGCCCTTCACCAGGTCGGCGGCGGCCGCGATCTCGTCGGCGATGGCGATCACGGTCGCCTCCATCTGCCTGCCCCCCGTGTCAGGGCGCCCCCGAAGATCATCGATGACGGTCACGCCGGCTACCCCGATGGCGCAATCGGTGAGTCCGTCACGCCACGGCCGCCCGAGTGTGTCGGTGATGATGACGGCGATACGCCGACCCGTGTCCTGGCGCAGATAGGCGCGAAGGCGCCGCGCCGAGTCATCGGGGTCGAGGGGGAGAAGCAGGATGTGGCCCTCGGGGGCATTGCTCGCATCGATCCCGGCCGCGGCGAGCACGATTCCGTGTCGGGTGCGCACAATCTGCGTGATGCCACGCGGGGTGTGCTTCGTCGCCACGATGTCCACGGTCTCGTCGGCGAGTGCGCTGTCTCGATGCTCCTCGGGCAGGATGCGACCCTCGGCCTTGCTCACGATCTTGCTCGTCACCACGATGACATCACCGTCGTGCAGCCCTGTCGTGCCATCTGGCCAGGCGACGTCACGCAACCGCTCGGAGAGGACCTCGCCCAGATCGGTCGCGGGAGTGACTTCGCCCAGGCCATAGATCCCGGCGACCTGCAGCGTCATACCTGCTGCCGCAGTCGCTCGCCGAGGTCGAGTGTCGCCGCAGCGATCGCCGACGTCGTCGCGGGATCGGTCATGAGGAGTGGGCGTGCCTCGCAAGCGATGCCGAGCGATTGCACCGCGGGCACGACGGAGACGTCGCTGTCGTCGACAAGCCAGCCGTCGAGGATCCCTGACCCGGGTGCGCCGAGCGGGATGAGCGCGCGACGCGACCCGTAGTGCTTCGCTACAGCCCCCGCGTCGGTCTCGACCCCGATGGCGGCGAGGCAGGCGTCCGCCATACCGCGCACCGGCCTGCCGCCGACGATGGGCGAAACTCCCACCACCGGAGCGGGCGTGCGCTGAATGGCCTCACGCACCCCGGGAACCTGCAGGATCGTGCCCACCGACACCACGGGATTCGACGGTGGTAGCACGACGACGTCAGCGCTCTCGATCGCCTCGACCACCCCCGGGCCAGCCTTGGCGTCCTCGACTCCTACCAGGACGATCGAGTGAGCGGGCAGGGCCGCGCGGTAGCGCACCCACCACTCCTGGAAGTGGATCGCGCGACGTGCGGGAGCGCCGGTCCCGTCAAGAGCACCGTCCGGGTCGTCCACGACCACGTGCGTCTCTGCACGTTCGTCGGTCATCGGCAGCAGACGGACTCCGGGCTGCCACCGTGCGCAGAGAGCTTCGGTCACCGCAGACAGCGGGTAGCCCGCATTCAGCATCTGGGTGCGGACCACGTGCGTAGCGATGTCGCGGTCGCCCAGGCCAAACCACGACGGCTCGAGGCCGTAGGAGGCGAGCTCGTCCTTCACGGTGAAGGTCTCGTCCTCGCGCCCCCAGCCGCGCTCCTCCGAGATGCCGCCCCCGAGGGTGTACATCACCGTGTCGAGGTCCGGGCACACGCGCATTCCATGGATCCAGATGTCGTCCCCGGTGTTGCCAATGACCGTGATCTGGGCATCCGGGCCGGAGGCATCGATGAGGCCTCGCAGGAAGCGGGCTCCTCCGATCCCACCGGCGAGGACGGCGATGCGGCGTGGGCGGGCGTCCATGGACATAGAGTGTCACGGTGCCAGCAGCGCCATCAGGGGTCGTCCGTGCCCTGGCTCGTGCCCGAAGGGGGGACAGCCTCGCTCCCGACGAGGCGACCTGGCTTCTGGGTGCTCGCGGAGACGCACTGACCGAATTGATGGCGATCGCCGGATCGCTGCGAGACCGTGGCCTCGACGAGGCTGGTCTCTCCGGCATCATCACGTATTCGCCCAAGGTCTTCATCCCCCTGACCCGGCTGTGTCGGGACCGCTGCCACTACTGCACGTTCGCCACCGTGCCCCACCGCGTGCCCGCGCCCTACCTGTCGCCCGACGAGGTCCTCGACATCGCGCGACAGGGGGCCCGCCTAGGTTGCGCGGAGGCGCTCTTCACCCTGGGTGACCGGCCCGAGGATCGCTGGCCGGCAGCACAGCAGTGGCTGGACGAGGCGGGGTACGCCGACACCCTCGCCTACGTGCGCGCGATGGCCATCCTCGTCCTCGAGGAGACCGGCCTCCTCCCGCACCTCAACCCCGGAGTCATGTCCTGGGAGGAGATGAGGCGGCTGCGCCCGGTCGCGCCCAGCATGGGAATGATGCTCGAGACGACCGCCGATCGCCTCTGGTCCACCCCGGGCGCACCGCACTTCGGTAGCCCCGACAAGGAGCCGCGGGTGCGCCTCCAGGTGATCGAGGACGCGGGTCGCCAGTCGATTCCTTTCACCACCGGCGTTCTCGTGGGGATCGGGGAGACTCCGGAGGAGCGCATCGACGCCCTCTTCGCCCTGCGCGCGGCACACCGGCGGCATCGGCACGTGCAGGAGGTCATCGTCCAGAACTTCCGCTCGAAGGACGACACAGCGATGCGCGGTGAGCCAGACCTGGATCCCCAGGACTACCTCGCCACTCTCGCGACCGCACGCGTCGTCCTCGGTCCCCACGTGCGCCTGCAGGCGCCCCCCAATCTCTCTGACGACCTCGTCGACCTGCTCAGGGCCGGCGTCGACGACTGGGGTGGCGTGAGTCCGCTCACGCCTGACCACGTCAACCCCGAGCGCCCGTGGCCGCACCTCGAGGCGCTGGTCGATCTCACGGCCGACGCCGGCTTCGACCTGCGTCCCCGGCTCACGGTCCATCCGCGCTACGTCAACTCGGGGCAGTGGATCGATCCCCGAGTACGACCGCACGTCGACGCGCTGGCAGGTCCCGACGGGCTCTTGATGCAGCCCGCACACCCGGTCGGCTTGCCCTGGCAGGAGCCCGACGCGGATTCAGGGGGCTACGCGACGTTCGCTGCCCGAGCCGCAGGCGGTCGCGTGGACCTGCACATCGACATTGACGTTTCGGGGCGCCGCAGTGATCGACGGGATGATTTCGCCGAGGTCTACGGCGACTGGGAGGAGGTCGCCGAGCGCGCCCACCGAGTCTCCTCCGCCCCCGAACGCCTTCCCTCGGACCTTCGACGAGCCCTTGATCTCGCGCACTCCGACCCTCGGCTGCTGGCGCACGTGGATCACGCGGACGATGCCATTGCCCTGATGTCAGCCGAAGGTGCCGCACTCGATGCCCTGACCGCCCTTGCCGACGCCCTTCGTCTCGATGTGGTGGGCGACGAAGTGACGTACGTCGTCAATCGCAACATCAACTTCACCAACGTCTGCTACACCGGGTGCCGTTTCTGCGCCTTCGCTCAACGCGCATCAGACGTCGATTCGTTCACCCTGTCGCTGGAGGAAGTGGCGGAGCGCGTCCGCGAAGCGGTCGCTGCGGGCGCCACCGAGATCTGCATGCAGGGAGGCATCCATCCCGACCTCCCCGGGACGGCGTACTTCGATCTCGCCCGGGCCGTGAAGTCCGCAGCGCCGGATGTGCATCTGCACGCCTTCAGTCCCATGGAGGTGGTCAACGGCGCCTCGCGCACCGGCATGCCTCTTCGAGACTGGCTCCTGGCCGCTCGCGACGCGGGCGTCGACTCGATGCCGGGTACGGCAGCGGAGATTCTCGACGATGAGGTGCGCTGGGTCCTGACGAAGGGCAAGCTGCCCACCGCCACATGGATCGAGGTGGTCTCCACGGCGCACGACGTCGGGCTGCCTACGACATCGACGATGATGTTCGGGCATGTTGACGAGCCCCGGCACTGGGTCGAGCACCTTCGTACGATCCGCACCGTCCAAGAGCGCACTGGCGGGTTCACCGAATTCGTCCCACTGCCTTTCGTTCACCACAACGCGCCGATCTACTTGGCGGGTGTGGCGCGCACCGGTCCCACTGTGCGCGATAACCGCGCCGTTCACGCGATGGCGCGCATCATGCTGCACGGCGCGATCGATCACGTGCAGTGCTCGTGGGTGAAACTCGGCGACGACGGCTGTCGGCTCATGCTTGCTGGCGGCGCCGATGATCTCGGCGGCACACTCATGGAGGAGACCATCAGTCGGATGGCCGGATCCGAGCACGGGTCGGCGAAGACGGTCGAGGACCTCCAGGACCTGATCCGCTCGGCAGGACGCATTCCTCGCCAGCGCACGACGGGATACGGCGTCCCGCGGCCCGGAGCCCACGGTCAGGAATCGGTCGCCTAGGCGAGTACGGCGGACCGCCGACCCCCC
>JBMTDJ010000092.1:0-6702 GCA_049431945.1 Candidatus Nanopelagicales bacterium | reverse complement strand
GTCTTCTGGCGGTGAGACGTGCCCAGGTAGGTGCCGGACACGTCGAGCAGCCCGCTCACCTGCTCGCGGCGCACCTTGGACGGACCCGCGCCGAAGCGTCCATCGCGCGGCAGGAGATCGGTGGGGATGATGATGTCGTCGCTCACGACGGCAAGGCTACGCAGTACGCCGGTCAGCGCCGGACTGAGGTCTGCCTGGACTCGCGCAGGGACGGCGTGTAGCCGGAGGGGGCGACCATCTCCGCGTCCCATCCGGGCACGGCCTCGGGGATGCGCGGGCCCGGCCCGACGTAGCGAGCGGATGGACGCACCAGGCGACCGGTGCGCTTCTGCTCGAGGACGTGCGCACTCCAGCCGGCCAGCCGGGCACACGTGAACATGGATGTGAACATCTCCGGGGGCACTTCGGCGAAGTCGAGCATGATTGCGGCCCAGAACTCCACGTTGGTCTCGAGAATGCGGTCGGGCCGCCGCGAGCGCAACTCGGCCAGGGCCGCCGTCTCAAGGGCCAGGGCGGCCTCGAAGCGTGGGGCGCCGAGCTCCTCCGCAGTGCGGCGCAGCACTCTGGCGCGCGGGTCCTCGGCTCGATAGACGCGGTGGCCGAATCCCATGAGGCGCTGACCGCGGTCGAGCACGCCCCTGACGTAGCCCTCGGCATCACCGGTGCGCTCGATCTCGCGGATCATGCCGATGACTCGCGATGGCGCGCCGCCGTGGAGCGGGCCGCTCATCGCGCCGATCGCTCCGGAGATGGCCGCGGCGACGTCGGCACCGGTCGAGGCGATGACGCGCGCGGTGAAGGTGGAGGCGTTCATGCCGTGCTCCGCAGCCGAGACGAAGTAGGCGTCGACTGCCTGGACGTGCTTGGGGTCGGGCTCACCCCGCCAACGGGTCATGAAGCGCTCGACGATTGTCGAGGCGTCGTCGATCCGGGACTGGGGAACCATCGGTACGCCGAGTCCGCGAGCGGCCTGGGCGACGAAGGACATCGCCATCACGGAGACGTGGGCGAGGTTCTCGCGAGCGGTGTCGTCGTCGATGTCGAGCAGGGGCTGCAGGCCCCAGCCGGGCGCCAGCATGGCGATTGCGGACTGCACGTCAACGCGAACGTCACCGGAGTGCACCGGGATGGGGTAGGGCTCAGCCGGGGGGAGTCCGGGGTTGAACTCGTTGTCGACGAGCAGACCCCAGACGTTGCCGTAGGACACGCGCCCGACGAGGTCCTCGATGTCGACGCCCCGATAGCGAAGGGAGCCGCCGGACCGGTCAGGCTCCGCAATCTTCGTCTCGAAGGCGATGACCCCCTCCAGTCCGGGCACGAAGTCGCTCATGACCCCATTCAACCCCACTGCTGAGCGGGCCCGTGGCCGGGCGTGATGGGATCGGGGCATGGCCGCTGATCGCGAGCATGATCTTCGGGCGATGCGCCTGGCATATGACCGGGGCACGCTCGTGGAGGCCGACCTCGCACCCGATCCGCTCACGCAGTTCCGCGCGTGGCTTGTGGATGCGGTGACCGAAGGCATCGTGGAGCCCAATGCGATGGTGCTGTCCACCGTGTCCGGGGACGGCGTACCCAGTGCGCGCACGGTGCTGCTCAAGGACGCGGATGCTCGGGGCTTTGCGTTCTACACGAACCTGTATTCGCGCAAGGGCCGCGAACTCGCCGAGACCGGGCTGGCGGCCTGCGTATTCCCCTGGCTGCCGCTGCACCGACAGGTGGTCGTCGCGGGCCCGGTCATGCCGGTGCCCCGCGAGGAGGCAGCCGACTACTTCGCATCGCGCCCACACGGCTCTCGCGTGGGTGCCTGGGCAAGCCGCCAGTCCGAGGTCATCGCCGATCGTGCGGTCCTCGATGAGCGCTATGCCGAGATGGTCGAGCGCTTCCCCGCCGAGGTGCCGCTCCCGGACTTCTGGGGCGGCTGGATCATCGTGCCGGAGTCTGTGGAGTTCTGGCAGGGCCGCGACTCACGCCTGCATGATCGGCTGAGGTATCGGCGCATCGCCGACCGGGGACTGGACGATCCGTCCGCCTGGACCATCGAGCGACTGTCGCCCTAGCCGGCTTCCGTCATGGCACGCATCTTCGCCGACCTCACGCCACTGCGGGAGAGTCCGCCCTTCAGACGTCTGTGGATCGGCCACAGCGTTGGCACCGCTGGCCAGCAGATGACATCGGTGGCCGTGGCGCTCGAGGTCTACGACCTCACCGGATCCTCCCTGTCGGTCGGCCTCACCGGCTTCTTTCAGCTCGTCCCGCTGGTCGTCCTCGGCCTCTACGGCGGGGCGCTGCTCGATCGCTTCGATCGGCGTCGTGTGGCCTTGTTCTCCACGATGGGCCTGTGGGGAAGCACTCTTGCCTTCGTCGCACAGTCGCTGGCCGGACTGAACTCCGTGGCACTGCTCTACGCCATCATCGCCGTGCAGTCAGGGTTCTTCGCCATCGCCAATCCGGCGCGGCAGGCGATCATCCCCCGCCTCGTGCCGGCGCATCTGCTGCCGGCCGCCAACGCTCTCAACACGCTGACATGGGGGCTTGCTTTCACGGTTGGACCTGTCGTCGCCGGATTCCTCGTCGCCGGCACAGGCACCGTGACGACCGTCTATGCGCTCGACCTCATCGTTTTCGCGATCTCCGTCTGGGCGATGTGGCGGCTACCTTCGCTTCCGCCTGAGGGGCGCGCTCCTGACGCGGCGCGCGGCTGGCGCAGTGTGTGGGACGGAATTCGATTCCTCAAGGGCAAGCGCAATCTGCAGATGTCCTTCTATCTCGACATCGTGGCCATGGTGTTCGGGATGCCCCGCGCTCTCTTCCCGGCCATTGCGACCGCGTGGTACGGCGGCTCACTTGCTGATGTCGCTCTCATTGTCGGACTGCTCTCGGCGGCGCCCGCGGTGGGATCCATCACCGCAACCGTCCTGTCCGGCCCCCTGGGCAAGGTGCGCCGTCAGGGGCGGGCAGTGGTGATGTCGATCTGCGTCTGGGGCAGTGCAATCGCGGTTTTTGGTCTCGTCAGGGAGCTCCCGGTGGCACTCGTCCTGCTGGCCATCGCGGGCGGTGCTGACTCCGTGAGCGCGATCTTCCGCACGACGATCCTGCAGGCGGCGACACCCGATGACTATCGCGGAAGATTGCAGGGGATCTACACCGTCGTCGTCGTCGGGGGGCCGCGGCTCGGTGACGTGGAGGCCGGAGCAGTCGCCGAGGTCTTCGGCGAGGCGGTCTCAGCCGTATCCGGGGGAGTGCTGTGCCTGGTCTTCACTGGCGCACTCGTCGCCGCGGTGCCAGCGTTCCTCAGATATGACGCCGAGCGGCCAGTGCCCTAGCCAGCGGCCTTGCCGCCTTACGGCAGGTAGGCGTCGAGGATGCGCGCGACCAGTTCATCGTCGGTCACGCTCTGGGCCTTGGCCTCTGCGCGAAGCCGCTTTCGGACCGATTTGGGCACACGAGCGCCGAGGTCGACGTACTTGTCCTTGGGCGGACCGGTGATCGCATCCGCGGCCGTCGCGCCCTTGCCTGGCTTGAGCGACTTGGACTTGCCCTTGCCCTTGCTGGCCTTCACGCCCCCGGGAACGCTCGACGGCAGCGGACGCCCGCTCACGGGGTGAAGATCGGCGTCGGGAGCGCGGCTGAGTGCCGGCTTGGGCTTCTGCTGGTTCATGGGACCTCTCTCGGGCGTCCCCGGCGACCTGGCCGACCCTCGGGGTCCCACCAGGGTACGGCTCTCACGCGAGCAGTCGATCCAGGATGTCGTCGTAGGCGTCGCTGACCTCGGAGGCACCGGGCGAGCGCCATGCCTGCACGGGCACCCCCGCTCCCTGTGCCTGTTGCACGGCGGACCTCTCGGGGATCACCGGATCGAGGACGAGATCGCCGTACACCTCACGCAACTCGTCGATTCGGTAGCGGTGCTCCGAGAGATTGCCGCGCACGCGGTTGACCAGCACGCCGGCCGGTCGAAGGCGCAGGTTGACCGAGGTACGTGCTGCTTCCACCGCGCGGAGTGCTCGCGTCGCGCCCTGGAGCGCGAAGAACCCCGGCTCGGTGACGACCAGCGCAGAGTCTGCTGCGGCAAGGCCATTGCGCGTGAGCTCGTCCAGGGACGGGGGGCAGTCGATGAGGATGACGTCGTAGCCCGCGGTCGCACCTGCGAGGCTCACCCGCAGGCGCGTGGCGGAGTCATCGCCCTCGGGGCGATTGCGATGGGCGACGGCCTCTTCGCTCGGGAGCAGGTCGACCTGGGGGCCCCAGCCGGTGGGGACGATGGCCTCGCGCGCGATGCCCGGACGGCCGTCGGCGAGGACGTCTCCCACGGTGAAGGCGAAGGGGGGTGGATCAAGAGCCACCGTGGCATTGGCCTGAGGGTCGAGATCGATGACCAGCGCCCGGAGTCCCCGTGCCCAGATGGCGCCGGCGAGCCCGAGCACGGTGGTGCTCTTGCCCACACCCCCCTTCAGGGAGAGCACCGCGATTGCTGGCATGGGGTGAGTGTGTCAGGTCGAGGAGTCGGGAGGGCTCGCGTCCACCGATCAGCCGGAGGCACGCTCCTTCATTCGCGCGAAGCGGTCGAGCGCCTCGATGCGCTCGGCTGCGTGATCCACAATGCGCTCGGGGTATCCGTGGTCGTATCCGCCCAGGGTGTCCCAGGGCGTGTGCGCGGTCTTGCCGGGCAGGTGGGCCAGTTCGGGGACATAGCGGCGGACGTAGTCGCCGTCGGGATCGAAGCGCTCACCCTGGCCCACCGGGTTGAAGACGCGGTGGTAGGGCGAGGCGTCGGTGCCACATCCGGCGGTCCACTGCCAGCCGTGGGAGTTGCTCGCCAGGTCGCCGTCTCGCAGCCAACGCATGAAATGCGTGGCACCGCGCTGCCACGGCAGGTGCAGATCCTTGACGAGGAAACTGGCAACCACCATGCGCACCCGATTGTGCATCCACCCCTCTTCGAGGAGCTGGCGCATCCCCGCGTCGACGAAGGGGTATCCGGTCCGGCCCTGCGCCCACGCGTCGAAGAATTCATCGGCGCGGTCACCGGAGTCCCACGCGAAGTCGTCGTCGAAGCGCGCATCGAGCGAGACCCGGGCGCTCTCGGGACGCTGGTGCATCACATCGGCGTAGAACTCGCGCCAGGCGATCTCCTTGCGGAAGGTCTCCTCGCCCGCGGACTCGCCCAGATCAGCGAGGATCGTGCGCGGATGTATCTCGCCCCACTTCAGGTGATGGCCCATGGCCGACGTGCCGTCGAGCGCAGGGAAGTTACGCGTGTCGTCGTAGGCCTCAAGGCCCTGAGCCCGAAACGCCGCCCACCGCTCCAGCGCTGCCGCTTCGCCCGCGGTGGGTAGAGCGAAGGGTAGTTCCGGGCGCTCGGGATAGCCGTGGCACTCCAGCGGCATCAGGTAGGTCGCCTCGATGTCGGGTGCCGGGGCGCGCCAGCCGTGGCGGAGCCAGGCTTTGTAGAACGGCGTGTAAACGCGGTACGCCGTGCCGTCGTCCTTCGTCACCCGGCCCGGCGCGACGGCGTAGGGGGATCCGGTGACGACGAGGTCGATGCCGTGCTCGGCCAGCGCCGCCCTCACGCGCTCGTCGCGCTGGATGCCGTAGGGGCCGAAGTCTGCGGCGATGTGGACGCTGCTCGCACCCGCTGCGCGAGCGACAGTGACGACGTGATCGACCGGGTCACCGTGCTGCAGCAGGAGCTGGCCGCCGATGTCGGCGTCGAGTGAACGCAGCGAGTCGACCAGGTAGGCCCGGCGCACGTCGCTGGCCGGCTCCCAGAGTGCAGGGTCGACGACGAAGAGAGGCACGACCTCGCCGTCCACGGCGGCTGCTGCGCCGAGTGCGGGGTTGTCGCCCAGGCGCAGGTCGCGACGGAACCAGGCGACGGCGGGCACATCGTCAGGCTAGGGGTCCGGGCATCCTCGGGCATCCCGGGGCCGTGGAAGGGCGGACGACGCTCGCATGGGGTTGAATGCCGTGCGTGAGCGACCTCATCGACACCACGGAGATGTATCTCCGGACGGTCTTCGAGCTCGAGGAGGAAGGGATCGTCCCCCTGCGCGCCCGCATCGCCGAGCGCCTCGGCCAGAGCGGCCCGACGGTCTCGCAGACTGTGGCCCGTATGGAGCGCGACGGACTGCTCACCGTTGAGGGGGATCGGCACCTCGAGCTCACCCCGCGCGGCCGCGAATACGCCACACGCGTCATGCGCAAGCACCGGATCGCCGAGTGCCTGCTCGTCGATGTCATCGGCCTGCCCATCGAGGATGTGCACACCGAGGCGTGCCGCTGGGAGCACGTGATGTCCGACACTGTCGAGCGGCGGATCCTGCAGATGCTGGACAACCCGACCGAGTCGCCGTTCGGCAATCCGATCCCGGGCCTCGAGGAGCTCGTGCCGGGGGCCAAGTCCGCGTCGGCGCGAGGAGACCACTGGGTGAGCCTGGACCGCGCTGCGGGCGATGCGACGGTGCGGGTGACCGTGCGCCGCATCGGCGAGAGCGCCCAGGTGGACCCGGAGATGGTGGCCCTGCTCCAACGAGCCGGCGTCGTTCCCGGCAGTGCCGTGCGCGTCCAGCGGGCCGCATCGGGGGTCATGGTGGGCTCGGCGGGGGAGTACGTCGAGCTCCCGCTCGAGATCGCCGCGCAGGTGGCCGTCGAGCCGCTGGGCTGAATCCCTACCCCCAGGGGTATCCTGAGGTCAGCGCC
>JBMTDJ010000091.1:0-6724 GCA_049431945.1 Candidatus Nanopelagicales bacterium | reverse complement strand
TATCGTGACCATACGCCAAAACGGTAATGCCAAATTGCTCGCGCACAGCCCCCGCGGAACGGAAGAGCTCGACCCACTTCTCGTATCCCTGAGTGATTCGCACGTTCATGATGATCTTCATTCCAACCCTCACATTCGTGGACCGGCTAGACGGAGTGCTCGACTCCTGGGGCGTTTGCGAGGTTAGAACGTCACGTGCGACGGGTCTTGTACGAAACGATCGTCTTGAGACCGCTAGAGCACGCGGTGATTACGCGGGCAATTTCTCGAAGAAGAGAGTGTCGACACCAACCTTCGACGCCGCGCGGTATGCAGACGGGGTTAGTCCTGAGAATTGCTTGAAGCTATGAGTGAAATGAGCCTGGTCGTGGTATCCACATTCCGCTGCCACCTCGGCCAGATTCAGTTCGGGTGCTTGCATGCGACCGAGGGCGTCACGAAAGCGAAAGAGTGCCTCGTAGCGGTTCAGGGTGGTCCCCAACCAGATTTTCGCCAATCGATTCATGTGCACTGATGAGTAGCCGGATTTGTCTATCAGTGTCTTGGTCATCCAGAAGGGGTCAGCTTCCCGTAGGACGTGCTGAGCATGGCGAGTGAAGGATACGAACGGAGGGATATCGGAATGCCTTCTCAACCGTCGTAGCAAATACCTCTCAAGGAATTGGGCTCGCTCCATGAACGTCGGCAGGGTGTTCAGTTGATCCTCGATCATCCCCAGGTCGCCTCGGATCATGGTTGGTTCGATGGTGCGATTGTGTATCGCAGATGCTGGGATTCCGAAAATTAACTGAGCCGCGATCGGCGCCATCATGGCGATCATGACGCGCGTGTTCGGAGTTATCACAACCTGAGGCTTCGTCGATGCCCCAAACAGGAGGGAGAAAGTGGTTCGAGAGCCGCGCTCTGAGGGATCATCGTCGCCCATATAGAAGCCGTCGATTTGCGCTCCGTCGAGGAAGAAGGCGATCTCCACTGCGCCATTGGGCATGATCCATGCCCGCTTGGCCCTGGTCCCGGTCCGTGCCTCCGCGATGGCATCGACCACACCACCAAGGCTGCGTGGCACGTATGCCTGGAATTCATCGAACACGAGGCAACACCAACTCGCGATCGCTCATCACCCCGACAGTACGCACCCACATCCCGTCGGGAGCGGGATTTCCAAGATGGAGAGGAAAGTTCAGCAATCCGTACCTTGCCCGCCCGCATCAGGAGCCGTCGCGGATCTCACTCCTTCCTCCCGATTCCCGACGCCCACAAGCCAAACAAAGACTACGACCCAGGGGATCAACCCTGGGTCGTAGTCTTTGTGGAGGTGCCGGGAATCGAACCCGGGTCCGGTCAGAGCCAATCCGGCCTTCTACGTGCGTAGCCGTGCTATCGCTACTCGGCCTCCGCGCTTCGTACGGCACTGCGCGGTAGCGGCCCAGTCACTGTGTGATTTTCCGCACTCCCCCGTGACCGGGGAGATTGGTGAGTCTCCTAGATGACGTCAGGATCCGGGTCGGAGACTTCCCGGGCTGACGGAGTTGCTACTCGCCTCAGGCGGCGAGTGCGAACTCGGACTGCGTCTTTTTGGCAGTTATTTGGTTACCGGCATCGTTAACGAGATAAGCCGATGTCCTCGGCACGCTTCTCCGTGATCAGTCATCTGATCGTCGAAACCTGTCACCCCCGCTGTTCAGTTGTCCTGCCATGGTACGCCGTGCTCGAATCCCCCGTCTGACCCCAGACTGGGCCTAGCCTGGGAACGTGCGCCTCTTCGTCGGGATCGTCCCCTCACCCGAGGCCATCTCCCACGCCGCCGGGGCGGTGGACCGGATCGCCTCCACCACCCCGGACATGCGTTGGGTACCTAGTGAACGCTGGCACCTGACGCTGGCATTCCTGGGGGAAGTTGACCCTGACCGGGTCCCCGAACTCACCTCCCGCCTGGACGAGGTCGCGGCCTCGCACTCCCCCATCGAGAGCCTGTGCCTGGCCGGCTCGGGGAGCTTCCCCGGCGTGCTCTGGCTCGGGGTCGGCAACGCCACGCAGCAGTCCGCTGGCGGCCCTCGGTTCTCGGCCGTCACCCGTCTCGGCGGGCTGGCCGATGCGATCCAGCGCGAGATGCCCAAGGCCGGGGTGCACCTGGAGAGCCGTCCATGGCAGCCACATCTCACGGTCGGACGATGGCGACCGTCGCCGCGGCGCGAGGGCGCTGCACGAGACGCGGCCCGATCGCTCGCCGACTACGCGGGCCCCGGCTTCAGCATCGATGAGGTCCGGCTGGTCGAATCGATGACGGACCCTGAGCCGGAGTACCGCGACGTCCACGTTGTCCGACTTGGTGCACGCGGCGATTAGGGCGCTGGTACGACGTAGACCTTGTCCGGCGTCGCGACATAGACCGCCTGAGCGGACGCGGCCATCGACGCGGCTTCAGGCACCGCTCCGGCTTCCATCCACGTCGTGCCATTGACCGATGTCGCAAGGGTGCCGTCCGGCCTCAGCACCCACAGCCGCGTGCCTGCGGCGTCCGAGGCGACGAGGAGCCCCGCGAGGCCCGCAGCCAGAGGAGCATCATCACCGGGTGCCCAGGTCGACACGCCCGAGGCGCCCGCGATCCACAGCCGGCCGTCAAACCACGCCAGCGCCGTCGCCTCTCCGGGCACGATGGTCGACCACGTGCGCCCGGCGTCGTCGGAGTACAGCAGTTCGCCCGCGGTGGCGGACCCGACGACCCGGTCCCTATCAATCGCGAGCGCGTGGAAGTCGATCTCACCGGTCAGCGACACCGTCTGCCACGACTGGCCACCATCAGCGCTGCGGATGAGCCCCACGGGATCCGACAGGGTCGATCCAGCTCCGGGATGGCCACTGGCCACGAGGAGGCCCCCGGTGCCGGCCAGGCCCATGAAATCGTCGCGCGAGTCGCCCACGCGGCTCACTATCCCCGTCCCCGGGTCAATCGAGACGACGCCCGTATGGGTGCCGATGAGCAGTGCGCCGTCGACGTAGACGGCCGCGTGCACGTGATCCACCGGCGTGGAAAGCGGGACGACAGAGGGGGATGCCGAGGCATCCCCCTCCGCTGCTGTCGCCGAGCCGTCGAGGAATGCCCGCAGTTGGGCAATCTCCTCCGCCTGGGTGGCGATGATCTCCGCGGCGAGTGCTGCCACGCGCGGATCCTTGGAGTCCACGACGTCCTCGGCCATGTCGATCGCGCCCTCGTGGTGCTCGATCATGAACTCGGCAAAGAGGCGATCAAACTCCGGGCCATTGGCATCGGCGAGTAGCTGCATCTGCTCGTCGGTGAGCATGCCCGACATGCCGTGGCCACCGTGGTCGCCCATGGCCTCATCCATGGACAGGACCGGCAGACCCCACTCCTCGAGCCAGGAGGTCATCTGGTCGACCTCCGGCTGCTGGGCGCCCTTGATCTCGGCGGCTAGTTCCTTGATTTGCGGGCTTGATGCCCGGGTCTCTGCGAGCGTGGACATCTCCACGGCCTGCTCGTGGTGCGGGATCATCATCTGGGCGAACATCGCGTCCGCTGCAGACGCTCCCGAGGTGCTGGAAGGCGTGGCCATATCGGCCATGTCGTGCGAGCCACCGCAGCCGGCGAGGATAACGCCGAGTGCAGCCGCTCCCACGATCAACGTGGTGCGTCGAAGCATTGTGGAATTCCTCTCGTGAAGGGATGAGTGATCGATCAGCCAGAGCCGATCGATCACGTCCGCGACACGGAGAGCAGCGTGAGATCCGGAGGCTTCGAGATGGGTGCGGACTTCACAGCCGCAGCCGCGCTGAGACGCATCGCCCGCCAGCGGCGAACGCGAGCAAGTACCTGCGGAAGGACCAGTCCGATGACCATGAGCAGGATGGCGAGACACGTCGCGGCTGCACCGACGATGCCGATTGGGGCACCGTCGGACCCATCCGACGGTGTCTCGGCAGGAGTTGCGTCCACTGGAGCAGTGGCCGCGAGGTCATGAGCTCCGTGATTGACCACGCTGTCCATGGAGAGGACAGCAGCTTGATCGCCATGGTTCGCACCGTGGTGGCAGGCTGCCACGACTAGCTGGTGCATGCCGACCAGGCCGAGGGCGATCATCGCCACGACCAGGAGCCGGGATGCCCGCACCGACCATGTCACCCCTCGATTGTTACGCGGCTTCATCGGCGGCGCGAGCTCAACCCCTTCAACCGCTTGTACAGCCCGCGGTACTCGGCGTACGCCTCCTGATAGACGCCGCGATCGCACTCCCGCGGGTCGAAGGTCTGCGCCACCCGTACCCCTGCCGCAGCCTCCGCCAGGGTCGTCTCCCCCAGGCAGACGCGCGCCCATTGGGCCGCGCCAACCATCTGGGCGTCGCGTGGCTGGGCGACCTGTTCGACGGGCCGATCCAGCACCCCGGCGTAGATCGAGCACCACAGATCCGACTGTGCTCCACCGCCAAGAATGCGAACCGAGTCGATGCGCCGCTTGCAGAACTTCTCATAGACGTCGAAGAGCCATCGCGAGTTGAGGGCGACACCCTCCATCGCCGCGCGGATCATCGTCGCGCGATCGGTCCGCAGCGACAGCCCGACAAAGGCACCCCGGACCTCCTTGTCCTCCACCGGGCTGCGCTCACCATCGAGCCACGGGGCGAAGAGCACGCCCTCGCTCCCCGCGGGTGCCGACGCTGCCTCTTCGGTGAGGACGGGGTAGTCGTCGTCGAACACCTGCTCACGCAACCAGCGCAGAGCAGCACCGCCGATCTCCTGGTTGTCCGCGATGACCGGCATCTGCGGATCGAATCCGGGCACCGTGGCGATGGAGTGGAAGACGTCGGTGCGCTTGAAGGGCACGCGCGCGCTGATCCACGACGTGGTCGACACGGCGATATGAGTGGCATAGGGGTCGATCGCCCCGCTGCCGAGGACGGCCGCGTGCAGATCCGGCAGCCCGCAGGCCACCGGGATGCCCGCCGTAAGCCCCATCGACTCGGCAACCTCCGGCAGGAGCGGGCCGAGGATCGAGCCCATCGGCAGCAGAGGTGGCAGCCGATCTGGATCCCTCCGCGCCTTGCGCACCAACTCGGGCAGGTAGCGCGGCTCCGAGCCGATGCGGTTGTCCGTGAGCCACGACAGGATCATCGACGCCGGCGTCGCGGCGGCCCGGCCGGTGAAGCGCATGCCGAGATAGTCGACCGGCTCGAGCAGCCAGCGGGCCTGCGCGTAGATCTGCGGCATCTCGCGCTGCAGCAGCAACGAGTGCCCGGTCGGATCTGCGCCAGACGGCGTCGGCGCCCCGCCGGTCGCGCGCACCCAGGGCACGACCTTGTGTGGGGCGAAGCCCTGGACGCTCACCGGCCCGCCAATGACATCGCGCATGTGCCTGCGTGCCCGAGTGTCAGCCCAGAGCAGCACCGGTCCGACCGGGATGCCACCGGCGTCTACCGGCACGGTCGATCCCCACTGCCCCGTGATCGCGATCGCGCGGGCATCCCCGCCCACGGCGCCGGTCACCTCACGAACGCACTCCCCGATTACCGACCACCACTGGTCGGCATCCTGCGTCGCCTCGCCGTCGAGGCCGATCTGGACGTCGACCGGACGATGGGCCACCGCGAGAATCGCGCCGTCAGGCTCGATCGCGGCAACCTTGGGTCCGCCATTGCCGAGATCGAGGGCGAGGACCCAGGTCATCTCACAACTCCGGTGCCGCGACGTGCATGGCGTCGAGGACGCCGTTCATCACGGTGGTGAGCGTCTCCTGTCCCTGCGGGGTCGCACCGAAGCCGTACATCGCGCCGCTTTGAGCGGGCTCGCCGCGGCGCTCGATCGCGTAGTCGACGGCACCGCGCAGGTCCACGAGGAAGTCTTCGGCGACCCCGGGCTGGGTGTTAGGGCCGGTCACGCAGAAGTGCAGGGCAGCCGGCAGCTGGAGCGAATTCATCCGCCAGCCGCGGGCCTTGAGAGCATCGTTGACAAGGTAGACGTCGATGTCCGCATCCGGTGCCGACATGAATGACGTCATGAAGATGGGATCACCGATCACCCGTAGTTCAGGGGTCGACTCTCGGATCCCCGCCTTGATGGCGTCGTTGGTCGACAAGATCGCGCGCGCCTTGGCGAGATAGCCCTCGCGTCCGGTCGTCACCATGGCCGCCCACGTCGAGGCGATGAGCCCACCGCTGCGAGATCCGGCCAGACCAGGTGAGAGATAGAGGCCGCCGGGCCAATCGGTGGAGGAGAACCATTGGCGCGAGCGCAGTGCGGAATCGCGATAGAGAAGCACCGAAGTTCCCTTGAGGGCGTAGCCATACTTATGCGTGTCCGCGGAGATGGTGGTGACACCAGGGACGCGGAAGTCCCACGGCGTTACGTCGTACCCCAACTCCTCGGCCCACGGCAGGAGAAGGCCGCCGAGGCAGCCGTCGACGTGCAGGCCGATGCCGTGCTCCTGCGCGAGGGCACCGATCTCCTCGATGGGATCGATGAGGCCGTGGGCGTAGTCGCCAGCGCTGCCGACCAGTGCGATCGTGTCGCCGTCGATCGCGTCAGCCATCGCCCGGACATCGGCGGTGTAGGCATCGGTGAGCGGGATATCGCGCACCTCAATGCCGAGCCAGTGGGCACCTTTGCGCAGCGCGACGTGAGCCGTGACGGGGAGCACGATGTTGGGGGTGCGCACGCCACGTGCCTCGCGGGCATCCTCGCGATACGAGTACAGCGCGTGGACCAGGCTGTCGCT